>CAZTLX010000047.1:0-23092 GCA_964614575.1 uncultured Phycisphaeraceae bacterium | reverse complement strand
AGCTCTCGCCCGACCACGAAGCCAAGGGCCTGTGGACCGTCCACCGCCGCGGCAAGGGCTTCGACCAGACCGCCGACGAGCTGACCGACCACATGTTCCGCTTCTGCCAGATGTCCCGCCGCGAACGCATCGCGCTGCGCAACACTGTCGAAGACTTCTCCACCCACTTCGACTGGCACAACCTCGGCAAGCGCTACCACGAGGCCCACGAACTGGCCCTCGATCGCGTGGCCGTGGGTTAAACGTCCGATTACAGTTTTTTCATTGGCCCGCAGCGCCGCATGCATCTTCGCGGCGTCTGTCGGTAACCCCAGGGGGGTTATGAAACGAAGATACGCAACATGGCAATACCTTCTCAAGGACTCGAACCTTGAACCCGTTGATTAAGATCCGGTCCGGAGACACTCCGTCAGTTGCCAAAAGGCTTTAGAGAGCGTAGCAAGGGCGATTCTACATTACAAGCATTGCTTGAATACACCTACTTTCCATCAGTTGCGCGGAATTCCGCGCAGCGATCATGTTCGGTGTGGATTGGTCGTTAGTTCATTGGCACTATGTATTCGGCGTAGCGCCGATGCCGGTTCGGACTCGCCATGGTGTATCGCTTTGCGGTGCTCGGTTTGTAGTCCGTATGATGTCGGCATGGTGCGGGTCACGGCCCTTTTTCCGGATGACTGGTCGGCCGACGGAGACGATCAATTATCGTCGCCGGAGAGCCGGGAGCGGTTGAGCGACGCGGGGGTCGATCAGCGCCTGATCGCCCACGAGTCGGACGGCCGCGTCCGCGCACGGTGCTCGCTCTGGTATCGCCAGACACCCGCGTTGCATGGTCAATCGGTCGGCATGGTCGGGCATTACATGGCCGACGACGACGCGGCTGGCGCAACGATGCTGGTGGACGCGTGCCGGCGTTTGCGCGAAGCCGGTGCGGCGATGGCGGTGGGACCGATCGACGGCAGCACGTGGCATTCGTACCGGTTAATCACCGATCGGGGGACGCGGCCGCCGTTCTTCCTTGAACGCGATCATCCGGAGAGTTGGGTGGGGCATTTTGAGAGGGCCGGCTTTAAGCCTGTCGCCAGTTACGCCTCGGCCGAGGTCCCGGATCTGACCGTTCGTCAGGCGAAGCTCGTGGCGCTGGAAGAGCGTCTTGCAGCGCAGGGCGTCACGATCCGGCCGATCGAATTGGCGCGGTTCGACGACGAGTTGGACCGAATCCACGAACTGAGCGTCGCCGCCTTCGCCCACAACTTCCTCTACACCCCGATCGACCGTGAAGCGTTCCTTGAGATGTACCGCCCCATTGAGGAGCACCTCTTGCCCGGGCTGGTGCTGTTGGCCGAACGCGGAGACGCGTTACTCGGTTATTTGTTCGGGGTTCCCGATTTGCTGCAGGCGGCACGTGGCGCCGAGGTGGACACGGTGATCGTGAAGACCTTGGCGGTCAGGCCGCAGCGGCAGACCGCCGGCCTCGGGGGGCTGCTGATGGAACGTTGCCACCTCGCGGCCCACGCGCTCGGATTCAAACAGGCGATCCACGCCTTGATGCACGAATCCAATAAGTCGTTGAGCCTCTCTGCTCACTACGGCCGACCGTTTCGTCGGTACGCCTTGTTCGGCAAGCGGGTGGGGCCATGAACATCGCCAATGCCCTGGTCCGGCAGGCCGAGCATCGCGGCACCGCGACCGCGATCATCCAACCCACGCCACGCGGGGATCGGGCGATCACCTTCGCGGAACTCGATCGGCGATCGGCCGCGCTGGCGGCCCGTCTTCGTCAAAAGCGGCTGGAGCCGGGCCAGCGGGTGCTGGTTTTGATCGGCATCTCGATCGACCTGTACGTCGCAATCACGGCCCTTTTCCGCGCGGGCATGACCGCCATGTTCCTCGACCCTTCCGCGGGACGCGAGCACGTGCGACGCTGCTGCCAAGCGTGCCCGCCCGACGCCCTGATGGGGCCGTGGAAGGCGCATTTGCTGCGGGTCATACATCCGGGGCTTCGTGCGGCGCGCTGCGTCGTGTATCCGCGGGGCTCGGAGCGAGGTGGCGCGTCGGCCCGGGGCGAGCCATGCAGCGCCACGTGCAGCGAAGACCACCCGGCGCTGCTCACGTTTACCAGCGGCAGCACCGCCACGCCCAAGGCGGCGATCCGGACGCACGGCCTGCTCGCCGCCCAGCAAGCGGCGCTGGCCGAAGCGATTGATCTGCAACCGGGGCAGATCGACTTGGCCACGCTGCCGGTGTTTGTCCTGGCCAACCTCGCGGCGGGGGTGACCACCGTCCTCGCCGATGCGGATCTCCGGCGTCCCGGGTCGATCGACGCCGAGGCGGTACTCCGGCAGATCGACCGCCACATGCCGACGCGTTCGGCCGGGTCGCCGGCGTTCTACCAGCGACTGGCCGAGTGCTGTGAGCGTGAGGGTCGGAATCTTGGTCCCCTGCGTCAGATCTACACGGGCGGTGCGCCGGTGTTCCCGGACCTGCTTGAGCGGCTGGCGCGGCTGATGCCTGCGGGCGGGCCCGTGACCGTCTATGGATCGACGGAAGCCGAGCCGATTGCGCACCTGGCGTACACCGAGGTCAACGCGGCCGATCGTGCGGCCATGCGGCAAGGGGCCGGCCTCCCGGTCGGCAACCCGGTGCGGCAGGTCAACCTGCGGATCGTCGATCCCGGCGGCTTGGCGGTGGGGCAGATGTCGGCCGACGCGTTCGAGCGGGCACGGTGCGCAGCCGATGTCGTCGGTGAGATCCTGGTGACCGGTGACCACGTGCTTCAAGGTTATGTGAACCCCGCCGACGACACGGAGACTAAACTCCGGGTCGGCGAGGTCGTCTGGCACCGGACCGGCGACATGGGCCGGCTCGATGCGGGCGGTCGGCTCTGGCTGCTGGGCCGGGCGTCGGCCGTCATCCGGGACGGGCGTGGGGTGGTCTATCCCTTCGCCATCGAGTGCGCGGCGCGGCAGGTGGACGGCGTGTGCCACGCGGCCGTGGTGGCCGTGGATGGGTGCCGTGTCCTGGCGGTGGAGTTGCGTGCATCGACCGATCAGCGTGCCGCCGTGGGTGCGCTTCATTCGTCCTTCATGGGTGACATAGACGGGGTTGTTGTACTGCCGCGGATGCCTCTCGATGCACGGCACAACGCGAAGGTACGCTATCCTGAGTTGATTCGGATGCTAAACGAACGAGCGAGCACCGGGACACCTCATGCCGGGAGATAACCGTGCCGACTGACCTGACCCGCGCAACGCGCTACCTGCGTCGGCTGCTTGGCCAGCGGAGTGAAGATGCGCTCGGCGAACGTCTCGAACCGTCCGACGAATCGCTGTCGCCGCGCCTGACCGGTGCCACCCGGATCACACCCGAAGCGTATGAGCGCCGGTGGCAGATCATCGGCGGGTCGGAGGCATCGCGTGACGTGCTGCTCGACGCGTCCGCGCAACGCGACGCGTCGCTCTTTAGCCAGAACATCGAGAACTTCATCGGCACGGCCAAGGTGCCGCTGGGTGTGGCCGGGCCGCTGCGGGTGCAAGGCTTGTTCGCCCGCGGCGATTATTACGTGCCCATGGCCACGACCGAAGCCGCGCTGGTCGCGTCGTGCACCCGCGGTGCCCAGGCGATCAGCCGTGCCGGCGGCGCCCGCACCGCGGTGATCAACGAGGGCGTCGGCCGATCCCCCGCGTTTGCGTTCGAGACCTTCGCGGCTGCCGGCCGTTTCGTGGCTTGGGCCACGCAACAGTTCGATTCGATCCGGGAGGCCGCTGAACGGACGACGCGCTACGGCAAACTGGTTGACCTGAAGGTGTCGATCCAGGGCAACCACGTGTACCTGCTGCTGGAGTATGAGGTCGGCGACGCGGCGGGCCAGAACATGGTGACGATTGCGACCGAGGCCGCGTGCCGGTGGATCGTGGATCACGCCCCGGTGACACCGGCGTTCTGGTTCGTGGAGGCGAACATGAGCGGCGACAAGAAGGCCACACCGCAGTCGTTCCTCGGTGTGCGCGGCAAGAAGGTCATTGCGGAGGTGGTGCTGCCCGCCGAACTGGTTGCGACGCGCTTCCATGCGAGCGTTACCCGGATGGTGCAGTACTATCGCATGTCGGCGACCGGCGGCGTCATGAGCGGGGCGCTGGGTATCCAAGGCCACTACGCCAACGCATTAGCGGCGGTGTTCATCGCCTGCGGGCAGGACGCGGCATGCGTGGCCGAGGCGGCGTCGGGCGTCACCCGGATGGAGGCCACCGACGCCGGCGATCTTTATACGTCGGTCACGCTGCCGAACATGATCGTCGGCACGGTGGGCGGCGGGACCGGGCTGCCCTCGGCCCGCGCCTGCCTTGACCTGCTCAGCCTGCCGGAGGAGTGCCCGGCCAATGCGTTCGCCGAGGTCTGCGGGGCGCTGGTGCTCGCCGGCGAGTTGTCGATCATCGGCGCATTGGCGGCCGGGGAATTCGCGTCGGCTCACCAGCGGCTGGCGCGCGGCACCCCCGCAAGCAACCACGTTTCAGCAGGTAGGGCTGATGCAAAATAAGTGGTGGACGTACCAGCGGGAGCGGTTTCCGGTGCTGGGCCACGGCCTGCTGATCGGCGCGTTCTCGTTCTCGGCCGTCGCGTTCTCGTCGATGCTCCGCGGTCAGTTCAGTGTGCCGTGTTGGCAAGCCATCCTCGTGGCGTTTGTCAGTTGCTTCCTGTTCTTTCTTCAGTTGCGCATCGCTGACGAGTTCAAGGACTTCGAGGAGGACGCCCGGCACCGACCGTACCGCCCCGTGCCCCGCGGGCTGGTGAGCCTCCGTGAACTTGGCATCGTCTTCGTGGCGGCGGGCGCGGTGCAACTGGCGCTGGCGCTCTGGCTGGATGCACGCCTGGTCGTGCTGTTGGCGATGACATGGGTTTATCTCGCTCTGATGAGCAAAGAGTTTTTCATCCGACGTTGGATCAGCGACCGGCCTGTGCTCTACATGGTGAGCCACATGGTGATCATGCCGCTGATCGACTTGTACGCGACAGGCACCGACTGGCTGGCGAGCAACGGCGACGGGTTCCCGACTCCGCCGCACGGGTTGGTCTGGTTTCTACTGGCGAGCTTTTTCAACGGCATGGTGATCGAGATCGGGCGCAAGATCCGGAGTCCGGCCGACGAGGAGGCGGGGGTGCAGACCTACTCGGTGCTCTGGACGCCGCGGGGTGCGGTGCTGGCCTGGGCCGGCGTGCTGCTCGCAACGTGGGTTTGTGCCATCGTTGCTGCGGATCGCATCAGCTTCGCGTGGCCGATGGTTGCGGTCTTTCTCGTGATGGCCGTGGCCACCGCGGCCGTGTGCCGATGGTATCTCACGACGCTGGCACCGGGGCGAGGCCGGTGGATCGAGCATCTCTCGGGAATATGGACGCTTGCGTTGTACCTCGGCGTCGGTGTGTTGCCTCTGATATGGAGGGCGCTGGTCGATGCATGACCGGCTGATCATCCGGATGGACGACGACGCCACCGCCGCGGAACTTGGTGGTAAGGCTGGAGCCTTGCGCGCGCTGCAGCGGACCGGCCTGCCGATCCCGCCGTGGCTGGTCGTGACCCCGGCCGCTTTCGCCGCCTGCCTGACCGAGTCGCAGCGGGTTGACCTGACTGTGCCCGACGACCCGCAGCGCGTCGCGGATATCTTTCAGAGCGTTGAACTCGATAAGCAGATCCGGGACGCACTCGGCGAGGCGCTGCAATCGCTGGGCATGGCGGACCAACTGGTCGCCGTGCGCTCCAGCGCCGCGGACGAGGACGGCAGCGACCACTCCTTTGCCGGGCAGTTTGAGAGCTACCTCGCGGT
This sequence comes from uncultured Phycisphaeraceae bacterium, assembly GCA_964614575.1. Classification (GTDB taxonomy): domain Bacteria; phylum Planctomycetota; class Phycisphaerae; order Phycisphaerales; family Phycisphaeraceae; genus JBGTLW01. The sequence continues at coordinate 17,276 of CAZTLX010000047.1, read as the reverse complement.
GCCACCCGATCGGGTGGTCGATCGAATTATCGACGTTTGGCGGAGCGGGTTCACCCCACGGGTTCTGGCCTACCGGCGCGAGCGTGGATTCACTGCCGCCCACACCATGCCCGCCGTGCCTTCGGTGATCGTACAGCGGTTTATTGACAGCGAGATGTCGGGGGTGGCCTTCGGCGCCGATCCGATTTCGGGTCGGCGTAGCATCGTGGTGGTGGCGGCGGTGTTTGGGCTGGGCACGGCGCTGGTGGGTGGCGATCAGGACGCCGACACCTGGCACGTCGCTCGCGACGAGACGATCATCAAGCGGGAGATCGCCCGCAAGCCGACGCGCCATGCCGCGGCACCCGAATCTCACGATGGCGTATGCGAGCAACCCGTCCCGGACGACCGGCAGCAGACGTACTCGCTTTCGGATGATCAAGCCCGTGCGGTGGCGGCGATGGCGCGCCAAGCAGGCCGTCACTTTTGCGTGCCTCAGGACATCGAGTGGGCCTGGCACAGCGGGGGACCGGTGCTGCTGCAGTCCCGGCCGATCACGGCGCTGCGTGGCCAGCCCGACCCAGACGGCCGCCTGCAGCTCTGGGACAACGCCAACATCGCCGAGAGCTACAGCGGGATCACCACCCCGCTGACCTTCTCGTTCGCCCGACGGGCCTACGAGGGGGTTTACCGCGAGTTCTGCCTGCTGCTGCGGGTCAACCGCGCGACGGTGGACGACCACGCCGACGTTTTCGCCAACATGCTCGGGCTCCTCCGTGGCCGGGTGTACTACAACCTGTTGAACTGGTATCGGATGCTGGCGCTGCTGCCGGGCTTCGCGAGCAACCGCCGGTTCATGGAGCAGATGATGGGCGTGAGCCGGTCGCTGCCCGAGGAGCTGTTGGGGCAGGTCAACGCACCCCGGCACGATGCAGCATGGCGCGATCGCCTGCGTATGGTTCGGGTCGGTGGGGCGCTGGCTCGCGAGCACCTCCGCCTGCCGTGGACCATCAGCGTGTTCAATAAGCGGCTCAACACCGCGCTTCGGGAACCGTCGCCGCCGCTTGCCGTGCAACGCCTTGATGAACTGGCCCGTGCATATACCGACCTGGAACGGGCCTTGATCAGCCGGTGGGATGCGCCGCTGGTCAATGATTTTCTTGCGATGATCTTCTTCGGCGTGCTGCGGAGCCTGACCGCGCGATGGGCTGACGACGAGGGTGGCCAACTGCACAACCATCTGCTGTGCGCAGAAGGTGGCATTGTCAGCGCCGAACCGGCGCACCGGATCCGCGCCATGGCCGACATGGCCCGGGCGAACCCGGCTTTGATGAAGACGCTCTGCGACGCACGGACCGGAGAAGCGATTGCGGCTATCCAGGCTGATAAGCAACTGGGGCCGCTGTTCAACGCCTACCGGCAACGTTTCGGCGACCGCTGCCTCGAAGAATTGAAGCTCGAGTCGCTAACACTCGACGACGACCCCACACCGCTGCTGCGTTCGATCGGCTACGCGGCCCGACGCCCGGCACCGGACGACGCACCCGGCAACGCCGATCGTGCCCTACGCCAGCAGGCCGAACAACGTATGGGTCAATCGCTGCGCGGCCACCCGCTGCGACGCATGTTCTTCGGCTGGGTTCTAATGCATGCCCGGCGGCGGGTGCGCGACCGGGAGAATCTGCGTTTCGAGCGGACGCGGCTCTTCGGCCGGGTCCGCCGGATCTTCCTCGAGATGGGCCGGCGTCTGACGGCGGAGGGCGTGCTTGCCGAAGCACGCGATGTCTTCTATCTGGAGGTCGATGAGTTGATCGGGTTCGTGCAGGGCACGACAACCTGCACGGACCTGCGCGGCCTGGTGAGTATCCGCCGAGCCGAGTTCGAGGGCTTTGCCGCGACGGCCGCACCTGCGGATCGACTGTCAACACGCGGCGCGGTGCATATCGGCAACGCCATGGCGGCGACCGAGGAAGCGAGCACGGAAGAAGCAGACGACGACACCGCGGACGGTGAGCTGCGCGGCGTCGGCGCCTGTCCGGGCGTGGTGCGGGGGACGGTGCGAGTGATCCGCGACCCGCGCGGCATCGAGCTTTCGCCCGGCACGATCGTCGTGGCCGAGCGCACCGACCCCGGCTGGATCATGTTGATGCCAGCGGCGGCGGGGATGCTGGTCCAGCACGGCAGCCTGTTGTCGCACTCGGCCATCGTGTCGCGCGAGCTGGGGGTGCCGAGCATCGTGTCCATCCCGCAGGTCACCCAGAGGCTCCGTGATGGGCAGCAGGTCGAGATGGACGGGCAGCGCGGCACGGTCAAACTCATCGCCTCGCATGCGGAGCCCGCCGATGCCGACTGAAGCCAGCCGCCATGCCGACTTCTCGGTAGTCCGCTACGCCCAGGTATGGGAAGACGCGGACGTGCTCTTGGAGGCGCTTGATATTCAGCCGGGCGACACGTGTCTCTCGATCGCTTCGGCAGGTGACAACGCGCTGGCCATGCTGACCCGGGACCCGGCCCGCATCATCGCAGTGGACCTGAGCGCCGCGCAGCTTGCGTGTCTGCATCTGCGCGTGGCGGCCTACCGCGTCCTCCATCACGACGAACTGCTTGAGCTCATCGGCTCACGGTCCAGCTCGCGGCGGGAAGCGCTCTACGGCCGATGTCGGGCAGAACTCGACGACAAGTCCGCCGCGTTCTGGGACGCACGCCCGCAGCTGATCCGCGCGGGGATCGGCGGCATCGGCAAGTTCGAGCGGTATTTTGCCCTGTTCCGCCGGTGGGTGTTGCCGCTGGTGCACCGCCGGGCGACGGTCGATGCATTGCTGACCCCGCGCGACCCGGCTGAACGCCAACGTTTCTATGACACGCGGTGGAACAACCGGCGGTGGCGATGGCTCTTCGCGGTGTTCTTCTCGCGGCGGGTGATGGGACGCTTCGGTCGCGATCCTGCATTCTTCCGCTACGTCGAGGGCTCGGTGGCCGACCGTATCTTCCAGCGGGCCGAGCACGCGCTTGCCGAACTCGACCCGGCCGCGAATCCTTACCTGTACTGGATCCTGACCGGCACCCACAATCCGGACAAAGCGCTGCCGTGCGCGCTGCGTCCCGAAGCGTTTGAGGTGATCCGCCAGCGGCTTGATCGGCTGGATATTGTGCATGGGTCCCTTGAGGACGCGATGGGTGCAATGGAAAAGCGCTCAATCGACCGGTTTAACCTCAGCGATGTCTTTGAATACATGTCGGCCGAGAACGCGGAGGCCTTGTTGCGTCAATGCGTGGAGCACGGCCGATCCGGTGGCCGGCTGACGTACTGGAACATGCTGGTGCCGCGCTCTCGGCCGGCGTCGCTGGCAGATCAGTTACGCCCGCTCGATAGGGTCGCATCCGAGCTGCATCGGCAGGATAAAGCGTTTTTCTACAGCAGGCTGGTCGTGGAGGAGATCGCGTGATCCTTACCCTCGGCAAGATTGCGCTGGTCCTGCTAGAGCTCGGCCTGTTACTCGGCGTGCTTCGCCTGCTTGGCCATTATGGACGCCTACACCCTGAGCTGCTCCGAAAGCTACTGCACATCGCGATGGGCCTGACGGCGCTGAGCTTCCCCTGGCTGTTTGATCGGGATTGGCCGGTGCTGGTGCTGTCGGTGCTGGCGACGATGGGCCTCATCCTGGTGCGGCTGGCACCTGCATTGAAATCGTCCGTGGGCAGCGTCATCAGTGGTGTCGCGCGTAATAGCCTCGGTGATATCTACTACCCGATTGCGGTCGGTGCCCTGTGGTTGCTCGCGGACGGCGATACGGTGCTGTTTACGGTCCCGGTATTGGTGCTTGCGCTCGGTGATGCGACGGCGGCGCTGGTCGGCGTGCGGTACGGCAGCCTGCACTACCAGACGCGAGATGGGCGCAAGTCGATCGAAGGGTCGCTGGCTTTCTTCGTGGTCACGTTCCTGAGCGTGCACATACCGGTGTTACTGGTGGGGCAGACCGGTCGGCTCGAGTCCCTGGTCCTGGCGATGATCATAGGTCTGCTGGTCATGCTGCTGGAGTCGGTCGCGTGGCGTGGGCTTGATAACCTCCTCGTGCCGCTGGGGACCTTTGCGTTCCTCAAGCTATATCTTGATGCGCCCGCTGACGACTTGGCGTGGCGCTGCGCAGTGATCGTGGCCCTCGTGGTGTTCGTCGCCGTGTGGCGGTCTCGGACCACAATGGATGACAGCGCGCTGGTCATCGGCGCGTTGTTCGGTTACGCGGCGATGATGCTCGGCGGCTGGCTGTGGCTCATTCCGCCCCTGATGCTCTTTGTGACGTTTAGCCTCGCCTGGCCGCGCTGGCAGGGACCGCGCACCCATTCGGTCGCGGCAGCCATCTCGATCACCGCCGTGGGGATGGGATGCTTGCTGCTGCAGGCCCGCTCCCCGTGGAGCGGTTGGTTCTGGGCCTACACCGCCAGCTTCGCGGCCCATCTCGCCATGATCGGCGTGGCCTACCTCTTATACGAACCGACCGAAGGCTTGAAGCAGCGCCTCGGCCGGCTTGTGCTCGCCGCGGGCCTCGGGTGGCTCGCCGTGGCCGGCCCGGTTGTCGCGGTGTCCATCATCACGACGTCCCCGCGCGAAGCGCTGACGCCGGTGGCGCTGATCATGATCCCCGTCGCCGTTGCCGCGGCGGCGTTCTATGCCCTGATGCCGTGGCTCTACGGCCGCACACGCGGCTCGCCCAGCCGCGTACACACCACCACGGCCGCGCTGGCCGCGAGTGCCGCAGCGACAACCATGACCTTGCTCTATGCAACGCCGTAGCCCGAATTCGCCGGCCAACATCGGACCGCTTACGTCGATCCGGGGCTCTGTTGAAAGGTGGGCGGGAATAAGTCGCTTGACAGAGCATGCTTAGTGTATAAACTACACTAACAAGGAGCCTTCCTGTGCCACACCTCGACACCATCTACCGCACCCCGCTCGGCCTGCTGACCGATCTGTATCAACTCACCATGGCCTACGGCTACTGGAGGCTGGGGCGGGCGGATGAGGAGGCGGTCTTCCACCTGTTTTTCCGCAAGCCGCCGTTCGGTGGTGGGTATTCCGTCGCGGCCGGGCTCGGTCACGTGGTGGACCTGCTGCGGGGCTTCCGGTTTGAGCGCAGCGACCTGGACTACCTCGCCACACTCACCGGCAACGATGGCGAGGTACTCTTCGAGCCGGCATTCCTCGACTACCTGGGCGAGCTGACATTGGGTTGCGACGTAGATGCGGTGCCCGAGGGGACGGTGGTGTTTCCCAACGAGCCGCTGGTTCGCGTGCGGGGGCCGATCCTGCAGGGGCAGTTGTTGGAGACGGCCCTGCTCAACATTGTCAACTTTCAGACTTTAATTGCCACCAAAGCTGCCCGCGTCTGCGCCGCGGCCGGGGACGATCCGGTCCTTGAGTTCGGCCTGCGTCGGGCGCAGGGTATCGACGGGTCGCTCGCGGCGAGCCGGGCCGCCCATATCGGTGGCTGTGCCGCGACCTCGAACGTGCTGGCGGGCAAGCTCTACGGCATCCCGGTCAAGGGCACGCACGCCCACAGTTGGGTGATGTCCTTCGACGAGGAAGCCGACGCGTTTGAGGCTTACGCCGACGCGATGCCCAACAACTGCGTCTTCCTGGTGGACACCTACGACACGCTGGCGGGCGTCCGCAACGCGATCGCCGTCGGTCATCGTCTGCGTGAACGTGGGCACGAGATGGTCGGAATCCGACTCGACTCGGGCGATCTGGCCTACCTGAGCATCGAAGCGCGGCGGCTGCTGGATGAAGCGGGTTTTCAAGACGCGGTCGTCGTGGCGTCGAATGATCTGGATGAACACCTCATTCAGGACCTTAAGCAGCAGGGCGCTGCGATCGCCACCTGGGGCGTCGGCACCAAGCTGGCCACGGCCTACGACCAGCCCGCCTTGGGTGGCGTCTATAAGCTCGGTGCCATTCGCGATGGTCAGGACGACTGGTCGCACCGCGTCAAGCTTTCGGAGCAGGCGATTAAGACCAGCATCCCCGGCATGCTGCAGGTCCGCCGATTTGAGGACGACCGCGGCTACATCGCGGACATGATCTACGACCAGATCACGGGCTTAGGCGAAGACCGTCGGATCATCGACCCGAAAGACGGGACCCGCAGCAAAGCAATCGGTCCGAACTGCCGCGGCAGAGACCTGTTGGTGCCCGTGGCCCGCGGTGGTGTGATGCAGCTTGAGGATGAGCCGCTGACCGCGATCCGGGAACGGGCTCAACAAGAGTTGGCAAAGCTGCACCCCGGCACGCGGCGGTTCTTGAACCCCCACGAGTATCCGGTCGGGCTGGAGCCTGCCCTCCATGCTCTGCGAGCCCGCATGATCAACGAAGCACGCGAGCGGGTTCTGGCCCTTGGCGGGAGCAACGCATGAAACTCATCCGTGTCGGAGCCGCTTGCCTGAATCAGACGCCCCTGGATTGGGATCGCAACGCCGGCAACATTCGCGCGGCATGCGAGCTGGCCCGCGCGCGGGGGGTGAGTCTGGTGTGCCTGCCGGAACTCTGCCTCACGGGATACGGCTGCGAAGACGCGTTCTTTGCGCCGGCGACCCGCCGCATGGCCCGTCGTGTGCTTGAAGAGGTGCTACCCGAGACACGTGGCCTCGCGGTCACCCTTGGCTTGCCCGTGATGCACCAGGGGTCGCTCTTCAACGCGTGTGTCCTCGCGGTGGATGGTAAGGTCGCGGGGATCGTCGCCAAGCAATTCCTGGCGGGGGACGGCCTTCACTACGAGCCCCGCTGGTTCAAGCCCTGGCCGCAACGCGCCGTGGAGAAGATCAAACTCGGCGGCCGTGAAATTCCGATGGGCGACCTGGTCTTCGATCTCGACGGCGTGCGCGTCGGATTCGAGATTTGTGAGGACGCGTGGGCGGCCAGCCGACCCGGCGCGGCATTGGCGCAGCGTGATGTGGATGTGATCCTCAACCCCAGTGCCAGCCACTTCGCCTTCGGCAAACAGGCGGTGCGTGAACGGCTGGTGGTGGATGGGTCTCGCGCCTTCGGGGTGACCTACGTGTACAGCAACCTGCTGGGCAATGAGGCGGGACGGGCGATCTACGATGGCGGCGGTTTGATCGGCACCGGCGGCGTATTGGTGGCACGCGGCAAGCGTTTCAGTTATCGCGGCGCCGTCCTGACCGACGCGGTGGTGGATATCGACGCGACTCGGACCCAGCGGATGCAGTTGGCCAGCCGCGCCGCGGAGGTCGGCGTGGACCCCGCCCGTATCGAGGTTGGCTTCGCCTTGCCGGAAACGGAGCCGGACGCGAATCCTTCGCCGCCCGAAACGTGGGAATCCGGCGAATATCTTGATGAAGAAACATTCACCCGTGCCGTGGCGTTGGGGCTGTTTGATTACATGACCAAGTCGCGTTCCCGGGGGTTCGTGGTCTCGCTGAGCGGGGGCGCAGACTCGACGGCGGTCGTGTGCCTGGTACGCCTGATGGTTGAGTTGGGCTGTGATCAATTGGGGGTCGCGGGCTTTGCCGCGCAGGCCGGGCTCGGTGATGGGCTGAACGATCAAAATGAGGTGACACGACGGCTGTTGACCACCGCGTATCAGGCCACGCGCAACAGCTCGGAGGCCACACGGGAAGCGGCACGGGTGGTGGCCGAAACGGTCAGCGCCCAGCACCACGAGTTGGACGTCGATGCGCTCAACCGTGGCTATATCGCGATGATTGAGACGGCGATCGGCCGCGAGCTGTCTTGGGAGCAAGACGACATCGCTTTGCAGAACATCCAGGCCCGGGTCCGTGCGCCAGGCGTTTGGATGCTGGCCAATCTGGAGAACAAGCTGCTGGTCGCGACCAGCAACCGCTCGGAGGCGGCCGTGGGCTATACGACGATGGACGGCGACACCTGCGGCGGGATCAGCCCGATCGCCGGCATCGACAAAGCGTTCTTGCTTCGTTGGCTCCGCTGGTTGGAGACGACCGGGCCCCAAGGCGTGGGGCCGATCAAGGCGGTGGGCGTGGTTAACAAGCTGACGCCGACGGCTGAACTGCGGCCGCAGGTCCAGAGCCAGACCGATGAAGATGACCTCATGCCCTATGAGGTGCTTGATGAGATCGAACACCAAGCGATTGGCCAGAAGCGTTCCCCCGCCGAGGCGCTGGCCGACCTGCGGGTTCGTTTCCCGCAGTACGATGCCGGCGTGATGACCACGTGGGTGCAGCGGTTCTTCACCTTGTGGAGCCGGAACCAGTGGAAACGCGAGCGGTTTGCCCCGAGTTTCCATGTGGACGACAAGAACCTCGACCCGAAAACCTGGTGCCGGTTCCCGATCCTCTCGGGCGGTTTTGCCCGGGAACTGCGTGATCTGGGTGATCCACAGGGCATCTAAGTTACTTATTCAATGGCATTTGCGAAGAAAATCGGAAACTGTGACATAACCCCTTGACTTAGTGTATTAAATACACGATACTAATTGTCGAAATAACACTAAGAGGCCAGCCATGACCTTTCACTACGAGTTCGCCAGACCGGCCCTGACCGTGGACATCGTCGTCTTCGCGCTCGACGAGGACGACCTGAAAGTGATGCTGATCGAGCGTGACCTTGAACCCTTTGCAGGGCGGTGGGCATTGCCGGGGGGCTTCGTCCGCGTTGATGAAACGCTGGACGAAGCAGCCCGCCGTGAGCTTCTGGAAGAGACCGGCCTCAAGGACATCTACCTTGAGCAGCTCTACACCTTCGGCGACATCAAGCGTGACCCGCGCGAGCGTGTCGTCACCGTCGCGTACTACGCACTGGTGAACCTAGAGGGCCACGACGTGCAGGCGAGCACCGACGCCCGCAACGCCGCGTGGTTCGCGGTCTCGGATCTGCCCGGCTTGGCCTTCGATCACGAACACATCGTCGCCGCCGCGCTGGGTCGCCTCCGCGGCAAGCTGCGTTACCAGCCCGTGGGCTTTGAGTTGCTCCCCAACAAGTTCCCGCTCCGCAGCCTGCAGCACCTGTACGAGGTCGTGCTCGACCGCGAGTTGGATAAGCGCAACTTCCGCAAGAAGATCCTGAGCATGGACATCCTCGTGGAGCTTGATGAGATCGAGAAAGACGTCGCCCACCGGGCCGCACGGCTCTACCGCTTCGACAAGACCAAGTACGACCGCAAGACCCGCAGTGGGTTCAACTTTGAAATCTAGCAGGCGCACGATGACGCGATTCGAACACATTTTTGGTTGCCTGCTCGGCACCGCGATCGGTGACGCGATCGGGCTGCCACGCGAGGGGCTTAGCCGACAACGTGCGCAACGGATGTTCGGTTCCAAACCACTCGATCACGCGTTGATCTTCCGCAAGGGGATGTGCAGCGACGATACGGAGCAAACGGTCATGCTGGCTCAGGCGCTGATCGCGACGGGTGGCGATCCGGCACCACTCGCGAAGAACTTCGCCGCTCGATTGCGGTGGTGGTTTATCAGACTGCCGGCTGGTGTCGGCTTGGGCACGCTTCGGGCATGCTTGAAACTCTGGGTGGGCTTTGGCCCTGATCGCAGCGGAGTGAACAGCGCCGGCAATGGGGCCGCGATGCGCAGCGCGTTGCTGGGGCTGTGGGCGGCTGAAACGCAACGGCTAGTTGCCATGGTGACCGCGGCAACGAAAGTAACCCATCGAGACCCGCGGGCCGAGCAGGGAGCGCAGGTGGTCGCAGAAGTCAGTCGGTTAATCTGCGAAACGGGCGGTCATGAGATCAGCATTGATCGAGTCGAAGCGGGCATCCTGCCGTTGGCGCGTGATGAAGAGTTACGGGCCCAAATCGAGATTGCGATGGCGGCGTGCCGACGGGCATCCACGCTTGACCAGTATCTGACGGACGCGGGTATGAGTCGCGGGGTGAGCGGGTATGTCAACCACACGGTGCCCGCAGCACTCTATTGCTGGCTATCACACCAGAAAGACTTCCGCGGCGCTGTGGTGACCGCGGTGAGCATGGGCGGTGACACCGACACCGTTGCCGCGATCGTGGGCGCTCTGGCTGGTGCCCAGAACGGTGCGGATGCGATCCCCGCGAGATGGGTGGAGGGGCTAGTTGAATGGCCGTGCACGGTGCGCTGGCTGGAGACTTTGGCGCGACGCGTCGCCGATGCCGCGGAATCAGAGGGCACGTCCCGCCCGCCACGCTTACCCGTGTCGCTCCTCTGCTGCCGCAACCTGGGCTTTCTCGTGATCGTGCTGATGCATGGTGTGAGGAGGATCCTGCCACCGTATTAATGGAGCTTGTGATGAAAGCGCTACTGCTTGTTGATCTACAAAACGACTTCACGCCAGGCACGCCCGGCGGCGCGCTCGCGGTCCCGGACGGGGACCAGATCATCGCCGTGGCCAACCGGCTCATGCCCGAGTACGGCTTGGTCGTGGCCACGCAGGACTGGCACCCGGCCGGGCACAAATCGTTCGCGAGCCAGCATGACGGACACCACATCGGCGAGGTGATCCAATGGCAGGGCCTCGATCAAGTGCTGTGGCCCGACCACTGCGTGCAGGAAACCATCGGTGCCGCGTTCTGCGACGACCTGAATACCGCCGCGATCGACGAGGTCGTCCGCAAGGGCACCGATCCCAATATCGACAGCTACAGCGGCTTCTATGACAACGGTCACCGCAAGGCCACCGGCTTGGCCGACCTGCTCCGCCGCCGCGGCGTCACCGCCGTCGATGTGATGGGCCTGGCCCTCGATTACTGCGTGAAGTTCACCGCCCTCGACGCGGTCCGCGAAGGCTTTGCCACCCGCTTGATCCTCGAAGGATGCCGCGGCGTTGAGTTGCAACCCGGCGACGGCGACCGGGCCATCGACGCCATGCGGGATGCCGGCGTCCAGATCGTCAGCCAAACCGACAAGGCGGATGCGTGATGCTTGCCACGAACGACTCAACACGAACACAGATCGACCGTGTCGCAGCCGCGTTGTTGGGACACGCGATTGGTGATGCATTAGGTGTACCGGTGGAGTTCCGCTCGCGAGCGGAGATTTTGAGGCAACCGGTCACTGACCTGCAGGGATACGGCACACACCACCAACCGCTGGGTACGTGGTCGGACGACACATCACTGACCCTTTGCACCGCCGAAGCGCTTTGCGAGGGGTACGACCTGCGTCGCATGGGGCAGACCTTCACACGGTGGCTGGATCACAACCACTGGACGCCGCATGGAAAGGTCTTTGATATCGGCATGACCACGCGCGCTGCCATCGGCAGGCTGCGCAGGGTTGAGGATCCGCGACGCGCCGGGCCTCGCGATCTGCATAGCAACGGTAACGGGTCGCTCATGCGTATCCTCCCGCTAGCGTTGTATCTCGCCTGTGCCGATGTGGAGACCAGGCAGAAAGCCGCCATGGAGGCGAGTTGCCTCACGCACGCCCACCCCCGATCACAGTTGGCCTGCGCGTTCTATGCCGAAGTCGTGGCCCGGCTTATCCAAGGCGCCGGCATGCAGGACGCATACGAGCACACGCGTGCGTTGATGACAACGGTTATCGAACGAGACTTTCCCGACGAGCGTCGGGCCTACGCGTTGTTGCTCGACACCGGTCTGGCTGATCGGCCTGCCGATGAGATTGATGGTAGCGGGTACGTCCTCCACACGCTCGCGGCAAGCCTGTGGTGCTGCCTGAACACCGCCTCCTTCCAAGAGGCCGTGCTACGAGCGGTCAATCTCGGCGAAGACACCGACACGACCGGCGCGGTAACCGGCGGCCTTGCCGCGACGCTTCACGGACCATCTTCGCTGCCAGGGCGTTGGCTGCGCGCGCTCGCACGATACGACGACATCCGGAACCTGTACGGCCAGTTTGCCGACGCATGCGTCCGGCATTGGCAGGAGATTTCCACATGACAGGCTTAAAAACCATCCGACAGGGTCAACGCGTTGCGGTTTGGGACGTACGGGGCCGGGTGCGCTTCATCGACGGGCCCAAGCGGTTGTGGCTCTTCCGCGAGGCGGTCGAGTCGCTGCGTCGCTACAGCGCCGAAGCCGGTGAGTACCTGGTGATCCAGCACCTCGACGGGTCGGCGCGGCATGCTGTCGGGCCGGCATCGATTTGGTTCGACCCGGTAGTGCATGAATCTATTGAGGTGCAGCCGCTGGTGCCGCTGGACGCGAACGAAGCCTTGGTGGTTTATCGCGGCGGCGACGGCGACACCGTGACCCGCCGGGTGCTCCGGGGACCCGCCCAGTACATGCCCGAGCCCGACGAGTGGCTGCATGAGTTCGTGTGGCATGGCTCGGACCCGAAGCGCCCGCGCAAAAAGGTGCCGTATGCGCTGCGGTTTAACAAGCTGCGGGTCATCCCCGACCAGACCTACGTGGACGTCGAAGACGTCCGCACCGCCGACGACGCGTTACTCACCGTCCAGGTAATGCTCTTCTTCGAGCTTGTGGACATCGAGCGGATGCTGGACCAGACGCATGACCCGGTGGCGGATTTCTTGAACGCCGTCTCCGCCGACGTGATCGACTTCGCCGCGACCCGACCCTTCGGTGCGTTTAAACGCGATACCGACAAGCTCAACGAGTTAGAGAGCTACCCGAACCTGACGGGCCGGGCGGAGCGGATCGGTTATCGCATCAACAAGGTCGTGTACCGCGGCTACGAGGCCAACCCGAAGCTGCAGGCCATGCATGACGACGCGATCGAGGCGCGGACGAGCCTGCAGCTTGAGGCCGAGACTGAGCGGCAAGCCCAGGAGCTGGCCGATCTGAAGATCGAACGCGAGGCGGAACGGGCCAAAAAACAACGGCAGATCGAGAGCGATCAGACCGAGCACGAACAACGGATGAAGCAGTTGGCCCACCGCGAAACCCTCCGTCAACTGGCCGAAGAGCATCAGCAAGCGGTTACCTTCAAAAAAGAATTCAATGAGATGGAACTTGAGCACGAGAAGGCCAGAAACGCTGAGCAGGCTGGCTACTTACAGGCGATGCAGGGCATGCAGGTTGACCTGACCCGATACCTGGTCGCGCAGTACCAGCACCCCGACCGATTGATTCGTATTGACGGCGGTAATGAACGACAAGCCAGCCTGCACCTGCACGAGTGAGATAACTACGCCATGAACAACAACGAACCCAATCCGGTTTACGAGGGACGCTACATGCGGGTCGTGCAACGCGGCGGCTGGGAGTACGTCACGCGCACGAAGGCGACCGGTGTGGTCGCGGTGATCGCGCTGCACTACGACGGACGCGTGGTGCTGGTGGAACAGCACCGGCCGCCGGTAGATGGCCCGGTGATCGAACTGCCTGCGGGCCTTGCGGGCGACACCGGTGATGTGGAGAGCTTGCTGGCGGCCGCGCAACGCGAGCTTGAAGAAGAGACCGGCTACGTCGCCCGGGAGTGGCATCGCTTACCGACCGCATTCTCGTCACCGGGTCTGACCGACGAAGCCATCACGTTCTTCCTCGCCCGTGGCCTGTCCCGGCCTCACGCCGGCGGCGGGGTCGATGGCGAAGCCATCAAGGTGCACGAGGTGCAGCTGCAAGACGTGCCCGCCTGGTTGGCGGCACACGGTCGCAACTCAACGCACACGGACATGAAACTGCTCGCGGGCCTTTACGCCGCCGCGGCAATCATCGGAAAGAATACGCCATGAGCCATGACAATCTTAAAAAGGTGAGCAAGTCGATGAGCTACGTCTTGCGCCACCGTCCCGACAGCATCGACCTCACGCTCGGTCCCAACGGCTGGGTCTTGATCGATGAACTTCTCGCAGCCTTCGGTCGCAACGGTCAACCTTATTCGAAGCAACTCATCGAGACGGTGGTTGCCGAGAGCAACAAACAACGCTTCGAGCTGAGTGAAGACGGCTCGATGATCCGCGCCCGCCAAGGACACTCGGTCGAAGTCGATCTAGGTTACGAGCCGGCGGTGCCGCCAGATGTGCTGTACCACGGGACCGCAACCCGCTACCTCGCATCCATTCTCGAAAAGGGCCTGATCAAGGGCAACCGCCACCACGTGCACCTGTCCACCAACAAAGAAACGATGCTGGCCGTCGCGATGCGTCACGGCAAGCCGGCGCTTCTGGCGATTGACGCGAAGCAAATGCACGCCGACGGCTATCCGTTCTACGTCACTGGCAATCACGTCTGGCTGACCGATCAGGTGCCATCCCGCTATCTCAGTGAGACGTCATGACGAATCTGGACAAGATGAGCGTGGAGGCTGCCGCCGACAAACGAGCATTGCTGAAAATTATTGGCAACAAGCAGCGCAGCAGCAGCCTGCGCAGCGTTACCACGACAGAACTAGCCGTGGGGTTGGGTTGATTCTGATGGAATCAGGCTGTCCCACGTCAAACCAAACTTCGCCAGGTATTTTCGCAGCCGGTCGGAATCGTTGGTGGACTTACGCTGGGTGCGGGAGACTTGAAACAGTCGGCGGCCGGCTTCGGACATGGAGCGACACGATCGGCAAACTTCGATGACCTTGATGAGCTGGGCCTGGTCGAACACATCGATCGGCCGGTCACCGATGACTTGCCGAATCAGCCGAAGTTCATCGCCCTCACTTGATTTCCTCCATCCGGCCCTGAGTCGTTCGATTTCATCTTGCACCTGGGTGACGCCGATCCGTCCGGCGGGCGCAAGCGTGGCCATGCGGGTCACCGCCGCGGAAAGATCGCGGAAGTTTGCGGCCCATACGGTGTCACTCGCCATGGCGAATCGCATGAAGGCTGCCTTCGCCTCTTTGTTGAAGCGTATCTGTTGCCCGGTTTCACGGGCGAGGCGGTCGAATTCATACTGGAGGTTGGGTTCGATGTCCGCTCGACGCTCCGACAGACCGGGCAGCCGGTAAGGCCAGAGATTGATCCGCGCCAGAAGATCGTCACGGAAGGTGCCTTTGGCCGCGTCCTCCGTCAGGTCATGGTTGGTTCCGCAGATCAACTGGAAATCGCTTTGCACCTCCCGGTCGCTGCCCAATGGCATGAATCGCTGCTCCTCGATCGCTCTGAGAAGCATGGCCTGCTCGTCCAAGCCGAGTTCACCGACTTCGTCCAGGAAGAGCAGGCCGCCGTCCGCGTCGCGCAGCAACCCCTTGCGGTCCGCGGAGGCGCCGGTAAACGCGCCTTTCTTGTGGCCGAACAGCGTGGACATCGCGCCATCACCACGCAGTGTTGCACAGTTCACTTCGACGAATCTGCCGGTGACCTGACGACGTTGCTGCTTTAGTTCAAAGATGCGTTTGGCGAGTTGTGATTTGCCCGCACCGGTCGGGCCGGTGAGCAGGATGGGATGGCGGCTGTGGATCGCGACGTGCTCGATCTGCTCGATCAGTCGGTTGTAATTCGGGTCACGCGTTTCGATACCGGCTTTGAGAAAGTTCAGGCCCTCGAGGGTCTCTTCCTGAAACCGCTGCGCAATGCGGTCGTACTTGGACAGGTCCAGGTCGATGATGTCGTATGAGCCGGGCTCAACCCCTCGGTTCTTTTGCGGCGGGGAGGTCTGGAGCAGGTTGGCGGGGAAGTGGCGCGACTCGGCGAGGAGGAACAGGCAGATCTGCGCCACGTGCGTCCCGGTCGTGATGTGCAGCAGGTACTCCTCATTCTCCACATCGAAGGGGTAGCTGCGCGCGAAGTCGTGGAGGGAGCCGTAAACCGCATCAAAGTCCCACGCGTCGTCGAACTCGATCAGCCGTCGGCAAAGCGTTGTCTCCGGCGACACGGATTGGATATCCGCTTCGACTTGCTTCGCCAAAGCTTCGAACTTCGCTTGGTGCAGCAGCTCGACACGATCGATCAGCAGGTCTTCGTGCTGACACACCGACACCGTCGGCCGCCAATGCTCCCAACGCTTCGGCCCGCTGCCGCGGTCCAGAGTGGGCCCCAGCAACCCGATGACAACCCGTTTAGGCATATCCATATTTATAAAACAAGATACATGCAGCGTCAAAAAAGCGAACGGCGGCAGCCGACGTCGGTAGTGCTGTGCGGGCCAGAATAATTTCTAGCCATTGCAAACACTTCACTTAAAGACTCAAACGGAGGATATTTCGTCTTCTGGCACGGCCGGTGCACTACCTCTCGTCAGCGTAAGAAGCATGATCCCAATTGGCTGACCTACGAAAGGAACTGACCGTGGCAAACAAGACCCTCTTCAAGTCGCTCGCTGGCAAGCTGGCCCCGAAGGCCGACACGGTCAACGAGGCCGGCGGCAAGGCATACGCCTTCACGGCCGATCACGCGCTGGCTCAATACGCCGCGACCGGTTGCCTTAACGGCACGTTCTATGCGTCGGCTCAGGACCAGCTCGCGGACATCCTCGCCCTGTGCGACAAGGTCTCGCCTGAGTTCATCGCCCGCACCGCGCTCTATGCCCGGCAGCACGGCTACATGAAGGACCTGCCGGCCCTGTTGTGTGCGGTCCTGTCGGTGAAGGGCCCGGGCCTGCTGGCTGAAGTCTTTGATCGCGTGATCGATAACCCGAAGATGCTGCGCAACTTCGTGCAGATTATGCGGAGCGGCGTGGTCGGTCGAAAGTCGCTGGGTTCGCTTCCGAAGCGACTGATCCTGGACTGGCTGGAAGCCCGCAACGATGAGCAAGTGTTCTTCGGTTCGGTCGGCAACGACCCGTCGCTGGCCGACATCATCAAGATGGTTCACCCGAAGCCGAAGTCCGCGTCGCGTGAAGCGTTGTACGGCTACCTGATTGGTCGGCCGATTGATCGGGAGCAACTGCCGAGCATCGTGAAGCAGTTTGACGCCTACAAGTCCGCGGAAGATCGGCGGCTGGTGGAAACGCCGGACGTGCCGTTCCAGATGCTGACCGGCCTGGAGTTGGCGGACTGGGAGTGGAAGGCGATCGCGCGTCATGCCCCGTGGCAGATGACCCGCATGAACCTCAACACCTTCCAGCGGCACGGTGTGTTCAAGGACAAGCAGCTCACCAAGCTGGTGACCGACCGCCTGCGTAACGAGCACCTGATCCGACAGGCGAAGGTGTTTCCGTACCAACTGCTGGCGGCCTACACCGCGAGCTGCCAAGCCCTGCCCAACCGGGTGTCGGATGCGTTGCAGGACGCGATGGAGATCGCGCTGGAAAACGTCCCGGCGATCAACGGCCGTGTTATCGTGTGCCCGGACGTTTCCGGCTCGATGCACTCGCCAGCGACGGGTTACCGCAAGGGTGTGTCCACAGCGGTACGCTGCATCGACATCGCGGCCCTGGTCGCGGCGGCGCTGCTGGCGGGTCGCGCGGGCCGGCTGATGCTCAGCGCCCAGGCCGGCGGTTTCGCGGCAACAGGCGACCCGCTGG
>CAZTLX010000046.1:12776-23109 GCA_964614575.1 uncultured Phycisphaeraceae bacterium | reverse complement strand
GCGGGGAAGGGGGGCGGCGCGGCCCAGGTATCGGGGTCGAAGGGGGTCAGCTCCGCGACCTTTTCCGGGGGCAGGGCGAAGTGGATCATCGTGACCTGCTCCCAGTCGTGGACCATCGCGGCGGCGAAGTCGTGGTCGGGGTGGTCGGCGGCGGCATCGTCATAATCAGTTATTTCTGTCATCACCGAAATCCCCACATCGGTGTTCGCGGCTTAGGTTGTCAACGCATGGTCGGGGCGGGGTTCAGGAGGCGAGGCCCAGGAACTTGGGCAGGCGGCGGCCGGCCTTGGCGAGCTTGATGAAACCGCCGCGGGGCAGGCGGCGGGCGTGCTGGTACCACGCGGTGGTGGTCTCGACCAGGTCCAGCAGGTCGCCGAGCCGCTTGCGGACCTTGGGGTCCTCGCTGCCGGCGTCATCCGCCTCCATCACGCACTGGCGCAGGATGGTCAGCGTCGGGTCGATCTCGCGCTGGCGGCGTTGGTCGAGGATGATCTGGAACATCTCCCACATGTCGTCGGTGACCGGCTCGAAGTGGTCCCGCCGATCGCCGAGCACGTGCACGACGCGGATGATCTGCCAGCCCTGCAGCTCGCGCAGCGAGGTGGAGACGTTGGACCGGGCGACCGAGAGGGCGGCGGCGATCTGCTCGGCGTGCAGCGGCCGCGGGCTCATCAGCAGCAGGGCGTGGATCTGCGCGACCGTGCGGTTGACGCCCCAGCGGGCGCCCATCTCCCCCCAGTGCAGGATGAACTTCTCGGCGACGGGCGTGAGCGTCATGGCGATCGGTCCTTTCTGTCTAAACAGAAATTAACGAATGAAGCGATGCGTGTCAAGGGGAAAAAAGAATCCACCGCTTGCGGCTTCGCGAGAACCGGCGTCCTGCTTGCCGCTCGGGCCGTGACGTTCGCGCGAAGCCGCAAGCGGCCGGACCAAACCCCAAACCCCAAACCCCGGACCCGACAATCTAAATAAGAACACCGGCCCCGAGGAGGACGGCGGGGCCGGTGTGAGGGACATCACTTGGTTTTCGGTGGGATCGCTGAACGAAACGACGGCACCTTCAGCCCGGTTTATCGGGCGAGTCCGTGTCCCGGCGGCGGGCTTCCTTGCACAGGCCCAGGCCCAGCAGCGCGAGGCCCAGCATCGCCATGGGGCGGTGGGGCGAGGCGGCTTCGGGTCCCAGGATCAGCCAGACCGCCCCCAGCACACCCCCGGCTGCCGCAAAAAACATCAGGCCACGTCGCCAATTCATCGATGGCTCCTCCTCTTCGTGCAAAGGAACGATACAGACCGGCTGCGGGCAAGGCGGATTCGCAGAGAATTTCGCGTTTCATCGCCGGCGGCTTCACGGGTCGGGTGGTCTGGGGGCCGGGAGTGCGGGGTTGGGGCACAGGCGCGAGCCTGCCCGCGGGGCGCGCAGGCTGAGGCGGATTGGGGGCGCGGGTGCTTAAGCGTTAGGCACCTGCCGCGGGGGTGGGCGGCGGGGTGTCGATGGCACATGCTTTGCATCGGGAGAGGCTGGGCGGTCGCGTGGCCGTCGGATCGAACGCCTCGCGTTTTGAATCAAGGCTGGCCGTCGGCTTCCCGGCAACGGGCTTGCTGATCCATCAGCCTGCAGGGCCGAGACGCCCGCGGCGGGTTTTCACACTCCGCCGCGGAGGGTCTTCGGTGCTGTGGGTCGTTTCTGACTTCGGGCATCGATGACGCATCGATCGTCCAGGGAGCAACACATGCGATACGCGATCAGCAGGCTGGTGAAGATGACGACGTTGGCGACGGCGATGGTGGCGACGGCGGTGATGATCGGCGTCGCGGCGACCCCCGCGCAGGCGCAGAACCAACCGCTCAAGATCGCTTACTCCGACTGGCCCGGCTGGGTCGCGTGGGAGATCGCCATCCAGAAGGGCTGGTTCAAGGAAGCGGGCGTCGACGTCGAGTTCCTCTGGTTTGATTACGTGCCGTCGATGGACGCCTACGTCGCCGGCCAGGTCGATGCGGTGTGCATGACCAACGGCGACGCGCTGGTCACCGGGGGCACGGGCAAGCCGTCGGTCGGGATCCTGATCAACGATTATTCCAACGGCAACGACATGCTCGTCGCCAAGCCCGGCATCGAGAAGGTCGCCGACCTCAAGGGTAAGAAGATCGGCGCCGAGCTCGGCTTCGTGGCGCACCTGATCGCGATCACCGCGCTGACGGAGAACGGCATGTCGGCCGACGACGTCGAGTGGGTCAACACCCCGACCGACGAGACCCCGGCGATCCTCTCGGCCGGTGACGTCTCGGCGATCGCGGCGTGGCAGCCCAACTCCGGCGAGGCGCTCAAGGCCGTCGCCGGGTCCAAGGCCATCTTCTCCTCCGCCGACGCGCCGGGCATCATCTACGACATGCTCTGCGTCAGCCCCGAGAGCCTCGAAAGCCGGCGTGACGACTGGGCCAAGGTCGTCGGCGTCTGGTACCGCATCGCGGATTACCTCAATGATGAGGCGAACATGGACGACGCGCTGAAGATCCTCGCCGCCCGCGTGCAGGTCACGCCCGAGGAGTACGAGCCTTTCTTCAAGGGCACCTACATCCTCACCCTCGACGAGGCGCTGAAGGTTTGGGAGAAGGGCGACACGCTCAAGTCGATCTATGGCTCGACGGCTTATGTGAACAAGTTCAACGTCGAGTACGAGGCCTACGAGAAGCCGCTGGACATCGAGCAGTACCTCGACCCGAGCCTGACCAAGGCGTACGCCGAGGCCGCCGCGGGCGAATAAGCGTCCGATTGTCGAATGAAGCGGCGCGGCGTGGTCGCGGCCCACGAATCGGTTGCCGCGCCGCCACCACCGCGCCGCTTCATCGCGGTTTCTCGGTCCCTCTGGCGAAGCACACGCCCATGTCCCCCAAGCGCCGCCCGCGTCCATCACGCGAGCCCTGGCTCATGGTCCGCCGCGAGCTGCCGGCCCACCGGCGCGGCTGGCTGATGCTCGCCTCGTTTGTCATGCCCATCGGGCTGTGGTGCCTGCTGACCTACGCGCCGGTTTTCCACCACGACAACAAGCTGCTGATCACCGCCGAGCGCGGCGACCCGACCATGGCCACGCTGGTGCCCGGCGACCGCGTGGCCAAGACCTATTTCGAGCGATTCGTGGCCGAGGTCCGCGAGAGCAACGAGAAGATCCGCCGGCAACGCGCCGCCGACCCCGACGCCGTCGCCCCCATCCGCACCAACCAGAACCGCCTGCGCCGCATCGAGCCGGTCGCCGAGGCCAACGGCTTTCTGGACGGGGTCGATCTGACCGACCGCGGGGCGCGCGACCGGGCGCTGTTCGGCGTGTGGCTCGGGCTGGCCACGGGCGAGCTGGAGTCCACCCGCTTCGACCTGAGCGAAGAGAACCGCGCGATCATCCGCGAGAACGGGCAGGTGCTGCGGCACCACGAGCCGGGCGAGCGGGTGAGCACGCCGTTGCTGAATCTGCTGCCCCAGGGCGTCAGCGCCTCGCCGGTGTTTCTGCCCGCGCCGCACGAGTGTTTGCAGGCGATGTGGCGCGACTTCACGACCCAGCCCGGCAACGATGGGCCTTGGATGTACCAGCGGCTGTTCAGCTCGCTGAAGGTGGTGTTCGGCGGGTTCCTGCTGGCGTGCCTGCTCGGTGTGCCGCTGGGCGTGTTCTGCGGCAGCTTCGACCTCTTCTCCCGCCTCTTCGAGCCGTTTGTTGATTTCTTCCGCTACATGCCCGCGCCCACGTTCAGCCTGCTGCTGGTCGCGGCGTTCGGCGTGGAGGGCGCGCCCAAGATCGCGCTGGTGTTCATCGGCACCTTCCCCCATATGGTGCTGATGCTCGCCAACACCACGCGCCTGCTCGACCGCAACCTCATCGAAGCGGCCCAGACCCTCGGTGCCCGCCGCGGCACCCTGCTGGGCAAGGTCGTGGTGCCCGGCGTCGTGCCCAACGTGTACAACGACCTGCGCGTGCTGCTGGGATGGGCCTGGACCTGGCTGGTCATCGCCGAGCTGATCGGCACCAAGACCGGCCTCACCGGCTTCATCGACACCCAGGGCGCCCGCCGAAACTTCGACCGCGTCTTCCCCGTCATCATCATGATCGGCGTGATCGGCTTCACGACCGACCAACTGTTGCAGATCATCGCCCGGCGGCTGTTCCCCTGGGCCTACCCCGAGACGAATCGCGGCGGGCTCGGCAGGTTTTGGCGCGCCCTGCGTCGCAGACGCCAGACGAGCCTCGACCCCGAGGCCGGCTCGGGCCGTGGTATTTGATATTGGACAGTTGATATTGGAAATCTGAAATCGAAATCTGATCCCTGATCCCTGATCCCTGATCCCTGACTCCCATGCCCGAACCAACCCCCGAACCAAGCCCCGAACCATCGCCGGGCCTGCCCGCCGAGATCGCCGAGCGCTTCGACCGGATCGCGCAGCGCCCCGTGGTGCTGCGGCTCGAGGGGCTGGGCCGTTCGTTCCTCAGCCCGCGGGGCGGGCGGATCACGGCGTTGCGGGGCGTCGGCCTGGAGGTGCGTCGTCGGGAGTTCATCACGGTGATCGGCCCGTCGGGCTGCGGGAAATCCACGCTGATCCGCCTCGTTGCCGGCCTCGACACGCCGACCGAGGGACGCATCCTGCTCGACGATCGGCCGGTCGTCGGGGCCGGGCCCGACCGCGGCATGGTGTTCCAGGCCTACACCCTCTTCCCCTGGCTGAGCGTGAAGCGCAACGTGATGTTCGGCCCGCGGGTGACCGGTCGCGGGCCGATCGTCGCCGAACGCGAGGCGTGTCAGTGGATCGAGATGGTCGGCCTCGCGGGGTTTGAGGATCACTACCCGCACCAGCTCTCCGGCGGGATGAAGCAGCGTGTCGCGATCGCCCGGGCGCTGGCCAACCGCCCGCGCATGCTGCTGATGGACGAGCCGTTCGGCGCCCTCGACGCCCGCACCCGCGCCCAGATGCAGGACTACCTCCTGCAGATCTACCGCAACGTCGAGCTGATGGTGCTGTTCATCACCCACGACCTGGACGAGGCGGTGTACCTGGCCGACCGCGTCGTCGTGATGGGCCGCAACCCCGGCCATATCATGGAGGTCGTGAAGGTCCCCCTCCCCCGCCCACGCGACCCGCAGATGCTCTTCGACCCGCAGTTCATCGAAACCAAACGCCGCATCGAGCACCTGATCCACCCCTCGGCCACCGACGAGGCGGATGATGAGCCGGCGAAGCGCAACCTGCCCGTCGGGCGTATGACCATCGTCGGCGATGAGGTGTATTGAGGGGGAGGGATAGAAGATAGGAGATAGGAGATAGGGGATAGGAGACAGGAGACAGGAGATAGAAGGTAGAAAACAGGAGACAGACCACCTGATCCAACCTCCCCCGGCGTGCCGACTTCAGTCGGCATGACCCACACCCCAAATCCGAACCCCCAACCCCCAAACCCCAACCCCACCGAACCACCTCATGACCGACCTGCCCCGTGAACCGTTCAATCGTGAGCAGATGAAGGGCTACCTCGCTGCGCTCAAGGAAGAAACCATCACCACCCAAGGCCTCGAGGAGCAACTGGCCCAGGGCGTCGAGCTGGGCCTGCCCGCGGCCGATTCGATCGGCGACCGCACCATCAGCACCTTCTCCCGCGGCGAGCTGCCGCATTACGCCGGGATCAACACCGTCCTCAAGGCCAAGTATCTCGAGGATGTGCGGCTGGTCGGCAATTACGACGTCGCGTTCCTCGGCATCCCGTTCGACATCGGCACGACCTACCGCTCCGGCACCCGCTTCGGCCCGCAGGCCATGCGCCGCATCTCCGCGCTCTACACCTCCTACTTCTACGAACTGGGCGTCGATCTGGTCGAGGCGGTGAAGATCTGCGACCTGGGCGACGTGTTCACCATCGGCAACATCGAGAAGAGCTTCGACCAGGTCAGCCGGGCCGTCAGCCACGTCTACGCCAACGGCTGCTTCCCCATGCTCATGGGCGGCGACCATTCGCTGGGCTACCCCAATGTCCGCGGCATCGCGCCGCACGTGGAGGGCAACATCGGCATCATCCACATCGACCGCCACATCGATATCCAGGAGAAGGACATGGACGAGCGGATGCACACCTGCCCGTGGTTCCACGCGACCAACATCCCCAACGCCCCGCCCAGCAACCTCGTGCAGATCGGCATCGGCGGCTGGCAGGTGCCCCGGCCCGGCGTGGTCCAGGCCCGCCAGCGCGGCACCAACATCTTCACCATGGACGATGTCGATGACCACGGCATCGACAAGATCGCCGAGTGGGCCCTCGAAGCCGCCTGGAAGAACGCCAAGGCCGTCTACCTCTCCTTCGATATCGACAGTGTCGATTGCGGCTTCGTGCCCGGCACCGGGTGGCCCGAGCCCGGCGGGTTCCTGCCCCGCGAAGTGCTCAAGCTCCTGCGCCTCGTCGCCAAGGAAGGCATCTGCGCGATGGAAGTCGTCGAGGTCGCCCCGGCCTACGACACCTCCGACATCACCGCGCTGCTGGGCATCCGCGCCATGCTCGACGTCCTGGCCACCCTCGTCGATGAGGGCCACCTGCCCCGGCAGAAAAAACACACCTCCGACAAGGGCATCGACGCGTGGAAAGGCACGTAGGGAATGACGAATGACGAAACCAGAATGACGAATAAGACACCAGAACACACCATCCCCCAAGCCCGCTGATGCGACGCGCAGCGGAGCTTCGGCGGGATACTCTCATCAAGTATGATGCGCCGCGTCCGCCGCGTCATCCTATTGGTCATTCTGGTTTCGTCATTCGTCAATCCCCCCTTCTCCCATGCACGAGCTGTCCGTCGCCATGTCGATCGTCGAGAGCGTGGAGGCGGCGGTGGCGGCCGAGGGGGGCGCGACGATCACCGCGGTGCATGTGCGCGTCGGGGCGTATTGCGGCGTGATCCCCGAGGCGCTGCGCTTCGCGTGGGACGTGGCGACGGCGAACACGAAGCTGGCCGGCTCGACGCTGGCGATCGATGAAGTCGCGGCCGCGGCGTACTGCCCCACGTGCGCCGCCGAGCGCGAGCTGCCGGGCCTGCGCCTGATCTGCCCGGTCTGCGGCGGGCCGACGCCCCAACTGATCCGCGGCAAGGAGCTGGACCTGCTGAGCGTGGAACTGGATGACGCGGCCACGTAGTCTGCCGATGCTTCTTTGATTTGGTGCGCGCAGAGCACGCAGAGAGCGCAAAGAGAGAATTTGTCACGCCAAGCACGCCAAGATGCGCCAAGTGTTGAAAAAGGCTTATTTTTCCAAACTTTCCTCTTCGCGTCGCTTGGCGGCCTTGGCGTGACACCTGGTCTTTCTCCGCGCTCTTAGCGTGCTCTGCGCGCACCATTCTCTTCGCGAAGCCGCAAGCGGCGGAACGGGGCGCGGGTCAGTCGGCGAGGACGAGGCGGGGGTAGCCGAGGCGGTCGGAGGTGAGTCGGGCGAGGCGTTGGAGGATGGCGGTGACCTGCTCATCGTCGCGCTGGGCGCGGATGGAGCCGGCCATCAGCGAAGGGCCGACCTGATCGACGAAGCCCTCGGAGCGGTCGGCGAGGCGGACGTGGGCTTCCCACAGACCGGCCTTGAGGTTCTTCGCCTCCAGCCCGCTGTTGATGTAGAGGAAGCCGGCCCCGGCGTAGAGCCCGACGTCTTCGGTCTGCGCGGCCGCGTCGCGGTTGGACAGGCTCGAGCCGAACACGACGTAGTGGACCGACGTGTTGGTCGCGGTGCGATCGATGGGCGTGGACCCGACGCGGGGCAGCCAGAACATGCGGAGGGTGAGCGCGGCGGTGGGGGCGTCGGGGTCGCCTTCGAGCAGCACGACCGTGACCGCGTTCTTTTCATCGACGGAGAAGTAGCCGCGGGTAAAGCTGCTGCCGACATCGAGCTGCTCGCGGGCCCGGCTGGAGAGCTGCAGGTCGCCGCGGCCCGCGTCGCCGATCTGGAAGCCGCAGCCGGCCCCGTTCAGGAGCAGCACGGCCAACGCGGATATCGAGATAACAACCCACGCGTATCTTTTCATCGTTCCACTTCCTGCACCATCTCCACCAGGCGCGGCGGCGGCTCGATGGCGGTGCTGCGTTCGCGGCGGCGCGGCTCGCGGTAGGGCAGGCCCAGGGCACCGAGCGCGTCGCGCTGCACGATCGTGCGCAGCAGCTCGCGTGGGACCGAGGGCAGCGGCGTGCCCTGCGCGATGCCGTTGACCGAGTACAGCGTCACGATGGCCTGCTCGGGGTCACAGAACGGGAAGCCCGAGCCGAAGAGCAGTTGATCGATCACGCCGCGTTCGCGGGCGTTGACCAGCGCGTTATACATCCGCCAGGGCCGCTGCACCAGCGCGGAGAGGTCGGCAAAGACCTGGGGGTGCTTGGCCAGCACCGCGAGGCTTTCATCGATGTACGGGTCGGCCAGACCGCCGAGGACGAGCTTGAGCGTGGGCAGGTCGCGGGCGACCTCGTCGAGCAGGGAGGGGCGGTCGAATTCCAGCCGCGCCGGGCCGACGAGCGTGCCCATCGGCTCCACGAACACCGGCAAGCCGCGCTGGGCGCAGGCCTCGAACAGCTTAAACGCGTCGGAGTGGCAGGGGTGGAAGCCTTGGCCCGAGGGGCTGACCGTCACGCCGACCAGGCCCAGCTCGGTCGCGCGATCCAGCTTGGCCAGGGCGTCGGGCTGGGTCGGGTCGATCCCCGCGAAGCCGAGGTAGTGCCCGGGCTGGCGGGCGACGTGCTCGGCGACCTGTTCGGGGGTGATGGCGGCGCCGAGCAGCGCGCTCTCAAAGCCGTGGATGACCGCCTGATCGACGGTCTGCATCGCGCGGTCGAACGCCTCGGTGCCGGCGGGCAGCGCGTCCCAAGGCTCGCCGCGTCGCCGACGCAGGTGCGCCGCGATCTGCTCGCCGAGGCTCTCGGGGCTGGTCCACAAACGGGTTCGGATATCGCAGATCATGGCCAACCGGCATCCATCCCTGAAACGGGGTCAGGCCAACCCCTACATGGTACTCGCCGCGGGGGCGCAGACCAAACGTTGATCGATCCGGCCCTTCGCGTGTCTCAGGGCTCGGCTTTGGGGGGTTATTCCTGTTTCGCGTCGTAGTCGGCGGCGGTGAGCAAGGCGTCGACCCCGCCGTCGCCCTCGGGCTTGACCTTGATGATCCAGCCCCTGCCGAACGGGTCTTCGTTGATGAGGGCGGGGTTATCGAGCACTTCCTGGTTGACCTCGACGACCTCGCCGCTGACGCCGCAGTACAGGTCGCTGGTGGCCTTGACCGATTCGATCTCGCCGAAGCTCTCGCCGGCGCTGATCGGGCCGCTGTCCCGGGCGACCTCGACGTAGGTGATGTCGGTCAGCTCATCGACGGCGAACTGGCTGATGCCGATGGCGATCAGGCCGCCTTCGGGCTTGTGCCATTCGTGGGATTCGAGGTAGCGGCGGTCGTCGGGGGAGGCCATGCGTCACGGGTCCTTGGGGCAACAGGGGGGGGCAGACGGCATAGTTTATCGCATCGGCGAAGCGGCGCGCGGCGGGGACGCCGCGGCTGAACAATGCACGCCCGATTCTCATAGCCGTGGCGTCCCCGCGGCGCGATGCGGTATCATATCCACATGCGAATCCCCGCTTCGCTGTTCTGGGTGTTGACGATGCTGCTGGCGGCGGCGGCGGGAGCCGTGCATGCCCAGGCCCCGCCCGGCGGCACGCTGACCGATCAGGTGCGCGACGCGTACGCGGGCGTGCGGCAATACGAATCGACGATCGACTTCGTCGCGGTGCGGCGGGAAGGCCGGTGGGAGGCGATCGACGAGGCGCAGACGTTTGTCGCGTTTGATCGGCCGACCGCGCGGCTCAAGATCGACTCGCCGCACTTCCTGCTCGTGGCCGACGGCTCGAAGCTGCGCGTGCGCAGCGCACAGTTCCCCGGCCAACACCTGGAAGTCGATCAGCCGAGCCCCTTGACCTACGAAGCGCTGGCCAAGGCCTGGCCGGTGATCAACCTGATGCCGCTGCCGGACGTGGTCTTCCTGTTCGCGGGCAACCCGATCGAGGTGCTCAGTGAAGGCTCGGCCCTGGCCGCGACGCCGCAACTTCCCGCCGCCGGCGAAGACGCCCCGCCGAAGCTCGTCGCGCAAACCCACACCGGCCTCATGACCCTGACGCTGCGCGAAGACGCGAAGCTGCTCGACCAGATGCGCCTCGAAGCGGGCCAGCCGGGCGGTGATGGCGTCATCGTCACGCTCGGCCTCACGGCGGTCAAACGCGATCAGCCGATCCAAGACGACGCGTTCGCGTTCGACACGACCCATTCGCAAGCCGTCACCCACTTCACCCCGCCCGGG
>CAZTLX010000046.1:0-12676 GCA_964614575.1 uncultured Phycisphaeraceae bacterium | reverse complement strand
GATGTGGAAGGCAACGACTGGGCGCTGCAGGATCACCACGACGCCGACCTGCTCGTGCTCGGCTTCTGGGCCTCGTGGACCCCGGCCAGCAAGACTTACCTGCCCGCGATGACGAAGCTCGCGGCCTGGGGCGACGAACAAGACCTCACCGTCAAAATCGTGCTGATCAACTGCGGCGAAAAACCCGCGGATATCAAGCCACTGTTCGAGGCCAACGAGATCGACCTGCCTTGCCTCATCGATGATTTCACCGTGTCGGATCAATACCTCATGCAGTTCCTGCCGCACACCGTCATCATCGGCGAGGGCGTCGTGCGCCACCTGCATGGCGGCGTGCATGACGATTATGTCGGGCTCTTGCAGCCGGAGCTGGAGAAGTTGGCCACGCAGATCGAAGCCCGCCGGCCGAAGCCGCCGACGCCGCCCGCCGAAGCGGAGGACCAGCCATGAAACGTTTAGCCTGCATGCTGTGCGCGGTGCTGCTGGGTGCTGCCGCGGCCAGCGCCGACCTGGCCGAGGACGTGATCGCCGCGTATCAGGCGACGGGCCGTTACGCGGCGGATGTGGTTTACACCACCACCGTCGATCAGGGCCGATGGAAACGCAGCGAGCGCACGACGGTACACCTCGCCTTCGACCGCGCGGCGCAGAAGCTCAGCGTGGACCGACCGAACATCCGCCTGGTCGCCGACGGGCAGAACCTGCGCATGGCGGTTGCGCAGGTGCCCGGCTTGTACGTGCAGCAGCCGATCCCGCGCCGGCCGATGGACTATGCCGTGCTCGGCGAGGTGCTGCCCGCGCTCGAAGAACCCAGCTTCCCCGACCTGGTGCTGCTGCTCGCACAAGACCCGTGGGCGCGGCTGGGCAAGGGCCCGCGTCCGACCCTCCGCCAGTTGCCCGATGATGCCGACGGAAACCGCCGACTCGACATCGTCGGCCCGATGGGCACGATGGCCCTGACCATCGACCCGCAGACCCTGCGCATCACCCGGGGCGTCTATGAATTCGACGCCGCGGCCAACAACCTCGCCGACGGTGTGTCGATGCGCGAGACCTTCCTCATCGAAGAAAAGACGCCCCACGCCGAGCTGCCCGCCGACGCGTTCGCGTTCGACACGACCGGCCGGCAGGCGGTGGACCACGCCGAGGCCCTCACGCGCTTGCCCGCGCCGCACGAGGTGCCGCCGGCCCAGGCTCAGGCCCAGCCCGGCGCGCATCGCCTGATCGGCCAGCCCGTCCCGGCGGTCACCTTCACCGACGCGGACGGAAACGTGTTCGACCCGGCCAAGGCCCCGGCCAAGGTGCTGGTGCTCGACTTCTGGGCGCAGTGGTGCGGGCCCTGCCGCGTGTGGATGCCCCGGCTCGATGCGATTTATCAGCAAGCGCAGGCGCAGCAGCAGGACGTGGCGATCTATGCCGTGAGCGTGAATGACGACGCCGAGGCCGACCGCCGCGCCCATGCCGCGGGCAACTTCCGCATGCCGCTGCTGCTGGTCAGCGACCCGCAGGCCACCGCGCAGGGCTACGGCGAAGCGATGCCGGGCCAAGCGACCGGGACCATGCCGCAGTTCAGCCTCGCGCTGCCGACCACCGTGGTGATCCACGACGGCAAGATCGTGGCGGTTCACGTCGGCGTCGGCCCCGACACCGAGCGCGAGCTGCGCGAGCAGATCGACGCGCTGCTGGCCCAGTGATGAGGCTCGGGCCGCGTCCCCTACGCCAGGCGCGTCGCGCGGTAGGCGGTGGGGGCCTGCCCGGTCTGCTGGCGGAACCAGCGCGCGAAGTGTGAGCCATCGACGAAGCCCAAGCGGTAGGCGATCTCCTTGATGCTCAACCCCCCCTCACGCAGCCATTGCTCGGCCTGGGCGAGGCTGCGGCGTTCGCACCACCGCCGCGGCGTCATGCCCAGCCGGGCCTTGCACAACCGATCGATCTGCGAGCGCGAGAGGCCCACCACCCGCCGCAGCCGCTGGTAATCCAACACCCCGACCCCGCGGTGCTCGCTGAGGACCGCGACGATGCGGTTGATCATCGGGTCGTCGTGGGTGACCGGGCGGATCGGGCTGTAGGTCTCCCGCCTCTCATGCCACAGCGCCAGCCAGTGATGCAGCGCGGCCTGTACGCGGCAGTCCTGCAGCAGCGTCGGCGCCGCCCCGTCGCCTTCGCCCTCGCCCTCGATCCCGCCTTCGCCCTCGACCACGCCGACCAGCGCCAGGCTCGCGTCCAGCAATGCCGGGTCGGGTTCGCGGCGGACGTGCGGTGGGGCCAAGGGCTGGAAGTGGAACGTCCCGCGCCACGCCACGCTAAAACGCACCGACACCAGGTGCGCATCATCGCTGAACCGCTGCGTGCGCATCAGGTAGGGGTCGCAGTACACCCAGTCGCCCGCGGTCGCACGGAGCGTCGTGCCCCCGGCGTCGATCCGCACCGAACCACGGCGCAGGTGCCACGTGGCGTAACAGAAGTCGATCAACCGCTGCTGGTTCGCGTTGGCCGGCCGGATGCACGCGTCGTAGGCCAGGTTCAGCGCGTAACGTGCGGGGGCGGGGCGGGCCTCGGCCATGCGCAAAATATACCGTATCGGGCCAAACCGTGACGGCGATCAATATGGCGTTATCGTTGGATTTAACCCATAATGAAGGGTTCTGGAGATTGCCATGATCAAAAATGTACCTCTTCTGGATACCGTCGATGTCCTGGTGGTCGGCGGGACATCCGCCGGGGTCGCCGCGGCGCTCGCGGCCAAAGCGTCCGGCGCCCGCGTGATGCTCGTCGCGCCCCGCGCGTTCCTCGGCGAGGACATCGCCGCCTGTTATCGCTTCTGGTCCACGCCGCGCGATGGTGAAAAAGTCCCCGACCTGGCCCGCGCCGTCTTCGGCGACTTCGCCTCGCCGCCCACGCCCATGCATGTCAAGCTCACGCTCGAGCAGGCGCTCGTCGAGGCCCAGGTCCCCATCGTACTCACGACCTGCCCCGCCGCGGCGCTGGTCGATGGCGGCGGGCGGGTCCGCGGCGCGATCATCGCCAATCGCTCGGGCCGCCAGGCCGTCGCCGCCTCACGCGTGATCGACGCCACGATCGAGGGCTCATTCGCCGGGCTCGCCGGGCACAAAGTCGTCTCCCCCCGCGGCAAACAGCGCGTCACGCACGTCACCCTCTGCATGGGCGAGGGTGAAGATGCCGACACGCTCGCCGTTGAACACCTGCCCGGTTTCACGGGCCGGGTCCGCAAGGCGGAGTACCGGCTCAGCGCGCGGCGCTACACGCTGGAGGTGGATTGTGGCGACGGCTCACCGGCGGCGCTGTGCCACGCCGAGGCCGAGGTCGCGCGGCGGTGCTGGGTGCCACAGGAATATCTGCGCCAGGAGCAACTGGTCATCGCGCATGATGACGACGGGGCTGCGGCCGAGCCGGTTCGAGGCGACGCGCTGGATGACCGCACGCTGGGCGATGGGACGGTGTCATTGACGCCGGCGCTGGGCGCGCGCCGCGCGGTGCTGGAGCGGCCGATCAGCGCGATGGCGTGGGGCGAATCCGTGGGGCGCGCCCTCGCCGCGCAGCCTGCCGATCGCCCGTCGCTTGATGAGTTGCGCGTCCGCTGCGCCGGCGCGGTGCCGGTGAAGTCCGGCGAGCTGCGCACGCTGGCCGACCCGCTGCGTCCCGGGCGCAAGGCGGCGCAGAACCTCACCGAGCCGTTCACCGACGTGCCGCGGCTCGGCTCATTCGATGTGCTGGTCATCGGCGGGGGCACGGGCGGGGCGCCCGCGGCCATCGCCGCCGCGCAGGCCGGGGCCACCACCGCCGTCATCGAAGCCGGCCCCGCGCTCGGCGGGGTGGGCACGATCGGGCAGATCGCCAAGTATTACTACGGCAACCGCGTCGGCTTCACGGCCGTCATCGACGCGGGCGTCAAAGGCATGGAGTTCCGCGAGAACTTCAAGAAGGCCGACGGCGGCTGGTCCGTCGCCGCCAAGGCCAACTACCTCCATCAGCAGTGCCACGCGCAAGGCGTGTCGATGTGGCTGCGCAGCTTCTGCGTCGGCGTGTGGGTCGAGGGCGACCGCGTCCGCGGCGTGATCGTCGCCGGGCCGCACGGCTACGGGCTGCTCGAAGCCAACGCCATCGTGGACAGCACCGGCTGCGCCGACATCCCCGCCGCGGCGGGCGCGCCGACCACCGGCATCGGTGCCGAGCACGCCGCGGTCCAAGGCGTCGGCCTCGCCGGCTTCGAGCCCGGCCGCGACTACCACAACTCCGACCACAGCTTCTCCGACGACACCGACGTCGCCGACACCACCGCCTTCTTCATCAGCGCCAAACGCAAGTTCGCCAACTGCTTCGACGCGGGCCAGCTCGTCGATTCACGCGAGCGCCGGCAGATCGTCGGCGAGGTCACGCTCGACCCGGCCGACTTCCTCTTCCAACGCCGCTTCCCCGACACCATCAACGTCGCCAGCAGCAACTTCGACTCGCACGGCTACACGGTCCACCCGGTCTTCATGATCAAGCCGCCGGACAAGGAACGGCTGTGGGTCGATGTGCCTTACCGCTGCCTGCTGCCCAAGGGACTCAAAGGGGTGCTGGTGACGGGGCTGGGCGTGAGCGCGCACCGCGACGCGATCCCGGTGATCCGCATGCAGCCGGACGTGCAGAACCAGGGCTACGCCGCCGGCCGCGCCGCCGCGATGGCCGCGAAAGCCGGCGTCGATGTGCGCGAGATCGACCTGCGCGACCTGCAGCAGCACCTGATCGGCCTGGGCTGCCTGCCCGACCGCGTGCTCAGCGATACCGATTCGTTCCCGGTGGAGGAGGCGTTGCTGGACCGCGCGATCGCCGAGCAGTGGGACGACTACGCCGGGCTCGCGCTGATCTTCAGCGACGCGGAGCGCTCGAAGCCGAAGCTGCACGCGGCGCTGCGCGGCGCGTCCGACACCGCCGCCCGCACGCGTTACGCGCTGATCCTGTCGCTGATGGACGACGCCGCGGGTGCCGCGGTC
Organism: uncultured Phycisphaeraceae bacterium; assembly: GCA_964614575.1. Taxonomy (GTDB): domain Bacteria; phylum Planctomycetota; class Phycisphaerae; order Phycisphaerales; family Phycisphaeraceae; genus JBGTLW01. The sequence goes on along the minus strand of CAZTLX010000046.1, from coordinate 7,679 downwards.
TTGCGCGACGCCGCGACGCAGGCCGCGTGGGATGAGGGCTGGAACTACCGCGGCATGGGGCAGTACGGCATGACGCTCTCGTCGACCGACGTGCTGCTGGTCGGCTTGGGACGCGTGGGCGGTGCCGACGCGTGGCCGGTACTCATCGCGAAGGCCGAGACGTTGCGGCAGCGCGCGAGCGACGCCGGCGAGTTGCCCGAGTTCTCCCACTGCCGGGCGCTGGCGATGGCGTTCGAAGCGCTCGCGGCGCGGCACGCCGACGACGACGCGCCCGCGGCGCTCGCGGCTCTGCTCGAGCTGCCCGGCGCTAGCGACCACGCCCACACCGACCTGCCGCAGATGCTCGCCGCCCTGACCGACGACACCAACGAAACCATCGTCCGCAACCACGCGCTGCGCGAGCTGTACCTGGCCCGCGCGATCTTCCGCTGCGGCGACACCGCCGACCGCGTCGGCTACGCGACGCTGCGCCGCTACGCGGACGACCTGCGCGGCCACTTCGCCCGCCACGCCCGCGCCAACCTCGACCGCGCCCGGCCGGGCTGGGAGCACGAACCGGCACCGCAACTGCTGGCGGTCTAAGTCGGCGTGACGCGGTGGGCCGGGGCGGGTATGGTTCGCCGATGCTGCCGACGCTGCGACAACGCCTGATCCTGCTGGTGGGCCTCCTGGCCGGGGTGTGGTTGTGGATGCAGTCGGCCCACGCGCTGCGGGCGGCGGACCTCTCGCCGGGCATCACGCTGACCGACGCCGCGGCAGGCGTGCTGCCGGCGATTGGGTATTTCCTCGCGGGGGGCGCGGCGGCGATCGCGGCAGGGTTGCTGGCCGGCTCGACGGGCAACGTGCTGTCCGGCCCGTTCGTCATCAGCGCCGCGCTGCTGGGCCTGGCCGGGGTGGGCGGATCGATCGACGGCGTGCTGCGGCGCAGCGCGGAGGCGGACACCCTGGCCGCGCTCTACCCGAAGCTGGCCGGGGAAATCGTGGCCATGACGGTCGGGCTGGTGCTGTTTATTTTTGTGCTCGCGAAGCTGCGGCCCTGGCTGCGCGAGCGGTTGCCCGGTCGGCTGATCAGCTACGACAAGTCGAGCTCGCGCTGGTCGGCGAAGGTGGCGCGGCCGGACGCCTCGGCCGCCCTCGCCGGGTTGATCACCATGGCCGCCGGCGGGCTCTTCGCCTCCGTGCTGATCCGTTCCTCGGCCAACCAGCAGGTCATCGGGGCGCTGCTGCTGGCGTTCACCGTCGCGGGCATGCTCGGCCGCATGCTGGTCAACCGCCCCAACGTGATCGGCATCCTGCTCGCGCCCGGCGTCACCGGGCTCATCGCGTATGCGTGGGCGTGGCGCGTCAGCGGTGACGGCTCGACGGTGATGGCCCGCTACTTCGCCGGCGAATGGCCGCCGCTGGCGCTGGCGCTGCCGATCCATTACCTCTCCGCCGGGTTGCTGGGCGCGGCGCTCGGCGCCGGCCTCGGCCAAGGCCTGCTCATGGGCAGCCACCAGGCTCGGCTGGCGTCCACCCCCCTCGCCGCGCCCCCGCGCGAGGCGGTGGAAGCCAAGCCCACGACCACCTCTGCGGAATAATGCGCTTCGCGCGTCGGTCTTGCCGTCCGAGGCTTCGTGAAACCTTGAAGCCGCCGGTCACGCCCGGCTCGCGCGAAGCCGCAAGCGGCGGCACAAGGGTGCCAGCCGCAAGCGGCGGGGCGATCACGCATCCGTCTCCATCACCGCCGCGCCGCAGCGGTCGTCGGCGGTGAGGTAGCAGGACGGATCGAAGCCGAGCCAGTCGCCGGTCGCCGCCTCGGCGCGGGTGCGCAGGTTGCCGTTGCACACGTCCAGGAACCGGCAGGCGTGGCAGCGCGGGGGCAACGCCGCCGCCCGGTCGCGCAGCAAGCGCAGGCGCGCGTCGGTCGGCTCGCCCCAGACCTCGCGGAAGGTGGCGTGGCGGATGTTGCCGACGCTGTAGTGCCAACTGAACTGGTCGTAGTGCACGCCGCCGACCGGGTCGATCGAGCAGATGTTGCTGCCCGAGCGGTTGCCGCCGTTCTGCATCAGCAGCCGGTGCGCCTCTGCCGCCGTGCAGGGGTCGTGTTCTTCGAGCTGGGTCAGCGCGTATCCCGCATCCGCGTGGTTGCCGACGGTCAGCACCTCCATCGTGCCGCCCTCTTCGTGGGCGAGGCGGGTGAGGTGGAAGAGCCGATTCATCGCGGCGCGGGTCTGGGGGGCGGTGAGATCGAGCTTCTGCATGTTCCCGCCGCGGCCGGCGTAGGCGAGGTGATAGACGCAAAGCCGATCAACCCCGCGGGCCAGGCACAGGTGGAAGATGCGATCCAGTTCGCCGGCGTTGAGCGCGTGGAGGGTGAAGCGCACCCCGACCTTGAGCCCGGCCCGGCGGCAGTGCTTGATGCCGGCCAGCGCACGGTCGAACGCGTCAGCCGCGCCGCGGAGCTTGTTGTGGGTCTCGCGCCCGCCGTCGAGCGAGATGCCGACATAGCGCAGGCCGCACTCGGTAAGACGATCCGCGATCTGCGGCGTGATGAGCGTGCCGTTGGTCGAGAGCGTGGCGGGCAGGCCGAGCGTTTGTGCGTGTTGCAGCAACTCGAAGAGGTCCGGCCGCAGCAACGGCTCGCCGCCGGAAAACAGCACCGCGGGCACGCCGTAGCGCGCCAGGTCGTCCAGCAGCGTGATGCCCTCGGCGGTGGTCAGCTCGTGAGGCGCCGGCTCGCCGGCCGCGCCGGCGTAGCAGTGGACGCAGCGCAGGTTGCACGCCCGGGTCACCGCCCAGACCACGACGGGCCTGGGCCACGCGTCGCGTTCCTCGCCCGTGGGTCGTTTGTGGCCGTAGCGCAGGCGATCGTTGGGTTGCTCGAATCCGCATAACACGCGGCTGATGGAAAACATGGCTGGCCTCGGGTGGTTCAAAGGTCAAGCGCGTGGTTTCGCCACGCGCGGGGGAGGTAGGCACAATCGGGTTCGGCGGCGAGCGGGTCGCGGGTCAAGGCGTAGGCGCGGGCCCGGCTGCCGCCGCAGATCGAGCGGAACTCGCAAGCGCCGCACTTGCCCTTGAGCCGATTGGGATCGCGCAGCGCGCGGAAGAGCGGGTGTTTCTGATACACATCGATGACGGATTGACGGGGGAAGCGCCCGCACTCGATCGGCAGGAAGCCGGAGGGGAAGACCTGCCCGGTGTGGCTGATGAACATCACACCCTTGCCGTCGTTGATGCCCAGCGGTCCGCGGCGGGGGCCGGTCTGCGGCGAGCCGCCGTGCTGCAGCAGGTACCGCCGATAGAACGGCGCCTCGGTGGTCTTGATCGCCAGCCCGGTGTCGCGGCTGAGGCGGTGAAGCTGCGCGAAGATGCGCTCGGCGGTTTCGGGCGACACGCGCAGGTCGGCACCGGCCCGGCCGACCGGCACGAGGAAGAAGACCGACCAGAGCACCACCCCCGGAGATTGTGAGATCGCCTGGCCCATCGCGCGGACCTGGTCGGCGTTGTCACGGGTGAGGGTGGTGTTGACCTGCACGGGCAGGCCGGCGTTGTGGGCACGCGCGATGAGGGCCAGCGCCTCGCGGTACGAGCCGGGCACGCGGCGCAGCGCGTCGTGCGTCACCTCGTCGCTGCCGTCGAGGCTGACCGCGATGCGTTTGAGCCCGGCGTCGCGCAGGCGTTGGAGCATGCCGGGCGAGGCGAGAGGCGTGGCGGCGGGGGCGAGGGAGATGTGCAGGCCGCAGGAGCTGCCGTGGTCGCAGAGCTCGACGATGTCGTCGCGCATCAGCGGGTCGCCGCCGGTGAGCACGAGCATGGGCGGGTCGGGGAAGTCGGCGAGTTGTTCGATGAGGCGCTGCGCATTGAAGACGTCGAGCTGCTGAGGGTGCGGCCGACGCATCGCGCAGGCGCGGCAGTGGGCGCAGGCCAGCTCACAGGCGCGGGTGGTCTCATAAAAGACAATAAAGGGTGATTGGTTGAGGTCGGCTCCACGGCCGACGACGGCGGGATGGGCGGCGTTCTGGATCACACGGTTCACCGACCTGCATCCTAGCGGACGCGGGCGGCGAAGCGATGGGGTAATTTGACGTAAATCAAGAAATATTCAGTGATTACGTATCAGATTGGTGCGGATTGCCGGGCGGGTTCGGGGGGGTGATCGGGGGGCGGGATCAGGGCGCGAGGCGCTCGATGAGCCAGGCGTTTTGCGTGTCGCGGCGGTAGCGCAGGCGGTCGTGCAGCCGCCCCGCACCGCCCTGCCACAGCTCCATCGTGTCGATCACGAGGCGGTAGCCGCCCCAGTGATCGGGCAGCGGGACCTCCCCCTCGGGGTGCTGCGCCTGGGCGTCGGCGAGCTGCTCTTCAAGGAACGCGCGGTCGGGCACGACGGTGCTCTGCGGCGAGACGAGCGCGCCGAGCTGGTTCTCGCGCGGGCGCTTTCGGAAGTATGCGAGGGAGCGCTCGCGCGTGGTGCGCTCGGCGCGGCCGGTGAGGTTGATCTGCCGTTCGAGTTGCGGCCAGTAGAACGTCGCGGCGACGGTGGGGTGCGCGGCGATGTCGCGGCCCTTGCGGCTGTCGTAGTTGGTGTAGAAGACGATCGCGTCGTCGTCGATCTCTTTGAGCAGGACGGTACGCGTGGTGGGCGTGCCGTGCGCATCCACGGTGGCCAGTTGCATCGCGTTGGGCTCGAACCATTGGCCGTTGTTATGGGCCACGGCCTCCTCGAACCAGCGGCGGAACTGGGTGATGGGGTCGGCGGCGAGGTCGGCCTTGCGGAGGATGCCGAGGGTGTAGTTCCGCCGCATGTCCTGGGTGGGTTGGTCGGGCATGGGGGATGGTAGGCCCGGAGATGGTCCGGGTAAGTGGACGGGAGTTGAAGCTCCCTGATACGGTCAATCGGACTTCTTTTCGCTTTTCTTGGACGCGGGTTTTTTTGATTCGGGCTTTTTGGTTTCCGATTTAGATTCCGACTTGGTCTGGGCTTTGGTGTCCGACTTCTTGTCGTCGGACTTGGGGGACGCGGAATCTTTCTCGGCCTTCTCGGCTTTCTTGTAGCTGTCGGAGCGGTAGTCGGTTTCGTAGAACCCCGAGCCCTTGAAGATGATGCCCGCGCCGGTGCCAATGAGTCGTTTGACCTTGTTCTTGCCGCACTCGGGGCACTTGCGCAGGGGCTTGGCGGTGATGGACTGGAAGACCTCGAACCGCTCGTCACAGGCTTCGCATTGGTATTCGTAGGTGGGCATGGTCTTGCTCGGTCTGTACAGGCGAATGACAGGGGCACTGAAGTGCCCCTGCCTTGGGGGTCAACTGGCGACGCTGACCTGGGCGGGGCGGAGGGTTTTGTCATTGATGGCGTAGCCGGGCTGGAACTGCTGGACCACGTGGTCGGGTTCGATGCCCTGGGCCGCGGTGCGCATCAGCGCTTCGTGTCGGTTGGGGTCGAACGGGGTGCCGGGCTCGGCATTGACACGGGTGATGCCGAAGCGGGCCAGCGCCGCGAGCAGCTCGTCGTGGACGATCTTGAGGCCCGCGAGCACATCCTTCGTGTTGGCCTTGGCCTCATCGACATCCAGCGCGCGGTCGAAGTGGTCCATCACCGTCACCAGCCCCCGGCCGACGCTGATCAGCGCCTGTTCCTCGGCTTCGGTGACGTTGCGCAGCGCCCGCTTCTTGTAGTTCTCGTAGTCCGCGGCGATGCGCATCAGCCGCTGCTCCAGCTCGTCACGCTCCTGCTGCACGCGCGCCAGCAGGCCGTCGGGCGACGCATCCGCCGAATCATCGGCGTCGGCGGCTTCTTCCGCCTCGCCCGGCGGGACTTGCGAGAGCTCGTCGAGGTCTTCGGCGACCGGCTGCTCTTGGTTGCGGGGGTCTTCGGTCATCGCTTCGCCTCTGTTATCCGATGGTCTGTTTGATCTTGTCCCAGAAGCTCTTGTTCTGCGGCATCACGTCGTGGTTTTCGGTCTCGGCGTACTCACGCAGCAGGGTTTCCTGTTTGCCGGTCAGCTTCTTGGGCACCTCGATGAGGAGCACGGCCACCAGGTCGCCGCGGGTCCTGCTGCGCAGGTTGGGCAGGCCTTGGCCCTTGACGTGGAACAGCTCGCCGTGCTGCGTGCCGGGTTTGATGCGGATCTCGGTTTCGCCGTCGAGCGTGGCGACTTTCACTTTCGCGCCCAGCGCCGCCTGCGTGAAGCTCACGGGCATGCGCAGGACCAGGTGGTCATCTTCGCGTTGGAACAGCTCGTGCTCTGCGATGCGGACGACGACGTGCAGGTCGCCCCGCGGCCCGCCGTGGCCGCCCGGCTCGCCCTCGCCGGCGACGCGGACGGCCTGGCCGTCGTGGATGCCGGCGGGGATCTTGACCGAGAGCTTGCGTTTGAGCGGTTGCTTGCCCGAGCCGCGGCAGGTCTCGCAGCGGTCGGAATCGGCGATGGTCTTGCCCGACCCGCCGCACGCCGGGCAGGTGGTGACCATGCGGAACATCCCGCCGAGGCCGGCCTGCTGGACCTGCCCGACGCCGGCGCAGGTGACGCAGGTCTGGGGCTTGGCCCCGGGGCGCAGGCCGGTCGCGCCGCAGGCCTCGCAGTTGTCCTGGCGGGTGAATTCGATTTCTTTTTCGACGCCGTGGAGCACGTCGTGGAGGGTGATCTCGGTCTGGGTTTCGAGGGAGTAGCCGCGTGAGGCGCGGTTGCCCCCGCCGCGGCGTTGCCCGCCGCTGAAGGCTTCGCCGAAGATGTCACCGAACATCGAGAAGATGTCTTCGGCGTGCATGTGGGAGAAGTCGTGGCCGGTCTGCCCGCGGAGCCCGGCGTGGCCGAAGCGGTCGTAGCGCTGGCGTTTGTCGGTATCGGAGAGGACTTCGTAGGCCTCGGCGGCCTCTTTGAATCTGGCCTCGGCGGCGTCGTCGCCGGGGTTGCGGTCGGGGTGGAACTTCATGGCCAGCTTGCGGTACGCGCGTTTGATCTCGTCGCCGGACGCGGTGCGTTCGACGCTGAGGATCTCGTAGTAGTCGCGTTGGGTGGCCATGAGCAAAAGGGTTCTGGGTCCGGGGACCAGGGATCAGGGTGAAGCAGCCGATGCTTACTGATCCCTGGTCCCTGATCCCTGAACCCTCTGCGAAACACAGCCGGGGGTCTTTCGACCCCCGGCCGGCGTTGGTCTTGTGGTCAGGCGACGGCGCCGTTGACCGGCTCGTCGTCGTCCTTGAGGTCGGTGACCAGGACGTTGGTGGTGAGCATCAGCCCGGCGACGGACGCGCCGTTGAGCAGGGCGGTGCGGGCGACCAGGGCCGGGTCGATGATGCCGGCCTTGACCAAGTCTTCGTACTCGCCGGTCGCGGCGTTGTAGCCGACGTTGCCCTTGCGGGCCTTGACGTTCTCGACGACGACGTAGCCGTCAGCGCCGGTGTTCTCAACGATCTGTCGCAGGGGCGCTTCGAGCGCGGCGCTGACGATGTCGTAGCCGAGCTTCTCGTCGCCCTTGGCCTTGCCGCGGGCGTTTTCGACCGCCTCCTGGGCGCGGAGCAGCGCCACGCCGCCGCCGGGCACGTAGCCCTCCTGGGCCGCGGCCTTGGTGGCGTGCAGGGCGTCATCGACGCGGTCCTTGCGCTCTTTCATGGCGGTCTCGGTCGCCGCGCCGACGTTGATGATCGCCACGCCGCCGGTCAGCTTGGCGAGGCGCTCCTGGAGCTTCTCCTTGTC
>CAZTLX010000045.1:0-23205 GCA_964614575.1 uncultured Phycisphaeraceae bacterium | reverse complement strand
GGGCGATCGCCCCCACCCCCGAGTCAGAGGTAATTTAACAGCGATCGGTGTCGCATGCCTGCGAATTTCAAGCCCCGGCGGTGCGGCCGCGGGAGAGGATCATCGCGGCCGCGCACGCCTGCCGTCTCAGCCGGCACCCGGCGGCGTATCACCCCCGTCAGGCGGGGCAAACGCGCGCCTCGGCAGGCCGCCGCCGCACGCTCCCGGCCGCGGCGGCACCGCGTGGGGATCCCGGCGTAGCCGTCGATCACCACGGTCGTGAAGGGTGTCGCACAGGGCGCGCAGGGCCTCACCTGCCGCATGAAGTCGCGGCGCCACGGCCCGGCGTGGGCGACGTCTGACTCACCGCTGGGCGATTGACGCTCATCGCTTCGCGCGACGCGAGCGCGAGGTCAGCAGCAGCGTGCCCGCGGCCAGCAGGGCGGCGGAGGTGGGTTCGGGGATGGCGGTGACAAAGACGCCGGCGGACGACTCGCCGGAGACCTCGTCGAAGAAGGTGGCGGAGAAGGCGATGAGGCCGTCGTCGTTAAGTCCCTGGCTGCGGTTGTTGCCGTTGCTGCTGATCGAGCCGTCGAGCCCGAAGAAGTTGAGTTCCTCGATGGTGCGGAAGTCGCCGGGGGCGACTTCGAGGCTGTCACCTTCGCCGACGATGCGGAGGAGGTTGCCGGCGAGGTCGGTGGCGAAGATGGCGCTGGTATCGTCGGAGAGGCTGGCGAGGAAGGCGACCTGTCCCGGGCCGTTGACAGCCCAGCGGACGACGTTGATGAAGGTGAGGCCGGCGGTGTCGGGGGCGGTGTCGCCGGTGACGGCTGCGTTGAACTGACCCAGGGCGATTTTTTCGAGGGTGCCGTTGCGTTCGCCGAAGAGCCCGCGTCGGCCGTCGGAGAGGATGCTGGTGAAGAACGCGTCGCCGTTGTCGGCGATGCCGAGGGTGCTGGTGTCCGGGCCTTGCACGGCTCCCATCCCGAACGTCTCGCCCCCGGCGTCCGGCGCTGCTTCGCCACCGAGCATGACGCGATCGATGCCGCCGTTGCGGGCGACCCAGAGGCCTTCGAGCGCGGGAGTGCCGGTCAGGCGTGAGGTGAACGCGACATCGCCGGCGTCGTTGATGGCGACGGTGTTGCCGAAGAGGATGCTGAACGTGCCGCCGCCGGGCGCGGTGTCGCTGGCACCGGCGATGCGGGTGAGGCTGCCGCCGTCGAGCTGCCGCCACACCCCTTCGTGGGTGCCCCCGCCGACGTTGGCGACAAACGCGAGGTGGCGGGTGTCGCTGAGTGCCGGGATGCTGAATTGGGAGAAGTCATCCGTCGTGCCGGGGGCCGTGTCGCCGACCTCGCTGACCTTATCGATGAGCGTGGGTGCCCCGGCGAAGATGCCGGTGGAGTTGGTGCCGCCCGGCGTGTTGGTGGTGGGCGACAAGCTGCCGTGCAGGGCGGTGTCGGTGAAGCTGTTGAACCCGCCGACCCGGCCGAGTTCGGGCAGGAAGTTGCGGTCGCCGGTCGTGCCTGGTGCCGCCTCGTCGCCGAGCAGGATTTTCTCGAGCGCGTCGCCGGTGCCGACCTGCCCGAAGAAGCCGACTGTGCTGAAATCGTCGAGGGTGTTCTCGAACGCGGCGACGCCGGTGTCATTGAGGAAGAAGTTGGAGCCGCCGAAGCTGCTGAAGTTAAGCCCGGCGCTGGGCGCGGCCTCGCCTTCGAGCGCGACCTTGGCGAGCACGCCGGTGCCGCCGAGGCCCTCGGACCACAGGCCCGAGAGGCTGCCGTCGTCCACCTCGCCGACGAACGCGACGGCGTCGAAATCCGCGAGGATCGGGGCCTCGAAGCCGCTGAAATCCGCACCGGCACCGGGTGCCGCGTCGCCGGTCAGCGTCACGGTCCGCACCGCCGCCTGCGCCCCGAGCGTGACGCACAGCCCCAGCCCGGCCGCGACCGCCGCCCGCCGCGCCACCCGGACCCCGCCCGCATATTCGGCCCCGCGTGTATTGAACATCGAACCCCTCCGTGCCGCCGTGCGGCTGGTTGTGACATAGGCAAACCCGCTGACAGATTCACGCTCAGGGCGACTCACCGCCAAGACGCGGGGGTCGCCGGGAAAGGCCCTCTCGTACAACCAAATCATGACATGATTTGGCGCGCCTGGTGGTTCACCCGGTTACGGGGTGATTCACCGGTCACGAGTATCTGAATTTATAACCCACGCGCCGCGCACCCGGAATAGGGGAAGTCCCGCGCTCACGAGAAATGAACGGTCGGCCTGGCGACCGGGGGAGCGGGATTCCGCGAACAAGCCGCCACGGCGTTTGAGCCGGCGGAGCCGCGGCCGGCGAGGAGGGTGGTTCGGTGAGCCGTCAGGGTGTCTGGAGTTGCAGCGTGACCGGCTGTCCCACGACCGCGGTGAAGGGCTGGTTGGGGAACGCCGGGGCGAGGCCGGGCGTGCCGCGCCCCGCCATGAGTCGTGGCGCACTGGCCACATACTGGCCTTCGGGCAGTTCGCTGAAGCTGAAATAGCCTTGCGCATCGGCGGGAACCTGAACCCGATACGCATAACCCGGGGCCGACTTTGGTTGGTGTACGCGGTCCAGATAGACATGTGTGGGGAACTGCATGGTGTTGGGCAGTTGCCCGGCGGCGGGGTACTGCCCCGTGGCCTGCGAGGTGATCCGTCCCGACACCGTCGTAAACGGGTCCACTTCCAGCACGACCTGCGTGGCGGTGGCGCTGACCGGGTGCCAGAGCTGACAGTCCACCGGGTGTTGTGTTGAACCGACATGCGGGTGATTCAGCCAGACCTCGACCAGGCCGTCGTGAGGCGCGAGCTGGGTGAATTGAAACTCACCCGCGGCATTGGTCAACGTCGTGAGATGCGAGGGACGGGTGCGGCGAACTCGCGGATGCTCGAACAACACGGAAGCGCCGGCTACCGGCTGACCGTTCATGCGTACTTGGCCGGCCAACGTGCGCGGGCCCTGGGGGAACGGGGGCGTGGTCGAAACCACCGGGGGTCGTGGTCGCGGGGGCGGGGGCGGGGCCGGCTGATTCAGCCACAGCCACGCTATCCCTCCCGCCAAGGCCAGCGCCACGATCGTGACAAAAGCGCTTGATGCCACAAAGATTGGAACCCACGGACGCATGGGCAGATTGTAACCGCGCTTGGGCCGGGACCACAGTCTTTCGTATCCCCCGGATACCCTGCCGCAACTCCGCTGCGCTGCGCAGCGGCGGGCTTGGGGGGGCGGGGGGTATTTCGATGTGTGGGCTGCGGGTACGATAAGGCCACATGAGCAGCGCACGCGGACAGCGGAAGGTTCGTTACGGCCTGGGGCCGGGGGGGGTGTTGTATCTGCTGGTCAGCGGGCTGATTCTGGGGGCGTCGATTTATACGCAGGCGAATCTGTTGTTCTGGGCGTTCGGGCTGTTGATCGGGGGGATGGCGGTGTCGGTGGCGCTGTCGTGGCGGGCGCTGCGTGGGGTGGAGGTGCAGCGGTTGCTGCCGGCGCACGGCGTGGCGGGGGAGATGCTGGTGTTGCGGTACCAGTTGCGGAACAAGTCGTGGCTGCCGTTGTTCGGTCTGCTGATTCAGGAGACGTGGGGGCGGGGGATCAACGGGTGGAAGCGGGTGGGTCCGGTGGCGGAGCGTCCGGCGGTGTTGCTGGCGCCGCCGCAGGGCTGGGTGCTGCACCTGGGTCCGAGCCAGAGCTGCCAGGCCGAGGCGCCGTGCTGGCCGACGCGTCGCGGCGCGCTGGATTTCGAGCAGATCGTGATCAGCACCTCGTTCCCGTTCAACGTGATCCGCAAGACGCTTTATGTGCGGCAGGAGCAGCAGGTGCTGGTCTATCCGCACCTGTACCGGATGAAGCGCCGCCTGATCAGCCGCCTGACGACGATCGAGGTCAGCGGCCGGCATCAGACGGATCGCCGGGGGGGGCACGATGAGTTTTACGGTCTGCGTGACTATCGGCCGGGCGACAGCCCGAAGCTGATCGACTGGCGTCGGACCGCGCGGACCGGTCAGATCATCGCGCGGGAGATGACCAAGCCCTCCCCGCCGCGGATGATGGTGCTGCTGGACTTAAGCGACCGTGGCGAGCCGGGGCTTGAGGAAGCGCGGGGCGGCGGCTGGCGTCGGCGGGCGAAGGCGAAGGCCGAGCCGCCGCACGCGCTCTCGCCGCAGCAGGCGTTGGAGGAGCGGGCGATCGCGCTGGCGGCGTCGCTGATCTGCGATGGTTATCTGCACGGGTTTCAGGTGGGGCTGGCGGTGAAAGGCCCGCCTTGTCCGGTGTATCTGCCGCACCACTCGCTGCCGCACCGGGCGCGGCTGTTCGAGGCGTTGGCGCGGCTGGTGCCGGCGCGGCGTGACCTCAAGGCCCCGCCGCCGAACGCCGAGCCGACGGTGATCGTCACCACCGCCGGGGGGCCGACGGGCGCGGGCGGCGGCGGGTTTGACCGGCGCGGCGGGGTGCCGGTGCTTCACGCGGCGATGCTCAACGATTACGTGCAGGCGGCCGACCCCGCGGCCCTGCTGGGCAGCCGGGTCCGCCCGGTGAGCCGACGCGAGGAGCTGGACCACCGCGCCGCGGCCGCGGCGGATGCGCAGGGGGGTGGGCGATGAGGCTGGGGTTGTATTTCAAGCGGATGGCGTTTGCGCAGGTGGTGCTGGGCATCGTCGCGTTCTGCATGGCCGAGCCGAACCCGGGGCTGATGCTGGTGACCGGGGCGATCGCGGCGTTGTCGTGGTACGTGACCGAGGGCCCGTCGGGCAAGCCCCTGCCGCGCTGGGCGATCAACGTGCTGAGCATCGGCGCGGTCGGCTGGCTGGTCCACGACCTGTTCCTGCAGCAGGGCCACGTCATCGTCGCGATGGGGCACTTCACCATCGCGCTGCAGATCCTGATGCTCTACGGCCCCAAGGCCAACCGCGATTACGCCCAGATCCTCGTGCTGAGCCTGCTGACCATGATCGGCGCGAGCGTGCTGAGCGTGTCGATGATCTACGGGCTGCTGCTGGCGGGGTATTGCGTGCTGGGGCTGGTGACGATTCTGCTCTTCCAGCTCAAGAGCACCGCCGACCGGGTGCACGAGGCGAACCGGGCGGCGGCGCCGAAGGGTCGGCTGGTCGGCCCGCCCAAGGCGGTGGTGGGTCGGGGGTATCGCTGGCACCTGCGGTTCACGACGATGACGATCGGGGCGGTGTGTGCGGCGGCGGCGGCGACGACGTTCGTGGTCATGCCGCGGACCGGCGAGTCGCGCTTCGGCCCCGAGCTGGCCGGGCCGATCGCCCGCAAGGAGGTCGGCTTCTCGGAGACCATCCGCCTCGGCGAGCCGATGAACGCCACCGCCACCAAAGAGCCGGTGATGAACCTGCGGGTGACGCTGCACGGCAAGCCGGTCGATGCGCTGGCGATGGACGCGTATCTGCTGCGCGGCGCGGCGCTGGATGTGTACGACCCGTCCACGCGGCGGTGGCAGCGCGGTGGGCGCGGGCACAGCAACGATGTGCTCGTCGAGCTAAAGGACGGCGAGGCCTGGCTGACCGAGACCCCCCTCTCGGGCATGCTCCTCGAAGGCCAGATCACCCTGCGCGAATCGGGCGACCGCACGCTGTTTACCGTCCTGCCCACGGTTTACCTGGCCAGCGATTCGATCACGCAGGTGCGTTACGGCGGGGTGGGCCAGCGGCTGATGGTCGAGGGCAGCGTGGGCGGCACCACGATCTACCACATCCGCTGGCCCCTGGGCCCGCTGCGCGGCTTGCAGATGCGCAGCGCCCCGCCGTCTTCCCCGGCGACCCGCCGTCCCTGGCGCGACGGCTCGTTCGACGAGCGATCCGCCGAGCGTGACGCCGCACGCACGGAGGGCGAGGGAGAGGTCGCGGATGAAGGCGAGCGTGCGCAGCCGCGCTGGCGGTCGAGCTGGCGGCAGCGCTCGCCAGCGCCCAGCGAGCCTTACGCCACGGTCTGGCCGATCCAGTCGCGCCGCGTCGCCCGCCTGGCCGAACGCGTGCTGCAGGAGCAAGGCATTTCGCTGGAGCCGGAGCAGCCGATCCCCGACCCTCAGCGACACGCGGTCGCCGAGGCCCTGGCCGACTACCTCCGCGACGCCTTCAGCTACAGCCTCAGCAGCCCCGGCTCGACGGTCGAGGACCCGGTCATCGAGTTCCTCTTCGGCAGCCGACGCGGGCACTGCGAGCTGTTCGCCTCGGCGCACGCGGCGTTGTGCCGGTCCGTCGGCCTGCCCACGCGGGTGGTCACCGGCTACCGCGCGTCGGAGTACAACGCCATCGGCGGGTACTTCACCGTCCGCCGCAACCACGCCCACGCCTGGACCGAGGTGATGGTCGGCCCCGGTGAGGCCTGGCGCAGCTACGACGCCACGCCCCCCGCCGCCGTCGATGCCGAGCACGCCCCGCCCGACAGTTGGCTCGCCGGATTGCGCCAGATCTACGACCACGCCGAGTTCACTTGGCTGCGCACCATCGTCGCCTACGACCAGCGCACCCGCGCGGCGGTGATGAACGACCTGGGCGAGGCGGTGCAGACCCAGGCGGCCGACCGCGAGACGTGGATCGGTATCGCGCTGGCCTTCCTCCGCGACCTGCCCCAGACCTGGCGGCTGGACAAGATCGGCTACACCGCCGCGGGCATCGTCGTGGTCATGCTCGGCGTGGCGATGGCCAGCCTCGCCCGCCTGCTGATCCTCCGCCGACGCAAGCTCATCGCGCTGCAGCTCACCGCCGTGCCCCGCGCCCGGCGTCGCGGCCTGGCCCGCAAGCTCCGCTTCTACCTCCACATGCTCGAGATGCTCGAACGCCACGGCCACCTGCGCCCCGCCTGGCAAAGCCCCTTCCAGTTCGCCCTCGAACTGCAGCACCGCTACCCCGGACGCTTCGACCCCGTGGTCAACCTCACCGAGCTGTTCTACGAGGTCCGCTTCGGCCACCGCGAGCTGGATACCGCCCGCAAGCAGGCCGTGCGCGACAACCTCCGACACCTCGAACGCGCCCTGGCGACACGCCGGCTCTGACCCCGCGCTTCGCCTCGCCGCTCGCGGCTTCGCGAAGCCGTCGGCGGCGACACCCGCGCCGCTCGCCGATTCCGGGGGCGGGTATGCTTGTGTCTTAGGTGGTTCATGAGCGAAGCCAGGCGTCAGGATGAGTCGAAGGCGGGCGGGATGAAGCGGACGCGCATCACCGGCCCCGACCCGGCGCGACGGCTGATGGCGCCGCCGGGCCCGCCGCCGTCGGTCGAGCTGCCGCCGATCCGCATCCCGCCGCGCACCGCGGTGCGTGCCGAGTCCGAGTCGGCCGGGCGCGCCAAGTCGGATCGGCCCAGCAAGCCGCTGCGTCGTTCGGATCGGCTGATGATGTGGGCGACGCTCTCGGCGATCCTGCTGCTGGCCCTGCCGCCGCTGCTGATCGACCTGAGGCGGCCGGCGGTGATCGACCCGCGAGAGCGGCAGATGATCGCCACCGCCGAGGCCACCTGGCGTGCGCACGCCGAGCGCGACACGCCGCTGTCGGTCGCCGACACGCTCGTGCCGTTGCGCGAGGGCCGGTCGGTGTTTAATCGCCCGCCGATGGTCGCCTGGATGCAGGCGTTGTCGATGCGGGCGTCGCTGGAGACCGACACGGCCACGGCTCAGCAGGTCGTGGGCCGGGCGCGGTTCGTCTCCGTCCTCGCCGCGCTGCTGGCCATCGCCGGGGTCTTCTGGGCGGGGTACGCGATCGGCGGGATCATCCCCGGCTCGCTGTCGGCGCTGGTCATCGTCGGGTGCCCCGCGTTCCTGTATTTCGGCCGCCACGCCACCGCCGACATGCCCACGCTGGCGATGACGATCCTCTCGGTCGCCGCGGGCCTCTGGGCCATGCGCCCCCACCGCCGCCCGCCCTCGCGGGGGCGTCAGGGCCTGGGCTACGCGGTGTGCGGCCTGGCGCTGGGCGGCGCGGTGCTCTGCGGCGGCGCCGGCGCGCTGCCCCCCGCGTTCATCCCCGTCATGCTCATCGGCCTGCTCGCGCCCCAGCGCGCGGCGCACGCCACCGGCCTCTTCGCCGCCGCCGCGCTCGCGCTGCTCCTGGTCATCCCCTGGGCCGCGATCGTCCTGACCCACGACCCCGACGCCTGGCGCACCTGGGTCGAGCTGGTCGCCCCCCCCGCGTGGGAAGGCTTCGGGGCGCACCTGCGGCTGATCGGCTGGCGCATCACGCTGGTCTTCCTGGCCGCGCTGCCCTGGAGCCTGTGGCTGATCTTCGCCATCGCCCAGCCGTTTAGCACTTCCTCGGCCGGGTGGCGCTCGCGGATGTTCATCGGCTGGGCGTGGTTCATCACCGTCATCTCGATGCTGCTGGTCCTGCCGGGCGTCGGGCTGCTGCACGAGATGCTCCTGGCCCTGCCGGCCGCGGCGGTGCTGATCGGCCAACTGTTCCGCCGCCTGATCGACCTGTCTTCCGAAGGCCGACACGCCCGGCTGTGGCGGCTGGGACGCTGGCCGACCATCAGCTTCTGCCTCATCCTCTCGGTCGCCGTGCCGCTGGTCCTCGCGCTGCAGGAGCCGCTGATCGACCGGGGCTACCTCGCCGGGTCCATCGCCGGGCCCATGCACTGGGCCTACCACCTGTTCGTCGGCGCGCTGCTGGTGGGGATCACGGTGGTCGGCCTGCGGTTCGCGGCAAGACATTACCCCGGCAAGGCGTTGCTATGCTGGGCGATCTGGTCGGTCGTGCTGGCCGCCGGGATCGTCTCCCCGGTCGCGCGCGGGCCGCTGATGCGGCCCAGCGACCCCGGCCGACCGCCCCTGCACCGCCTCCTGCCGCCCGGCCAGGCCACGCCCCCCGCCGCCCAACCCGACGCCGCCACGCTGATTCCGCATGTTTGACCTCGCCATCGTCATCCCCGCCCTCAACGAGCAGGACAACCTCGGCCCACTCATCGAGCAGGTCGAGCAGGCCGTCCGCGCCCAGGGCATCAACGCCCAGCTCATCATCGTGGACGACGGCTCCACCGACGCCACGCCGCAACGCCTCGCCGAGCTGGCCCGCACCCGCCCCTGGCTGACCGTGCTGCGCCGCGACGCCGCACGCGGCCAGAGCGCCGCCATGGCCGCGGGCATCGCCGCCGCCGACGCGCCTTACCTCGCCACCCTCGACGCCGACCTGCAGAACGACCCCGCCGACCTGCTCGCGATGCTGGGGCGCGTGCGCGCGGGCGAGGCCGACCTCGTGCAGGGCGACCGCTCGGCCGATCGGCAGGACAACGCCATCCGCAAAGCCGCCAGCGTCGTCGGCCGCACCGCCCGGCGGTGGGTGCTCGGCGACGCGGTGCGCGACACCGGCTGCTCCGCCCGCGTCATGCGCACCGACTTCGCCAAGCGCCTGCCGCTGCAGTTCAAGGGCATGCACCGCTTTGTCCCCGCGTACACCAAAATGCTCGGCGGACGCATCGTCGAGATGCCCGTCCACCATCGGCCCCGCGTCGCGGGCACCTCGAAGTATGGCCTGGGCCTGCTTAGCCGCGGCCCGGCCGGGCTCTTCGACCTCATCGCCGTCGCCTGGATGATCCGCCGTTACCGCGACCCCGCCGCGCAACAACTTAATTCAACCCACTGAATCAGCCCCAACCCCCCTCCCCCCCAAGCCCGCCGATGCGCAGCGCAGCGTCGCTTCGGCGGGATAAAGGGCACCGAGACACCCAAAGCCAAACCCCATGAAAAAACCGGGCAAGAAAACCGGGCTGATCCTCACCCTGAGCCTGCTGACGCTGGCGGGGCTGTTCTACGGCGGGTGGCGGCTGGGCCGCGCCACCAACTCGGTGCAGCTCCAGGTCTTCCCCGACGACGCCACCAACGCCCGGATCGTCGAGCGTGAAGGCGTCGTGCTCTACGAGGTGCGCGGCGTCGGGGGCACGTGGCGCACCATGACCCCCGAAGCCTTCACCGAAGCGGTGTGGCAGAACCACGAGAGCCACACCCTCGGCCAACGGCTGCTGCTCCGCTCACTGAACATCTCCTCCACCGCCACCATCGGCTGGGTCGCCATCGGACTCCTGGGCCAAATCCTCTTCGCCGGCCGTATGATCGTCCAATGGCTCGTCTCGGAAAAAGCCCACGAATCGATCATCCCGCCGTCGTTCTGGTGGATGGCCCTGGCCGGCGCGACCCTGCTGATGATCTACTTCATCTGGCGCAAAGACGCCGTGGGCATCCTCGGCCAAGCCACCGGCTGGCTCATCTACAGCCGCAACCTGTACTTCATCTACTCGGAGCAGAAGAACCCCGCGAGCGATGATGAGCATGAAGCAGTTAGCAGTTAGCAATTAGCGGTTAGCGGTTAGCGGTTAGCAATTAGCGGTTAGCGGTTAGCGGTTAGCAATTAGCGATTAGCGGTTAGCCATACTCCCCACTCTCCACTCCCCACCCCCCACCCCGACAAACAACAAACCAAAAACTACAAACTACGAACTACGAACTCCCCCCCCATGCCCCCCATCCTCCGCATCCTCGACGCCAACGCCAACCGTGCCCGCGAAGCGCTGCGGGTGATGGAGGAAGCCGCGCGCTTTCTGCTCGATGATGCGGCACTGTCGCGTGACCTCAAGCAGTTGCGTCACGATCTGGCCGCCGTCGTGACGCAGCTCCCCAGCCTCGCGCTGCATCGCGACACGTCCGGGGATGTGGGTACGGCCATCACCACCGACGCGGAGCAAACCCGCGCGACCGTCGCCGAGGTCGCCGTCGCCGCGGGCAAACGCCTCACCGAAGCCCTGCGCGCGATGGAGGAATACGCCAAACTCCTGCCCCCACCCCCGCCCCCGGCCCCGGAAGGGGTCCAGGGCGGTTCACCGCCCTTGCCCACCCGACTCGAATCCCTCCGCTACCGCGCCTACCCCCTCGAGCAGCGCCTCCACCAGAAGCTCGCGCCCCACGCGCGAACGCAGTGGAAGCTGTGTCTGCTGCTGACCGAAGCGTTGTGTCGGCACCACGCGTGGGATGACGTGCTGCGCGCGTCGCTCGACGCCGGGCTCGATTGCGTGCAGGTGCGCGAGAAGGCGATGGACGCCGGGCCGCTGCTGAGGCGCGTGCAGCAGGTGATCGAGATGGTGGACGGCCGGGCGGCGGTCATCGTGAATGATCGTCCGGACCTCGCCCTGGCCGCGGGCGCGTCGGGCGTCCACCTCGGCCAGACCGACCTGCCCCCGGCCGCGGTGCGCCGGCAGGTCGGCGGGCAACTGCTCATCGGCGTGAGCACGAACAACTTGCAGCAGGCCCAAGCCGCGCTCGACGCCGGCGCCGATTACCTGGGCCTGGGCCCGATGTTCCCCACCACCACCGTCGATAACAAACCCACCCTCGCCGGCCCCGGCTACGCCACGGAATTCGTGCGCCACTTCCCGGGGGTCCCCCACCTCGCCATCGGCGGCATCACCCCCGCCAACGCCAAGCAAGTCATCGCCGCCGGCACCAGAGGTTTAGCCGTGAGCAGCACCGTCTGCGCCGCGAAAGACCCCGGCGAAATGACGCGCGCGTTGCTGCGGACAATCGCGACGCCACCGAACGTTTAAACCTCGAAGCACCGGCTGCTGATCGCGATCGCGAGCACGGGGCAACCGCCGGCGTCGCCGCGCGTCAGCCGGGGGAGGAGTTTGCCGAGGTTGGTGGTGGTCGTGGTATTGAATTTTGTGGTCGTGGGATCGATGCGCAGCGCCGCCTCGCGCAGATCGACCTGCGTGCGTGTGATGATGACGCCCACGTCGATGATGCCCGCGTCGTATAACGCGCGATACGCGCCGATGTCGCGATCCAAATTCCCATCCTTCGCGTTCCATTCCACATCCAGCGCGACCCGCGCCTTGACGTTGTCCACCTTGTAGCCCTCGTTTTTGACCTCGGTCTTGGCGACCCGCGGTTCGGTTTCGCCCGCGGGGCGATAGGGTTGCAAAATTAATGCGGAACGGATCTCGGTGTCGTGGCGGCCCTCGCGCCAACCCGATTCGCGGAAATGATGGTCAAGACGCAACGCCAGGTCGCTCTTGTTGCCGCCCGCTTCGGTGATGTCCGCGGGCGTGAGTTTGAGCCAGCGCAGCGCCTCGATGATCTGCTCCAATTCGGCCGGATTGGTTGCACTTAAGATCGCGGCGGCGTTGCGCGTTTCCCGGAACACGTAGCGCCCCAGCACATCGGCCGGGAAGTGTGTTGCATAACTCTCGGTCAGGTCCATGACGCGGAGTGTAGCCCAAGGCACGCGATCACCCGCTACGGTTGACGTAACATTTATGTTACGGTACGTTTTAGGCATGGATATCGTCGCCGCCATCGATCGCGAACGGAATCGGCAGGGCTTGACCAAGCAGGAACTGGCGGAGCGGGCGGGCTTGCAGCCGGCGGCGGTGCGGCGGGTCTTCAACGGCGGCACCAACCCCACTCTCGCGACGCTTTCCGCGCTGGCCACGGCTCTGCGGTGTGATGTGAACATCAGCATGCTGTCGGGCAAGATCGCTTCGTCGCCCGAACGTGCCGAGGAACGATCCGACGCCTACCGCGATTTTGTCGCGCGGGGCTACCACGACATCGCGACCATCCTCGCCGACCCGCCCTGGCGTTTTCAGAACCGCACCGGCAAAGTCGCGCCCGAGCATCGTCGGCTTTCGCGGTATGACACCCTGACGCTGGAGGAGATCTGCGACCTGCCCGTTTCCGCGGCCGTGCAACGCAAGGCCCACCTGTATCTCTGGGTGCCCAACGCGCTGATCGCCGATGGCCTGAAGGTGATGGAAGCATGGGGCTTCCAGTACAAGGCGAATATCGTCTGGGCCAAACGACGCAAAGACGGCGGGCCGGACGGCCGCGGCGTCGGCTTCTATTTCCGCAACGTCACCGAACTGATCCTCTTTGGAACCCGCGGCAACCTGCGCACGCTCGCGCCCGGCCGTCGACAGGTCAACATCCTCGAAACCCGCAAACGCGAGCACTCGCGCAAGCCCGATGAACTCTACGAGATCATCGAAAACTGTTCGCCCGGACCGTTCCTTGAGATGTTCGCGCGCTACCCCCGCGAGGGCTGGCTGGCCTGGGGTAACGAGGCGGACCAGACCGTCAAGCCGCGCGGCCGACAACACGCCATGTACCGCGGCGGTGAGTTGATGCTCCCCTTTGCCAAGTAGGCTCGTGGCAAATGCCTCATACCCCCGTCACGCCGTGATACTTCAGGAACGACGCGGCGCCGTCTTTGCTCAGGTATTTGCGGAGGATCGGGCCGGGGATCTGCGTGATGTCGAAGAGCATCAGCCCGTCGAGCACGTTGCCGAAGTCCGGGTCGATGTTGAAGCCCAGCAGCTTGCCGTTGAGCTTGAGGTATTGCCGCAGCAGCACGGGCATGTGCTTGCCGTCGGCTTCGAGGTCGGCGATCAGTTCGTTGACCTCGCCGACGTCGCGGACGGTGGTGGAGAACTCCTGCGCCTCCCAGCCGCGGGGCGGTCGGCGGCGGGGCGGGTTTTTCGCCTTGGCCAGCTTGGCGAGCTGGGGCAGCGCGCGGTGGGCTTCGAGGAAGCTCATGAGCAGTTGCTTGGTCATGGAGGTGTAGTCGGCGCTGATGCTCACCGTGCCGAAGAGGTGGCGGTAGCGCGGCTCGCGGACGACGTAGTGGCCGATGCCCTGCCAGAGGAGCATCAGCGGCGCGAAGCTGCGCTGGTAGTCGGGGTGGACGAAGGAGCGGCCGAGCTCGAGGGCGGGGCTGATCTGTTCGAGCAGCTTGCGTTTGAAGTGGAAGAGGGTGGCGGTGTAGAGGCCCTCGACGCCGTCGCGCGGGAGGATGCGGTCGGTCTGCCCGAGGCGGTAGGCGCCGACGATCTGGTGGTTCGCGCGGTCCCAGACGATCAGGTGCAGGTAGGCCGGGTCGAAGCGGTCGAGGTCCAGCGGCTTGCCGGTGCCCTCGCCGACCTGCCGGAACGCCAGCTCGCGCAGCCGGCCGATCTCGCGGATCACGCTGGGCAGGTGGTCCATCGACGCGATGACCACATCCATGTCGCCCGAGCTGAGCAGGCGGCTTTCCGGGGGCAGCGCGGCCAGCTCGTCGATCAGCGCTTCGCGCGGCAGGGGGTCGATGATCGGCACCATCCCCGCGGGCGTTGCCGCTTCGCCCGCCTGCCGATCGCGCCAGCGCTCGGGCTTGAGCACGTAGGTCCGCACCCGGAAGTAGCTGGTCAGCGCTTCGGGGTCGGCGAACGACTCGATCCGCTTGGCCGGCAGCGGGTTGCCGATGCGCAGGCGGATGCGGCCGCGCTTCTTCTTGAGCATCTCGCGCGGGAGCATCGCGGTGCGCAGCCGCGGATGCACCAGCCCCGCGATCTGAAACAGCGCGCTGTTGCGGCCGTCAAAGAACACCGGCACGACCGTCGCGCCCGTCCGCTGCACGATCCGCGCGACGGTCGGGGACCACGGCGGGTCGTCGATCGTCCGCCGCCGCAGCTTCAGGTGCGAGACCTCGCCCGCGGGGAACACGCCCAGGCACCCGCCGTCTTTCACGTGGTCGATCGCGCCGCGCATGGACGCGAGGTTTTTCCGGGTCGATTCGGGCGTGCCGAACGGATCGACGAAGAAGAACGCGTCGCGCAGCTCGGGGATCGCCGCGAGCAGGTAGTTGGCCAGCAGCTTCGTGTCGTGCGGCCGCACGCGTCGCAGCAGCGAGCAGAGCACCATGCCCTCGACCCCGCCGAAGGGGTGGTTGGCGACGATGACCAGCGGGCCCTCTTTGGGGATCAGCGCCAGCTCGGCGTCGCGCACGCGGTAACGCACGCCCAAGGCGTCGAGCGCCTTGTCGGCGAAGTGGCGCTCGTCGCCGACCCAGCTCATGATCTGGGCGTAGATCTCGTTAAGCTGCGGGAACGCCAGCACCCGTTCCATCGCCGGGCGCACCGCCCGCAGCAGCGAGCGACGCACCGGGTCCGGCGCGCTGGGGTCCATGCGGAACGGCGTCAGGCTCGGTGTGGCGGTGGACATGCAGGCGGTCCCCATATCCGCCCGAGCCGCGTCAACACGGGGCTTTCCTCTCGGGCTTGGTGGGCATAGTGTAACCGCGATCAGGCCATCCCCGACGAACCAATCCTTAACGATTTGGATGCACACCCTTGGTTATACATCGGGGGGGGGCGCAATGAATAAAAGGCGGATGGAAACCCGCCTAGCGTGCCGATCTCGGTGTCGCATCATCATGTCCCCCAGCCGCGGGGCGACCTAGGAATAGGTTTCAGACCGATCAGCCTTGTAATGGCCTTCTCTACCGCAGCCATCGTGTCGTCAGACACCATCCCAAGACCGTCCTCAGCAAGTCTCTCACGCTTGATCGATCGGATATGCTCGCACGCCGCAAATGCGGGCTTATTGATTCCACACCCTGCGCCCTCTATGGGCACTCGTGACGGGAGTCCAGAACCTGCGTCGTACACAGGAACCACGATTACCGTATCTGCATCGAGGGCGAGAAATTCGTCTGACGAGACGACCAGCACTGGAACATGGTCAGGCTTTTTCGATCTTCCGTAATTAGCATGCCACAGTTCGCCGCGACGTAGTTTTTCTGGCATTTTCGTGATCCTCAAGCCCGTCCCGCATGTCGCGGTCGAGTTTGTCCCTAAACTCGGACTCGGCCTTCAGCAGATCTGGGTCTTGCTTTATTTCAGCGTATCCCAAAGCCATTTGCCGGTAAAATAGCTTGTTTTCCGCTTCAGCGATAAGGTCAACAAGCAAGTCCTGCATCGTTACGCCCATTGCCCTCGCAACAGTCTTGAGTGAATCCCTCGCCTCCTCCGGAACGCGCACGATAGCACCGGTATTAGCCATAAATACTCCCGCCACAAAAGTTTAAAATAATAATCGTTAGCCTAGTGATGTAAGTAGTATCCGCCAGCAAGCAGTAATATTAATAGCATTGTAAAGGCACCTTGTCAATAGATATCGACAAATGGTTGGAAAAATCAATACAGAATATGATGCGCATTCTGTTATACGGACGTCACCCACCACATCACGATGCTAGACATTGTCACGATCCTCGCCGCCGCCCAAGCGACCCCCCCACGCCAGACGTGGCCCGGCTCGCCCAACCACCTGCTGGCCTTGGTCATCTGCGGCCTCGCGGTCACGCTCGTCGTCGCCGCCGGCCGCGCCCTGGCTTACCGCGGGCAGGAAGCGCCCTTGCGGAAATCCCTTGGGTGGTTTGCCGTGGCGTCGTTCCTCGGCATCAACGCCTGGTACGCCCTGCCCGCCAACCTCGACTGGGCCAAGACCCTGCCGCTGCACGTCTGCGATCTGGCGAACCTCTTGGCCGCGCTGGTCATGTTTTTTGGATATCGCTTCCGGGGGCTGCGCACGACGCTCTACTTCTGGGCCTTCGCCCTCACGCTCCACGGCTTCATCACCCCCGTCGTCGAAGAAGGCCTGCGCTCCCCCACCTATTGGCTCTTCTGGCTCAACCACACCACCGTCGTGGGCCTGGCGCTCTACGACGCGGCCGTGGGCGGCTACCGCCCGCGCTGGCGCGACCTGTGGATCGCCGCCGCCGTGACGCTCGGCTACGTCGCGCTGATGCTGCCGATCAACCTGCTGGGCGGGTGGAACTACGGCTACGTCGGCCGCGACCTGCCCGCCACCGGCACGATCCTCAACCTCCTGGGCGACTGGCCGCAGCGCGTGGTGTGGCTCTCGCTGCTGGGCCTGAGCAGCTTCCTCCTGGTGTACCTGCCCTGGCCGCTGGCGCGATGGTTCACGCGCCGACGCGCGGCCTGACCCCACCGCTCGTGGCTTCGCGCAACCGCTGTGCTGCTAAACACAATTCAGCAAGCGAATCGCGCAATTCGCGTGAATCCACGCCCCCCCTGCGTGGAGAAACTCAGGCAAGTTGCGCTAACCTTCGACTCAATGGGGTCAAACAAAAACATGCGAATCCTCCTGCTCACTTGCCTTTGCGTGCTCTGCGGCCTTTCCCACGCCCAGCCGCTGCGCGAGACGCAGCGGCTGCGCCTCGGCAGCGGGGCTTTGGACGTCGTCGAGGGCGCGGCGATCGATGCGCAGGGACGCATCTACATCGCGGGGATGATCACGACGCCGCTGACGGTAGCGGCGGCAGAGGCGGTCAACAGCGGTGAGGCCGACGAAGCGTCGCGCTACGGCCACGGCTTCGTGGCGCTGCTCAATGCCGAGGGCCAGATCGTCGCGGCCCACCACTTCGCCCAAGGCCTGGCGCAGCTCACCACCGTCGAGGTCAACGACACCGGCGTGTACGTCGGCGGGTATGCCTCGGCCAAGTTCGCGGCCGTGCTCGAACCGCTCAAGGGTCTGCGGACGATCGTATCCGATGCGCAGCGCGACACGCCGCACAAAGTGCCGGCCGATCACTACACCGACGACCGCTACGACCCCGCGCGTGACGGCCGGGGCGTGCCGATCGTGCTGCGGCTGTCGCACGACCTTCAGACCATCGAAGCGGGCACGTCGCTCGAGGGCTGGCAGTCGGTCTGGCACGTGCCCCGGCCGCTGGGCGAGGACCGCTGGCAGCCGGTCGGCCTCGCGCTGCTCGACGGCGGGGATGTCGTGGTCAGCCACGACGGCGGCTACGTGCTCGACCCACCCCCCGGAAGCCCGGCTACGGAAGAGCATTTCTTTTACGTCGCCGATCATGTCAGCCGGTTGTCGCCGGACCTCAAGCAGCGGCGGTGGAAGCGCGACCTCTACACCCCGCGTATCGACCCCGAGGTGACCCGGCAGGTGCTCGGCCGCGACTGGCCGCACGACACGCTGGGCAACACCCGCACGCTGCGCACGCGGACCGACGGCACGCACACCTACCTCGCCGGCTGGTCGCCCACGCAGACCCGCGGCGAGCCGTGGTGGTCGCCCTTCCTCTTCAAGCTCGACGGCGAAGGCGCGATCGTCTGGCGGGCCTACAACCCCAACCCGCAATCCGGCGGGGGCAACCGCATGAACGGCCTGGTCGCCGACTCGGCGATCCGCTCGGTCAACCTCGCAAAAGATGGCAGCGTCCTGTTTGCCGGGATCGCCGACGGCGGCAACTCGGTGCTGCGCCACGACCCGCGCGACTACAACGTGGCCGCCAAGACGCTCAAAGGCGAGGCGTGGGGCTTCCGCGGGCGCACGCTGTTCTGGGGCACCGTCGGCCGACTCGACCCCGACGACCCGCAACTGCTCGCCGGCGACACGATCCTCGGCCGCGACAAGGAGCGCAACAACAGCGTCGCCGCGGCGTGGCCCGTTGATCTGGCCGGGCTCGACGGCGGCCGCGTCCTCGTCCTTGGCCGACAGACCCGCGGCTTCGGCTTCACCAGAGACGCCGCCTCAACCGACCCCAACGCCGGCTTCCTCCGCCTCTACGACCCGCTCTTCAAGCTGCAACACTCCACCGCCCTGCCCGGCATCAAACCCATCACGCTCGCCCACCGCGGCGGCCGCGCGGTGATCGTCGGCCAGGCCATCGCCGACGACGCGGAACACGCGGCGGAGGTGGTGCTGGTGGAGTTGATCGCCAACGAACCCGCTTCGACCACGCGACCTTGACGCCACAGAAATAGCCGGCGAGCTACGCCTCGCCGGGCGGTCGCGCAGCGATCGGGTATCAGGCCCCCGGCGAGGCGTAGCTCGCCGGCTATTCGGCTATTTATCGCGGAGGCGGGGCAGAATCACATGATTCGCGATGAGCGGTCGATTCATCGCGGCGTGCCGTATGCGGTGGGTTGCTTTTTGATCAACCATCGCGGCGGCGCAGCAGCAGGGCCGCGGCACCGAGGCCGAGCACGCCCAGCGTCCCCGGCTCGGGGACGGCGGCGAAGGTGAACATGTTGATCGCGAACTGCTCGTTGTCGTAGCGGGTGATGTCGGTGCCTGCGCCGTTGTCGTTGAAGAAGGTGTTGCGGTCGAAGTGGCCGATGAGCCGGCCCTGGTCGATCGTCGCCACGAGCAGCGCCGCGTCCAGATCCGTGGCGGCGGTGGTGCCGCCCTGGTTTTTGTTGCCGAAGGGCGCAACATTGCGGCGGACCTGCCCCTCGGCCTTGGCGAGGATTTCGACGCTCACGCCCTCGGGCAGGGTGGCTCCCACGGTGATGGGCGTGACGCCCTCGCCGTCGAACTTGTCCACGCCGGCAAGGATCGGGTGATCGGGCACGAGGAACTCGCCTTTGCTCCGCTCCAACGAGTAGGTGCCGTTGTCCTGGTTCACGGTCAGGCCGAAGCGTGAGAGGAACGGCTGATCGGAGTTGGAGGCGTCAGCCCAGTCGCTGCCGAAGTTCGCGTCGCTGATGAAGATCGCCCCGCCCCCGCCGCGGATGTAGTTCTCTACCGCATCGACCGCCGCCGTGCCGTACGCCGCGTTGTTCGAGCCGAAGACGACGACGTCGTAGGCGCTGAGGTTGACGTAGTGGTCGCCGGTCGGGTCGGTGAAGTTCAGCGGCGCGCCGGTGGTCTGCCCGGTCGCCGGATCGCCCGGCGCGAGGGGTTCGATCGCCTGGGAGACGTTGAAGCCGTTGTTGGTCAGCGTGGTCGCCAGCGTCTTCCAGCCGTGGTTGCCCCCGCTGGTCGAAGCGTTGTTGATGTCGGCAAGCTGCTCGGTGCGGCCGGCATCGTTGTTCGCTTCGAGGAAACCGCCGCTGCGGTCGGCGCCGCGGATGAACAGCACCTCATGATCCGCGGCCGACGCCCCGGACGCCGCGAACCCACACGTCGCCGCCAACCCGGCTCCAACCCACAGACGCCACGTCGATCGGACCAAGCGGAAAAAACACATACAAAACTCCTGTCAGATCGGGGATGCCTAGCCGGGGGCGGGTCGGCGGGTTTGCGAGCATGAGCCGCGGTTCGATCCGCGTGAGGCGGGCAGAATCCAAACTTCTCGCTCTTGCAAAGAATCTAAGGCCAACCGGGCAAAAGATCAAGGAAAAATGCCGATGGCGCGGCGCGGGGGGGCGCGGGACGGGATGCGGATCACGGCCCCAGCGGCAGCCGCACCTGTCGGTCGGCGGCGTCGCGGGTGGTGAGCAGGACGCGGGCGATTTCCAGCGAGTGGGCGGTGCCAAAGGCGGTGGTGTTGCCGGCGAGCGCGGCATCGAGCAGCTCCACGTGCAGCGGGCGCGGCGTCGCGGAGTCGGTGATGTCCTGCGGCCCATCGTCGTGCGTGATCAGCACGCAGCGCTCGTCGCGGACTTCGAGCTGGCCCGCGGCACCGACGACGCGGAGGCGGTCGTCGCCGTGGGTCGGCGCGGCGGCGGGTCGGAGCAAGTCGGCGTGGGCCAGGCCCGTCGCGTGATGGCCGAGCGTAAAAAGCGCGGCGCAGTGGTCTTCCATCTCGCCGTACTCGGGCTTGGTGACGTTGGCGTGCTGTGCGGTGACATCGGTGAAGGGCAGGCCGGTGACGAAGCGCAGCGCGTCGATGCCGTGCGACGCGACCCACAGCAGCGTCGAGCCGTAGTCCGCGCGGCGTTGGTAGAACTCGGGCCGCGTGCCCAGGCGGTAGGACTTCTGCGCGGTGGCCAGCGCGATGTCGCCGAGTTTGCCGTCGCGCACCGCCCGGGCCGCGGCGACGAAGCACGGCCGGGCGCGGAAGTCGAACTCGGTGATCACCGCCACGCCGCTCGCCTCGGCCGCGGCTTGCACCGCCACATAATCGTCCCACGTCCCGGCGATCGGCTTGTCCGCCACGACCGCCACCCCCGCAGCCAGCGCCCGCGCAATCAGCGGGCCTTGCCGCCCGTGGACCGTGCCGATGTTCACCACGTCCGGCTTAAACTTTTCGAGCAACGCATCAAGCGCATCGAACCACGACAACCCCGACACCTCCGCAAACCGCTTGCGCGCCGGCTCGGCATCGTCATGCCCCGGGCACGCGGCCGCGGCTTCGACGCGCAGCTCCGCATCACCCAGCGCCGCCCGCAGGTAGTGGTGGCCGTGGCCACCGACAAATCCCAGACGCAGCGGACGATCCATCTTCGCGGCTTGTGATTCTCGCATCGCGGCTCCTGTTCACGCATCGCGCCCGCAGCTTACCATGTCGGCATGATGCCCCTTCAACGCACCGCCACCGACACGCTCACGGCGGTCGAACTCGACCGCCGCGACACCCTGCGCTTCACCCGTGCCGACGGCCGCGTCATCCCCATCACGCTGCACGGCACGCGGGCCAAGCTGATCCGCACCGACCTGCCGGCGTTGAAGGTCGAACAGCAAGGCGCGATCACCGAGCTGCGCTTCTTCATGGACCTGGAGATCGACGGCGAACGCCACGAGCTGTCACGGGAGCTCTCGACCCAGAAGAGTTTTTACGAGCCTTACGTCATCGCGGGCCTGCGCCTCTGGCCGGATGCGGTGGACGATGTGTTTGAGTTTCTGGTCGAAGCGCACGGCGAGTGTCGGCCGCGCAAGCACGCGCGGCTGGCGCTGCAGGACGCCACCCTCCGCATCTGCCCCGAGCCGCTGCACCCCTGGTGCCCGCTGGCCGAGGAAGGGCTGGACGTCCGCGAGTGCTACTTCGGCGACGACACGTGGCTGGGCGGATACTTCGGCGCGTCGGCGCACGGCGGGCTGGACATCAACCACCCGCGCGGCACGCCGATCTGGGCGCCGATCGACTTCGACGATCATTGGCTGTTCAACACCCAGGCCGAGCACAAGAACAACCGGTGGCGCGGCGTCCGCACCTGGCCGGACGGCAGCACGTGGACGCTGCAGTGCCACCACCTCACGCGCCTGCTCGTGCCCGAGCGCACGCCGCTGCGGGCCGGCACGCATTACGCGGAAGGCGCGGGCGTGTATGTCGGCGAACACGACCACAGCCACTTCGTCTTCAAGGTGCGGCACCCGGGTCAGGACGAGGTGCTGCTCGACCCGTGGGTCCTGTTCTGGCAGATGTATCAGGACCGTGCGGCGTTCGCGTCGTGCTTTTATCAGCGAGCCGGGCGCGGGCTTTATCGCGGGAAGTTTGACCATGCATGAGCCGGCAAAACAAGCGGAGCAGGCGGTGACGCCCGGCCAGCAGTTCGCCTCGGACAACACCGCCGGCCTCTGCCCCGAGGCGATGGCCGCGCTGCGGGACGCCAACGCCGCGGCCGTGCCTTCCTACGGCAACGACGCGTGGACCGCCCGCGCCGCCGACCTGATCCGCGACACCTTTCAAACCGACGCCGAGGTCTTTTTCTGCTTCACCGGCACCGCGGCCAACTCGATGGCCATCGCCCACCTCTGCCACTCCTACCACAGCGTCATCTGCCACGAGCTGGCCCACATCGAGACCGACGAGTGCGGCGGGCCCGAGTTCTTCACCCACGGCACCAAGGTGCTGCTCGCGCCCGGCGACGCCGGCCGGCTCGACCCCGCCGCGGTCGAAATGCTCATCACCCGCCGCACCGACATCCACTTCCCCCGCCCCCGCGTGCTGAGCCTGACCCAGCCCAGCGAGCTGGGCACCGTGTATTGCGCGGACCAGATCGGCGCACTCTGCGACATCGCCAAGCGCCACGGCCTGCGCGTCCACATGGACGGCGCCCGCTTCGCGCAGGCGGTGAACCGCAGCGGCGCCAGCCCGGCGGAGCTGACGTGGAAAGCGGGGGTTGATGTCCTTTGTTTCGGCGGGACCAAGCACGGCATGCTCGCGTGCGAGGCGGTGGTCTTCTTCGACCGCGCGTTGGCCGGGGAGTTCGACTACCGCTGCAAGCAGGCGGGCCAGCTCGCCTCGAAGATGCGCTTCCTCGCCGCGCCGTGGGTGGCGCTGCTCGAAGACGGCGCGTGGCTGCGGCACGCGGCGCACGCGCATCGGCAGGCCGAGCACCTGGCGCGGCGGCTGGGTGCGATCGACGGCGTGCGCCTCCTGCACCCGGTCGAGGCGAACGCGGTGTTCGTCGCGCTGCCGAACGCGGTGCGTGAACGATTGCGGGCGCGGGGCTGGGCGTTTTATGAGTTCATCGGGACAGCCGGGGCGCGGCTGATGTGCTCGTGGGCCACGCGCGACGCCGACATCGACGCGCTGGTCAGCGATGCCGCGGGCGGCTGAGGCGGGACACGGAAACCCCAAAGCGCCCTTGTCCGGGGCACCCGAGGTCTGACCCATGACACGGCACGCGCTTCACGCGCAGGACCACATACCCGCGCGTGGTGGTCCCCGGGGTCGGCGGCGTATCGGCGGCGTATCGGCGGGGCCGCTCAGGCGGCGAGGCGCTGGGGGACATCG
>CAZTLX010000044.1:0-23278 GCA_964614575.1 uncultured Phycisphaeraceae bacterium | reverse complement strand
CCACCCCTTCCAGTGGGGCAGCCGGCGCATCGGGCCGGACCTGCATCGGATCGGCGACAAGATCCCCCAGTCGCTGTGGCACTACCGCCACTTCATGAAGCCGGCGGACGTGGTGACCAACTCGATCATGCCGCCGTACCCCTGGCTGGCGACCAAACCGATCGATCTGAGCTCGGTCCCGCTGCGGGTCAAGGCGATGCAGGCGCTGGGCGTGCCCTACACCGATGAGGAGCGGGCGGCGTCGCGTCAACACGCGATCGCACAGGGCAAGGCCATTTACCAGGAGATCGTCACCGACAATCAGGGACCGCTCTACGATGCCCAAGGCCGCGAGATCGTGCTGGCCGACGAGAAGAAGGTGACGGAGATGGTCGCGTTGATCGCGTACATAAAGCGATTGGGCACGGACCTCAACAAGCCCGTCCCGGCCGAGGCGGAAGAAAGCGAAACACCCGCTGCGCCCGGCGAGTCCGAGAGCGAAGAGGCCGAGGCCGAGTCCGAGGCCGCTAACGCCGAAACGAACACGACGATGGGAGCGCGCTGATGCTGCGGGATGTCATCGGCAACGCGGGCTGGAGCGTGCTGGCGGTCATCGCGCTGGTGATCTTCGTCGTCGTGTTCATCGCCATCGTGATCTATGTGCTGACCCGCCCGAAGAAGGAGATTGATCGGCAGGCCCAGATCCCGCTGCAAGACCAGCCCGTGGAACCACGCGACCCCGAGAAGTAAGCCACCCTCGAACGCTCACGCCCTCCGCGGCGTGGACCCCACATCCACGAGAGTGTGGGTGTTCAAGAGGACGACCCCATCATGCCCGAACAACCCCGCGACATCCTGACCGACCACGAGTACGATGGCATCCGCGAGTACGACAACCCCACCCCGGGCTGGTGGTGGGCCATCTTCTGGGTGACCATCCTCTTCACCCCGCCGTACTTCCTCATCGTCCTCGCCGCGCAAGGCGTGCTCTCGCCGCAGGGCCAGTACGAACGCGCCAAGACCGCGGCCATCGCGATGAAGTTCGGGGAGATCGGCGAGTTGGCGCCCGACACGCAGACGATCCTTGAATATGCCGAGAAACCCGAGTGGATGGCCTTTGCCAAAAACATCTACGCCGGCAAATGCGCGCAGTGTCACGGGGGCAACGGCCAGGGGATGTCCGGCCCGAACCTGACCGACGAGCTTTACATCAACGTCCAGAAGCTCGAAGACATCTACGACGTGATCGCCAACGGCCGCAACAACAACGCCATGCCCGCGTGGAAGAATCAGCTCCACGCCAACGAGATGGTGCTGCTCTCATCCTACGTGACCACGCTGCGTGGCCAGAACCTGCCCGGCCGAGCCGTGGACCCCCGCGCCAAGCCGATCGACCCCTGGCCCGAGCTGCGCGCCACCCCGCCGGCCAAGACCGCGGAACAGCCCGCGGACCAGCCCTCCGCCCACAACCCCTCCGGGGAGTGAGACGTGCCGACATGCCCGGCCCCGAACTGCTGCAACCCGAAGAGCGCGTGCTCTCCACCCTCGAAGCCGACGGCCGCCGCCGCTGGCTCACGCCCCGCCTGGCGCGCGGGCGGTTCCTCAAATTCCGCCGTGCCGTCGCTTACGCGCTGATCGCCGTCTTCACGCTCCTGCCCTACATCCCGATCAACGGCAAGCCCGCGATGCTGCTCGACGTGATCGAGCGGCAGTTCACGTTCTTCGGCACGACGTTCCTGCCCACCGACACCTTCCTGCTCGCCCTGTTCATGGTCGGGTTGCTGGTGAGCGTCTTCCTGATTACCGCGCTGTTCGGCCGGGTGTGGTGCGGCTGGGCCTGCCCGCAGACCGTCTATCTCGAATTCGTCTATCGCCCGGTCGAACGCCTCTGCCTCGGCACCCCCGGAAAAGGCGGGCGTCCCAGGAAAGACGTCGCCGGCTGGCGAAAGATCGCCATGTACGCCGCGTTCCTGCTCATCTCCATGTTCCTCGCCCACACCTTCCTCGCTTACTTCGTCGGCGTCGAACGGCTGTTCCATTGGGTGCAGGGCTCGCCGGTCAACCACCCCATCGCGTTCCTCGTCATGGCCGCGACCACCGGCCTGATGATGTTCGACTTCTGCTACTGGCGCGAACAGCTCTGCATCATCGGCTGTCCCTACGGCCGATTCCAGAGCGTCCTGCTCGACCGTCAGTCGCTGATCATCAGCTACGACCCGGTCCGCGGCGAGCCGCGCGGCAAGCAGAAACGCAAGGCGGTCGGTGAGAGCGGCAACGTGAAGCTGCCCGTGGTCGGCGGCGATCAGGGCGATTGCATCGACTGCACGATGTGCGTGCAGGTCTGCCCGACCGGCATCGACATCCGCGACGGGCTGCAGCTCGAGTGCGTGAGCTGCGCCCAGTGCATCGACGCGTGCGACGCGGTGATGGACCGCATCGGCAAGCCGCGCGGCCTGATCCGCTACTCCTCGCAGCAGGCGATCGAGGGAGATAAGCCCCGCCTGCTGCGCCCGCGCGTCGTGCTCTACCCGCTGGTCATCGCCCTGATCGTCACGATCTTCCTCGTGGCGCTGGGCACCAAATCGGTCGCCAGCGTCGCGCTGCTACGCACCCAGGGCCTGCCGTTCTACGAGATGGCCGATGGCCGCATCGCCAGCACCCTGCGCGTGGAACTGACCAACCGCCTCGATCAGCCGCAGACCTTCACCCTCGCCCTCGAAGAGCCCACGGCCATGGAACTGGTCGCGGCCAACAACCCGCTGACCGTCGCGCCAGGCCAGACGATCGAGGAGCCGGTGCAGATCATCGGCCCGCGCTCGGCGTTCGTCGGCGGCACGGTCAGTGTCGGGGTCCGGGTCCGCTCGGCGGAGGGATACGATCACATCAGCCACACGCGGCTGGTCGGACCGATGGGCCCCGCCCCCGCCCCCGTTTCAGACCCCGCCCAAGGAATTCGCACCGCGCCGACCAGCGAAGGAGCCACCCCATGAGTTCATGGTCCGCCGACACACCGACGCGCGCGCCGCGAGGACTCTATCGCCTGCCGCCGCAACTGCTCTGGCCCGGGCTGATCATCGCGCTGCTCGCGGGGCAGATCGTCGTTTGTTTTGTGATGATGAGCCGGGCGTGGGGTGACCCGACCGTCGCGATCGAGCCGAACTACTACCAGAAGGCGGTGAACTGGGACGCCGACCAGGCCGCCCGCGCCGCTTCGGCCGAGCTGGGGTGGAGCGTGGCGTGGGACATCGCAACCATCGCGGACATCGTCGGCGAGCGCATGGTTAAAATGACCCTGACTGATGACCGTGGCGAGCCGATCAACGACGCGAAGGTCGAAGTGCGTTTCTTCCATCACGCCCGCGCGGCCGACCGCACGCCCGCGACGCTGAACCACGGCGGCGAGGGGCTCTACCTCGCGGCCGTGCCCATGCCGCGGCCCGGTGTCTGGACGATCGACCTGCTCGTCCACCGTGGCGAGCACCGCTTCATCCAATCGTCGCAGATCAAGATCCCTGCCGCGCCACGAACCTCGCCATGACCGCACTGATCGCCACCGTGATGCTCGCGAGCCTGCTGGGTTCGCTGCACTGCGCCGGGATGTGCGGCGTGTTTGTCGCGTTCGCGCTGGGCAGCGAGCCGGGCACGCGCCCGAAGCTCGCGCTGTCCGCCGCGTACCACGGCGGGCGGCTGATCACCTACACGCTGCTGGGCGCGGCCTGCGGCGCGATGGGCGCGGCACTGGACTGGGGCGGGGGGATGCTGGGCGTGTCGCGCATCGCCGCGATCCTCGCCGGCGCGACGATGGTCGGCTTCGGCCTCGTCACGCTGCTGCGGCTGCGCGGCGTGCGCCTGGCCTTGCTCAAGCCGCCGCCGGCGTTGTCACGCCTCGTCGCGGCGGGGCAGCGCGTCGCTCTGGGTTGGCGACCGTTCCCCCGGGCGCTGATGATCGGCCTGCTCACCACGCTGCTGCCCTGCGGCTGGCTGTGGGCCTTTGCCGTCACCGCCGCGGGCACCGGCAGCGCGGCGTGGGGCGCGGCGACCATGGCCGCGTTCTGGCTCGGCACCGTGCCCGTGCTCGCGGCGCTGGGCCTGGGCGTCCAGCAACTCACCGGCCGGCTCGGCGCGAAGCTGCCCGCCATGACCGCCGCGGCGCTGGTCATCATCGGCCTGTTTACCGTCTTCAACCGCGTCATGATCGACACCACCGCGATGGCGGCGATCACGCCCGCCGTGGAAACCCATGCCGACGGTGCCGCGATTGATCATTCCAGCGAGGTGACCTGCCCTGTCTGCGATCAGCACTGACATCCCGCTCGGGTCGCGCACTTCTGTGACCGACTCCAAGTCCATGGTCGCCTGCACGAACTGCGGCCTGCCGGTGCCGCGCGGACTCATCGAGCCCGACGCCGATCAGCAGTTCTGCTGCCACGGCTGCCACACCGTCTATCAGATGCTCCACGAGCACGGCCTCGAAGCGTTCTACCGCCTCCGCGACGACGCCGAGGACACGCCGACCAAAGCCGCGACCACCGGCGGCCGCTTCGACGAGTTCGCCGACCCGACCTTTACACGGCTGTACTGTCGGCCATGCGGCGAGCAGGTCATGTCGGTGGACCTTGCCTTGGAAGGCGTGCATTGCGCCGCGTGTGTCTGGCTGATCGAGAAGCTGCCGCGCGTCGCGCCCGGCGTGATCGAGGCGCGGCTGAGCCTGGCCCGTCGGCAGGTGCGCCTGCGTTGGGACACGCGCCTGATCGATCTGCCGCGCATTGCGCGGGCGCTCGATCGTCTGGGCTACCCCCCGCACGCCGCACGCGGGCGCGATGCGCAGGACGCCCGGCAGCGCGAGGACCGCAGGCACCTGGTGCGCATCGCCGTGGCCGGGGCGTGCGCGGGCAACCTCATGCTGCTCGCGTTCGCGTTGTACGCCGGGATGTTCGGCGAGATGGAGCCGCAGTTCGAGGCGCTGTTCCGTTACCTGAGCCTGGGCATCGGGCTGGTGGCGATCGCGTGGCCCGGCGGGGTGTTCTTCCGCGGCGCGTGGGCGGCGCTGCGCATGCGCTCGACTCACCTCGACTTGCCGATCGCGCTGGCGCTGCTGGTCGGCGCGGCGGTCGGCACGTTCAACGTCGTCACCGGCCGCGGCGACATCTACTTCGACACGCTGGGTGTGCTGGTGCTGCTGCTGCTGGTTGGCCGCTACATCCAGCACCGCCAGCAACGCCGCGCCGGCGATGCGCTCGAACTGCTCTTTAGCCTCACCCCCGGTAAAGCAAGGCGGGTGGACGAGCAGGGGCAAACGCAGGACGTGCCCGTCGAGGCGCTGAGCACCGGGGATGTGGTAGAGGTCCGCGCCGGCGAGACGATCCCCGCCGACGGGCAGGTGATGCGCGGCGAAAGCGACATCAGCGCCGCGGTGCTCACCGGCGAGTCGCGCCCGGTACGGGTGGGCGTCGGTGAGCACTTGCACGCGGGCTCGACGAACCTGGGCGCGACGCTGCGCCTGCGCATCACCGCGGCGGGCAAGCAGACGCGCGTCGGTCAACTGATGGCGATGGTGGAAGACTTCGCGTCGCGCCGCTCGGCGATCGTGCAGACGGCAGATCGCATCGCCGGGTGGTTCGTGGTGGTCGTGATCACGTTCGCGGCGGTCACGCTGGGGCTGTGGCTGTCGATCAATCCATCCGTCGCGTTCGATCACACCGTCGCGCTGCTGATCGTCGCGTGCCCGTGCGCGTTGGGGTTGGCGACACCGCTGAGCATCGCCGTGGCGATCGGGGCCGCGGCCCAGCGAGACATCATGATCAAGGGCGGTGATGTGCTGGATCGCCTGGCCCGTGCCCGCCGCGCCGGCGGCACGATCCTGCTCGATAAGACCGGCACGCTCACCGCAGGGCAGACGCAACTGGTCCGCTGGGTGGGTGACGAAGCGATCAAGCCAATTGTCGCCACGGTGGAGCGGCAGTCGTCGCACCACGTGGCGCGGGCGCTGTGCGAAGCGTTGACCACGGGCGATGACGAACCCGTCGCCGTGACCGATGTGCGACAGCATGACGCGGGGATCACCGCGGCCTGCGCCGGCCGGCGCATCACGATCGGCACGCCGGCCTTTGTCACGGCCCGCGGCGTCACGATCGACGACGCTCTGCAACGGGCCATCGAAGCAGCACGCGAGCAGCAACACACGCCCATCGTCATCGCCGGCGAGCAGCGCGCCGTGGCGCTCGCGTGGGTCGGCGATGCGTTGCGACCCGGCGTGGCGGACGCGATCGCGCGGCTTCAAACGCAGGGTTGGCGGCTTGGGCTGCTCTCGGGCGATGACCCGCGCGTCGTCAAGGCGGTCGCGCAGCAGGTCGGGATCGAGCCGGGGCAGGCGCACGGCGGGGTGACGCCCGAAGCCAAGGCCGCGTTCGTCGCCGACGCGAAGTTGCGCGGCCCGGTGATCATGATCGGCGACGGCGTGAACGACGCGGCGGCGTTGGCCATAGCCGACCTGGGCATCGCCGTGCATGGCGGCGCGGAGGCCAGCCTGGCCGCGGCGGATGTTTATCTCGCCCGCCCCGGCCTCGAACCGCTGGAGGAACTGCTCACGCTGTCCGGCCGGGCGATGCGGGCGATCCGCCGGGTCACGCTCTTTTCGCTGGGTTACAACGCCACGGCCCTAGGGCTGGCGATGGCGGGGCTGATCAACCCGCTGGTCGCCGCGGTCATCATGCCGATGAGCTCACTGGTGGTGATCTCCCACGCGCTGGGCACCCGCGCGGTATGGGGTCGCCCCGGCCGGGCATAGGATGTCGTCATGTCCGTGATCTACATCGTGCTGCCGTTGGCGATCGTGCTGGCGATCGTGGCGCTGGGCGCGTTCATCTGGGCGGTGCGGCGCGGTCAGTACGACGATATGGACACCCCCTCGGTGCGGATGCTGCATGACGAGGAGCCTTCGCAGTCAAAGGCATCCACACCGGAACAGCAGGACGCGTAAAAGCCGCGCAAAGCCGCGAGCGGCGGCGGGGTCGTGCATCCGTTATCCTGTCGCCCCATGCTGGAGAAGATTGCCGAACTCGAAGCGGCCGCGAAGGCCGACCTGCAGGCCGTGAACGATGCCGAGTCGCTCGAGGCGTTCCGCATCAAGTACCTCGGCTCCAAGGGCGCGCTCAAGGACCTGATGGGCCTGATGAAGCAGGTGCCCGGCCCGCAGAAGCGCGACTTCGGCCAGGGCGCCAACGCCCTAAAGCAAACGCTTCAAGAAGCCTACGACGAGAAAAAAGCCAGCCTCGGCGCATCCGCCTCAGCGAGCCACGCCGCGCATCCGGGGGGGGCGATGCTCGACCTCACCGAGCCCGGCACGCCGCCGGTCATGGGCCGTGCCCACATCATCCGCCAGACCATCGACGAGCTGCTCGATGTGTTCGGCCGGATGGGCTTTGATGTCGCGACCGGCCCCGAGGTCGAAGACGAGCACCACAACTTCGTCGCCCTCAACATCCCCCAGCAGCACCCCGCCCGCGACCCGCTGGATAACTACTACATCTGTGATGAGCACGGCCAGGCGGGCGAGGCTTCCGGGGGGAATCCGGCGATGCTGCGCTCGCAGACCTCGACGGTGCAGATCCGCGTGATGGAGCAGACCAAGCCGCCGCTGCGCATCGTCTCGACCGGCCGGGTCTATCGCCCGGACGAGCACGACGCGACGCACTACTCGATGTTTCATCAGATCGAGGGGTTGTACGTCGATCGCGAGGTGTCGATGGTCGATCTCAAGACCACGCTGCTGAACTTCGCCCACGCGATGTTCGGGGCCGAGGCCGATGTGAAGCTCGTGCCCAGTTATTTCCCGTTCACCGAGCCGAGCGCGGAGTTGTACCTGAAGATGGACTTCGGGCGCGGGCCGGAGTGGATGGAGGTCGGCGGCTGCGGCATGGTCGATCCGGCGGTGTTCGAGGCCGTCGGCTACGACCCCGAGCAGTGGACCGGCTTCGCCTTCGGCCTGGGCATCGAGCGCCTCGCCATGCGCAAGCACCAGATCCAGGACATCCGCTGGCTCTTCGAAAACGACCTGCGCTTCCTGCGGCAGTTTTAAGCGGCCGGTCACTTCAACGCCACGCGGTGGCGCACGGTGTGCCGCGGGCCGCGCGGCCTCAGTTCGCTCTCGATCAGCTCAACCGCGGCGATGTCGGTCTCGCCCAACGCAGCAGCGCGGTGCTGACGCAGCCACGCGGCAAACTCATCGACGGCCTTGCGCGGCACGCGGCGACGGAAACGCGCGATGGTGACGTGCGGGACGAACGGCCGATCACGCGGCGGGATGCCCGCAAGTCCGTCGCACGCACGGTCGATGGCGTCGGCGATCGGTTGCAGGACACGGGCACCGGCGGACGCGTCGGGGTGCATCGCGAGGATGCGCGTCCGCCGCAGCGCATCTGGCCCCGCGGCGGGGTGCGGCCACGCGTCCGGGCCGAACCACGGCACCGGCCCGCCCTTCGCCTCGGCCAGCGCGGCACGCAACACCTCGGGGATCTGCGGCACGCACGCCTCATCGACCTCACCCAGGAACCGCCAGGTCAGATGAAGCGGATCGGTGCGCACGACGCGCAAGGCCCGGTCAAAAACCCGTAAGCCCGCCATCACCTCGCGCATGGCATGGGTCGGCACCACCGGGCTGGCGAGGAAGATGCGGGGCATGCTTTCAAGCCGCGTCCGGCTTGGTTTCGCTCGGCTGCAAGGTGACTTTCAAACCGACCGCGTTGGCGTAGCGCAGCACGGTGTCGAGGGTCGGGTTGTCGAGGTGCAGGTTTTCAAGCCGGGAGAGATTGGCCCGGCCGATGCCCGTGCGTTCGTCGATCTGCGATTGGGTGAGCCCTTGCTTTAGCCGGGCGTTGCGCAGGTGCAGCAGGAACTCTTCAACGCTGCGCGCCAGCGCATGCGCCTCATCCGCGGCGGCGTTGAGGGCTTGCTGTTCCTCCACCGGGATCGGACGGCTGGCCCGTGCTTCTATCGCCCGCAGTTCCTCCGCAGAGAAGCGCCGTACGACTTGCGGCTTGCCTTGAATGGCTTTGTGTGATCGGGCGCGGGACGGCTTTCGGTTGGATGGCATCTTGGTGTTACTCCACATCGAATGCGGTCACGGGGACGACGGTGGTCTGGTGTTCATCGGCCCAATCGAAGACCACACGGATGTCACGGCCGGACCGGGTCGTCCATCGCAGGGTCATGTGGTCAGAACTCCGGCTCTGGGCGATCGCCAATGCGGGCGCGTCGCATACCGCTTGCTCGACTTCCTCGGGAATCAGGCCGTGCTCATGGATCTTCTCCAAAGGTCGAGCAAACCAGATGAATTCCACCTGCGGCATGGACCTGCGCCTCCCGGGGGCGTGTGTCAATAATGATACAATTGCCGCGAACGATCGTCAAGGCCATCGATGAGATAGCGAGTGGCTTACTTGCCATCGGCCCACGGCGCGACGCTGTCGCCGATGCCGCTGGCGAGGTAGCCGCCATCGACGGGGATGGTGATGCCGTTGACGAAGCTGGCGGCGGGGGAGGCGAGGTACACGGCGGCGCCGGCGATTTCCTCGGCGACGCCGAAGCGGGCCATGGGCGTGTGTTCGAGGATGCGTCGGCCGCGGTCGGTGCCCTCGATCATCTTGCGGTTGATGTCGGTGGGGATGAAGCCGGGGGCGATGCCGTTGGTGCGGATGCCGAACTTCGCCCACTCGTTGGCGAGGCTGTGGGTCAGGCCCATCATTGCGCTCTTCGCGCAGGCGTACGCGGTGACCTCGGTGAGGCTGACGTAGCTGCTGATCGACGCGATGTTGATGATGCAGCCGGCGTGCTGCTCGCGGAAGATGTGCCCGGCCGCCTGGCTGACGCGCAGGGCCCCGGTGATGTGGATGTTGTAGAGGTCGTTGACTTCGTCGGCGGTGAGGTCGAAGGTCGGCTTCTTGCACATGATGCCCGCCGAGTTGACCACGATGTGCAGCCCGCCGAAGAGATCGACGGCTTTGCGCACCGCCCGCTCGACCGAGGCGTCGTTGGCCACGTCGAGCTGGACCGGGGCGCAGACCGGGTCATCGCCGGAGTTGTTGCCCAACGCGTCGAGTTCTTCCGCGGCGGCCTGGACCTTCTCGACGGTGCGGCCGCCGATCAGGCATTTCGCGCCGTGCTGGATCAGGGCCGCGGCGCAGGCCTTGCCGATGCCCGAGCCCCCGCCGGTGACGAGGGCGACTTGGCCGGTGAGGTCGAACATTTGCGTGGCGATGGGCATGACGGATTTCTCGTGGGGGTGGGGTCTGGTTTGAGACTCCCCAGAATAACGGATGCCGTGCTGCGCGTGTATTCGACGCGTTCTTCAGCAGGGTGACATCTACCCGCCACAAGGCCTTGCACCCTGCGCAGGACAGGCATTCTTGTCTGTCATTGGCCCGAAAGGCCATCCCCACGTTGGTTTCGATCTGCGGTCGAACGACAGATAAGTATGTCTGTCCGACGGAGCGAGCCTGGCCTGATTGACGCGAGCCATGGCCATACGCGGCAGCGATAAACAAAAAGCCCGCGGAGGTCGTCCGCGGGCTTCGGGGTCGGGGTGATTGTGGAGATCGTTTTTTTACTTCGCCTTGGCGTAGTTGTCGCCCACGGCTTTCCAGTTGATGACGTCGAAGAAGGCCTTGATGTAATCGGGGCGGCGGTTCTGGTAGTTGAGGTAGTAGGCGTGCTCCCAGACGTCGAGGCCGAGGATCGGCTTGCACTTGCAGTCGGCGAAGGGCATGACGGGGTTGTCCTGGTTCGGCGTTGAGCAGATGCAGAGCTTGCCGTCTTTGACGCCCAGCCACGCCCAGCCCGAGCCGAAGCGGGAGGCGGCGGCGGCGGCGAAGTCATCCTTGAACTTGTCCAGGCCGCCGAGGTCGCTGTCGATCGCCTTGGCCAAGTCGCCCGCGGGGCTGCCGCCGGTGCCGGGCTTGGCGAGGATGGTCCAGAACAGCGAGTGGTTGGCGTGCCCGCCGCCGTTGTTGCGGACCGCGGTCTGCTTGTCCTTCGGCAGCGTATCGATCTTGGCGCACAGTTCCCAAGGGTCGGTGGGGACATCGAGGCCTTCGACCGCGTCGTTGAGCTTGGAGACGTATCCGGCGTGGTGCTTGCCGTGGTGGATCTCCATGGTCTTGGCATCGATGGCGGGTTCGAGGGCGTTGGTGGGGTAGGGCAGATCGGGCAGGCTATAGGCCACGGGGCAGCTCCTTGTTGAATGAGCATTTTTGGGGTCAGCGGCGTCGAAAAGTGGGTCGGAATACGTGCAAATCACGCTGTTTCATGGGCTTAGATCGCTAAGCGCGACGCCGCTGGGGTCTTTACCGCAAGTCTAAGGGGGTCGCACAAGCCGGTCAAGAAGGGGAAACCGGGCAATTTTGTCGCAGGCCCGAGAATACGGACTAAAAATAGTGCTATTTCCCATTGACTCGGCGGGAATTTTGAACGATTCTAAAAAGTTGAGCTTGGCGCATGGGTTTTCCCGGATATGATGCAGGCATAAAACGTTCAAAACGTTCAGCCTCCGCCAGGCAAACCGAACTCGGTTGGAACCGAGCGAGTAAGACCGGGAGACACCGAAGGACAAAGAAAGGTGGTGTCGGATGACACAGTTAACCCAGCCTAATTCCCCGCTCGCGCAGGCCCGCAAGACGCAAGGCGTCCGGATGGGCCGCTCGCGCCGCAACCTGAGCCAGGCTGACGAAGCCGTGCTCCGCCAGGTACTCGAAGGGAAATACGAGTACACCCCGTCGGAGCTGTTCAGCCTGCCTCACGAAGAGGCGGAGAAGCAGATCTTCGAAGAAGCCCCGGAGATCCAGCAGCCGGATACCTCGTGGTATCACCCGGTGATGGACAACCTCTCGCCGGAGCGAACGGCAAAGAACAACGGCCAGGTCCTGCTGACGGCGAAAGAAGAGCGTGTACTCTTCCGGCAGTTCAACTATTGCCGCCTGCGGGTCTGCGAGATCAAGGCCGAGCTCAAGGAGCAGCACGAGGTCGATGTGGATCAGGCCCGTGAATTGCTGGTCTGGCACCGCAAGGCCGAGATGTACCGCGATCAGATCGCCCGGACCAACCTGGCGCTGGTGCTGGCGATGGCCAAGCGGACGCGGCTCAACGAGATGGACTTCGCCGACATGATCAGCGAGGGGAACATGGCCCTGCTGCGGGCGATCGACAAGTTCGACGTCGAGCGGGGATTCAAGTTCTCGACGTACGCCTGCCGGGCAATCCTCAAGGCCTTTAGCCGCGCCGGGATGAAGTTTTCCAAGTATCGATCGATGTTCCCGACGGACTTTGACCCGAAGCTGGAGCGTTCGGATTACATGGAAACCAAGCGGGCCGAGCACGAGGGCGACTGTGTCGGCGAACTGCGGGACATCATCCGCAGCAACCGGGCCGACCTGTCGAACATCGAGCAAGAGGTGATCACCCACCGCTTCGCGCTGGAGCGCGACGAGGAAGGCCGCGAAAGCAAGGCCCTGACGCTGGAGCAGGTCGGCCGGATCATCGGCGTGACCAAGGAGCGGGTGCGGCAGATCCAG
Organism: uncultured Phycisphaeraceae bacterium; assembly: GCA_964614575.1. Classification (GTDB taxonomy): domain Bacteria; phylum Planctomycetota; class Phycisphaerae; order Phycisphaerales; family Phycisphaeraceae; genus JBGTLW01. Next base: position 10,736 of record CAZTLX010000044.1, on the reverse strand, counting down.
AACAAGGCGCTGGAAAAAATCCGCGTCCAGCTCGAAGGCGATTTCCTGAGTTGATTGTGGGAATCAGGTTCAGGTAAAAAAAGTGGTGCATTCGTGAACCGGTCCGCCCGGTTTGGCGTATAATCGGGTGAACGACAAGTCACCTCCGAAAGCCGTGGGTCCTCCTCCTCCCACGGTTTTCTTTTGCGCCCCGGCAAGCGCGGCGTGCCGGATCCAGTCGGCCTGACGAGTTGAGGCCGCACGGCTTCCGCCCCCGCCAATCCCGTTACAATCCCCCCCATGACCACCGCCATCCCCCCGACCCACGAAGCCAGCCACGGCCCGGACCACGAGCTGGGTCTGGCCCGGGAGACCTGGCGGCTGTTTCGCATCCTCTCCGAGTTCGTCGACGGCTTTGAGGTGATGAGCAAGGTCGGCCCCGCGGTGTCGGTCTTCGGCTCGGCACGCACCAAGCCCGACCACCCCGCCTACCAGCAGGCGATGGCGTGCGGCCGACTCATCTGCGCCTCGAACTTCGGCGTCATCACCGGCGGCGGGCCCGGCATCATGGAGGCGGCCAACCGCGGGGCTTTCGACTGCGGCGGCACGTCCATCGGCCTCAATATCGTCCTGCCCCACGAGCAGCGGCCCAACCCCTACCAGAACATCGAACTCGCCTTCCGCTACTTCTTCGTCCGCAAGGTCATGTTCGTCAAATACGCCACCGGGTTCATCATCTTCCCCGGCGGCTTCGGCACGATGGACGAACTCTTCGAGTCGCTCACCCTCATCCAGACGCTGAAGATCGACCCGTTCCCCGTCGTCCTCGTCGGCGCGGACTACTGGACCGGGCTCATCGACTGGATGAAGAACACCATGCTCCATGAATACGAAAACATCAGCCCCGAGGACCTGGACCTGTTCAAGGTGACCGACTCGGTCGAGGAGGCGGTTAACTACATCCACAGCCGTTATGATTACGAGTCGTGGAAACGCCAGGCCAACCAGGCCCTGCCCCAGGCCCCGCTTTCCTACACCCCCCGCACCGGGGGCCCGGTCGAGGGCTAGTGGACATGACGAATGACGGAACCCGAATGACGAAGCGATGTCGTCACGAAGGCCTGATGGAATTTCATTCGTCATTCTGATCTCGTCATTCTGATTTTCGTCATTCGTCATTGCCAGAACTGATCCACGTAGTCCAGTCGTTGAGAAAGTCCACCATGCAACCCCTGCGAATCGGCGTCGTCGGCTGCGGCAACATCTCCAACCAGTACTTCAAGGTGAGCAACAAGCTCGCGGCGATCGAGATCGTCGCCTGCGCCGACCTCGACCTCGCCCGCGCTCAGGCCAAGGCTCAGGAACACGGCATCGCCAAGGCCTGCTCGGTTGATGAGCTGATCCGGGATGATGAGGTCGATCTGGTCCTGAACCTGACGATCCCCGCGGCGCACGCGGAGATCGCGCTGCGCGCCATCGAAGCCGGCAAGCACACTTACGCCGAAAAGCCCTTCGCGTTGACCGTTGAGGAAGGCCGGTCGATCCTTGCCGCGGCCAAAGCGAAGGGCGTGCGTGTCGGCTGTGCGCCCGATACGTTCCTGGGCACATCGCACCAGGCCTGCCGACGCCTCATCGAATCCGGGCGCATCGGCACGCCCGTCGCCGCGACCGCGCTGATGCTCTGCCCGGGCCACGAGTCGTGGCACCCCGCGCCCGAGTTCTACTACCAGCCCGGCGGCGGGCCGATGCTCGACATGGGGCCGTATTACCTCACCGCCCTGATCAACCTGCTGGGGCCGATCGATCGGGTCAGCGGCGAGGCGACCATCGCCATCAATCCGCGCACCATCACCTCCGAGCCGATGAAAGGCACCACGATCGACGTGCAGACCCCGGACCACGTCGCGGGCACCGTCCGCTTCGCCTCGGGTTGTATCGGCACGATCGTGACCTCCTTCGCCTGCCGACGCGACGAGACCTACGAACGCAAGAACCCCATCATCATCTACGGCACCAAGGGCACGCTCAAGGTGCCCGACCCCAACGGGTTCAACGGCCCGGTCTTCATCGCCGATGTATCCGCCGAGGGCTTTGTGCCGGTCGACGTGGATGACAGCTACCCCAACGGCCGCTCGCTCGGCGTCGCCGACCTCGCCTACGCGCTGCGCGACGACCGCCCGCACCTCGCCTCCGGCGAACTGGCGCAGTCGGTGCTCGAAGCGATGCTCGGCTTCCTGGAATCGAGCCAGACCGGCCGCCACATCACCATCGCCCCGGCAACGCAACCGGCCCCGCTGCCTGCCGACCTGATCGAAGCCGCCGAACCAGCAAACGCGTAACCCGCGCAGCGTTCTGCGCCGCTCGCGGCTTCGCGCGCTCACCGCATCGCGTTTGAAAAAAGCGCGCGGCCGTATCGCCAAACCACAAGCGGCGAAACGGCTACACCTCTTCGACCAAGTGCACCACTTCCGCGTAACTCGTCCGGCCCGCGGCGGCGAGGCGTAGCGCTTCGGCGGCCAGCGGATGGGCCCCACGCTCGCACAGCATCGCGCGGGTCTCCGATTCTCGCGGGGCACGCGCCAACCGGGCGCCGACTTCGGCATCAAGCGTCGCGACCTGGAACACGCCGGTACGCCCCCGGTAACCCAAGCCTCGGCAGGCCTTGCATCCTTCCGTGTCATACACCTGTTTCGGCGGGCCGATCTCGTGGCGTTCGAACGCCGGCCGCTCATGCTCATTCGGCTCGCGCGGCTGCCGACACTCCGGGCACAAGAGGCGCACCAGCGTCTGAGCGATGATCGTGCGCAGCCCCCCGGCCAGCACGGCATACGGCACGCCCAGGTAGTGCATCGCGGTGATCGCCGACGCCGCGTCTCGGCCGTGGATCGTCGCCAGCACGCACTTGCCGCTCTGGGCCGCCCGCGCCGCGATCCGCGCCGACTCCGCGTCGCGCACCTCCCCGACGCCCACCACATCCGGGTCCATCCGCAGCGCCAGCCGCAGGCCCGCCGCCATGTCACGCCCGCCTGCTTCGTCCACCTCAAGCTGCCGCACATAAGGCAGGTCGATCTCGGCCGGTTCCTCGATCGAGATCACCACCCGCCGCGACAGGTCGCTCATCGCCAGCAGGGCATAGAGCGTCGTTGTTTTGCCGGCACCGGTCGGCCCGGCGATCAGGGTCAGGCCTTGCTGGTGCGTCATCTGCGCTCGGAGCCGTCGCACCTGCTCCTCGCTCAGGCCCAGGTCGCTGATCGCCCACGCCGCGCCCGGGGATTCGAGCATCCGCAGGTGGACCGCGCGGTCGTTGGGCGCGGTGGGCGCGTCGGTCACGCGCAGATCGATCGTCTGGTCAGGCCCGCGCCACCGCAGGTGGCCCTCCTGCGCCGCGCGGGCCGCGTCGATGTCCAGGCCGGCCGCCGCACGAACCTGGTTGATCAGGCGGCGGGTTTGATCGGCATCGAAGACTTCGTAGGGCGCAATCCGCCCGTCGACCCGCAGCCGCACCGCCGCACCGTCCTGCCACGCGTCGAGGTGGATGTCGGTGGCGCGTGCCTGGGCCGCGTGCGCGATCAGGTCGCGCAGCAGCGGGGGCAATTCATCGGTGGGCACGTCGGGCAGGTCAACCGGGACGTTGAGATGGGGGTGAGCCATGATCCACTATAGGCCGCTCGCGGCTTCGCGCAGGCGGGCCGAGCGTCTGTTTGCGTACCGGCAGGCGGGCGCTTTCGCGAAGCCCCAAAGCGGCGGATGATGCTCGATCCCGCTTACCTGTACGCGCGTTCGATATGGCTAGCGGGGTAATAGAACGCGAGGATGGCGGCGTGGGGATGGCCGGCCAGGGCCATCGCTTGCGAGCCCCATTGCGACATGCCCACGCCGTGGCCAAAGCCCCGGCCTTCGGTGAAACGCACAACGCCGCCGGCGACGGTGGCCTGCACATCCGACGAGGAGAGCTTCTGATTGGCCGGCAGCTCCGGCAGCCCGGCCGCGGCGAAATTACACGCGAAGCGGAACGACTCGGGCGGCAGCGTGTAGCCGCGGCCAGCGCTGTCGGTCAGCGTGAACATCGCCGGCCGGCCGGTGGGCGAGGTCTCGCTGATTTCGATCTTGCGCAGCGTACCCAGCGCGGCGACGGCGTGGCGGTTTGCTTTGCCCCACGCGGCGATGCGGCGCGACAGCGTCGTGGTGTTGCGGTCAAACGGCCCCCAGCGGTAGCGCGGGCACGCCGCGTCCCACCCCCCGACCTCCCGCCCGCGCAGCGGCGCGATGTCTTCGACGCGGTTGGGGAAGGCGTAGCGCGCGTCCTGCATCCGCGTGCCGTGCGCCGCGGAATAAAACGCCGGCACCACGCGGCCCTGATAGGCCAGCACCTGCCCGCGCGTGTCGCGCACCGCGGCGATGGCCTTGGGGTTGGTCGCGGCCCCGGCATACACCTGGCTCGCCTGGGTCGATTCCAGGTCGTAGTGACGATGCGGCGCAAGCGTGCACTCCCACAGCGCGTACGAGCGCGCGGCGATGGCCTGCGCCCGGAACGTCGCCGGGTGCCACGAGGCGTACAACTCCTTCTCCAGCACCCCCGGAAGATACGTCTCGATGGGCACGTGGTTCACCACATCGAGCTTGGTGCGATCCGAAGCGGGCACGGCGACGAATTGCCCGGGGTAGGTGCGGCCGTCGAGCGTAACAAACTCGCCTTCGGTCGCGCGGATCAACAGCGTGGGCAGGGCCCAGCGCATGGAGCGGCGGTTGCCGTCGGTGATGACAAAACCCTGCGCGTCGTGGCTGAGGGTGAGAGGCGGGGTGAATTGGCGCGGCCGCGCGGCGTCGTTTTCCGTGGTGGTGGTTGGGCCCAGGGTCAGCGATGAACCCGCGCCGAGGGTGACGCTTGATTCGGAAGACGCGACACGGACGCGCAGGTTCGGTTCGGTCTGCAGGCTGTCCAGCCGCGGCCCGCGGGAGGGGCGGCCGGGCAGGTTCACCTCGCGGGGGTTGGTCGGGGCCGGCCGCACATAGTTGGGGCCGGACGAAGTGGTGGCGCAGCTCCCCAGCGTGATACCCAACGCCACCACCAGCGCCCCGGCCAGGACGTAGGTCGTCAAAAGTTTGATCGGCAGGCGTCGGATCATCCGTGACCCGTCAAAAGGTGTGAGAAGGTACGACGCATGAGTGTACCGCAATCGGCCGCTCGCGGCTTCGCGCCACCTTCGCGTCCGCGGCCGCATCATGGAGAGCGGGGCACATTGTGCCGCCCACTAAACCGCCGCAGCGCCCGCCGATCAGAATGCCCGGCTGGCCTCCGAGTCGTTGGCATGAAAGTCGCCGGTGGTTTGGTCGTAGTACCAGCCGCTGCTGCCCGGTTCGCCAGCCGAGATGGTGCTCTGATCGTTCATCGGGTTGACGGGGATCTCGCGGAGGTAGGGGCCGAGGGCGCCTTGGGTGCCGTGGGCGACGGGGTTGCCCGCGGGGTCGGTCGGTCGGGTCAATTGCAGGGCGAAATCTTCGATGGTGGGGAACTCCCCATGCTCCTGCTTGTACACGTCGATCTGCTGACGGATGCGGAAGAGGTTCATCTTCAGGGCATTGATGCGCGACTCGTTGGATGCCGAGGTGAACTGCGGGATGACCAGCGCGGCGAGGATCGCAAGAATCATGAGCACGATCATCAACTCGATCAGCGAGAACGCGCGGGAGGCGGGGCGGCGATGGCGGATTGGGAAGCAGGAGCGATGGATCACGGCAGGGGTCCTGGGATGCCTGCCCCGGCGAGGTCGTGGGTGACGGATACTGCTCTGGTCTATCGGCCGACCGGTCGGGGGACTGCAGTGCGGGGGGCGGGTCTTGCGGCGGCGGCAGTCGCGGGCGTGAAGCTGTGCGGATTGTGCGGGATCGGTGTCTGGTATCATCGCGGTGATGCACGGAGGCGTCCTGGAGCGTGGCGTGGTGGGGCGATGGCGGATGGCCCCGCCGGTGGACGCCGAGGGTGCGCAGGCTCTGGCTACATCGCTGCGGGTGCCGAGGGTCGTTGCGGAGTTGCTGCTTCGCCGGGGGCTGAGCGATCGCGCCACGGCCGCTTCCTTCATGCAACCGAAGCTGGCCGACCTGCCCGACCCGGCCCGGCTGCCCGGCGCGACCGATGCCGCCGCACGCCTCGCCGAGGCCGTCCGCGAGCGTCGGCCGATCGTGATCTACGGCGACTACGACGTCGACGGCATCACCGCGTCGGCGATCCTGTGGCACGCGCTGCGTGCGGCGGGCGCGGACGTCAGCACCTATGTCCCGCACCGGCTGGATGAGGGCTACGGCCTCAACGCCGAGGCGATCCGGGCCATCGCGGATGGCGGCGGTGGCAAAGCGGATGGGGAAGGCGGCGATGCGTCGGCGGCCAAGCCGCTGGTCATCACCGTGGACTGCGGGATCACGGCGGTGGAGGAAGCGGCGCTGGCCAAGGCGCTGGGCCTGGACCTGATCATCACCGACCACCACCACTTCGACCCCGCCGCGCTGCCCGACGCCGCCGTGCTGGTGCATCCTGCGCTCAAGCCGCATGCTGAGCATAGCGAAGCGTCGGAAGGACCCTACCCCAACCCCGACCTCTGCGGCGCCGGTGTCGCGTTCAAGGTCGCGTGGCAGTTCGCCAAGGCCTGGTGCGGCAGCGAAAAGGTGTCCGACACCTTTAAGGGGTTGCTTGTCGATCTGCTCTCGCTGGTCGCGCTGGGCACCATCGCCGATGTCGTGCCGCTGACCGGGGAGAACCGTACGCTCGTCGTCCACGGCCTCTCACGCATCAAGCACACCCGCTTCCTCGGGCTCAATGCCTTGATCGACGCGGCCAACCTCCGGGCGGAGACGATCGATGCGTACCACGTCGGCTTTGTGCTAGGGCCGCGGCTCAACGCCTGCGGCCGCATGGGCCACGCGCGCGATGCGGTGCGCCTGCTCACCGACGCGCCCCCGGAAGAAGCGCGGGAGCTCGCCGCTTTTTTAACCGGCGAGAACGACCGCCGCCGTGCGACCGAGAAGCGCATCTTCTCGCAGGCGTGTGAGCTGGTCACGCAGCGCGGGTACGACGCGGAGGACCGCCGCGCGATCGTCGTCGAGGCCGAGGGCTGGCACGCGGGCGTGGTGGGCATTGTCGCGTCGCGGCTGGTCGAGCACTTCGGCCGGCCGGCGGTGGTCCTCGCGGTGAACAACGGTAGCGCGCAGGGCTCGGCCCGCAGCATCGACGGCGTGTCGATCCACGACGCGATACACACCTGCGCCCGGCACCTCGACCGCTTCGGCGGTCACGCCATGGCCGCGGGGCTGACGCTGCGCACCGAGGCGATCGAGGCGTTCCGCGAGGGCCTGATCGCCGCGGTCAACCAGCTCACCACCCCCGATGACCTGCGCGGCCTGATCTCGATCGACGGCGAGATCCCGCTGCGCGATTGCACGCTCGAAGCTTTTCAGCACATCCACCGACTCGCGCCGTTCGGCCGCGGCAACCCCTCGCCACGCCTGCTGCTGCGCGGCATCACGCTCCAGCGCCCGCCCCAGCCGATGGGCTCGCAGGGCAAGCACCTCGCGTTACACCTGCGCGACCCCGGCGACCCGACCGGCCCCGTCGTCCGGGCCGCGGCGTTCGGGCTCGGCGAACGCATCGACGCGCTGTCCACCGGTATGACGCTCGACGTCGTCTTCAAGCCCGCCATCAACACCTGGCGCGGCATCAGCCGCCCCGACCTGCACGTCATCGATTGGCGTGCCGGTTAACCCGACCCGTGTGAACGCAGGCCGATTTTGCACGTCCCTCAGGGGTTATCCCCTAATGCATTAGGGTAACTCTCATCCCTCACAGGTTGTTTGCGTCTCCTGCACGGTCGATAACCGGATACAGGCATGCGACCCAGAGGTGATGTGTTGTTACGTCGATCCAACGATCAAACCCGACGCGGCGGCCTGGCCCGTTACGGGCAGGTGATGACGCTCTGGGTTCTGCCCTTCGCTTCGATCGTCCTCGTGGTCGCGCTGGGCCTCGGGGCGTGGCTGCCCTGGGCCGGCACTGGCGGCAGCACCGCGGCCCCCACCGATCAACTTCACGCCCATCATGGCCACGCCGCGCACACGCACGGCGCGGGCGGTGCCCCGGTGCATCAGGACTACTTCACCAACTTCGGCCATTACATGGCCCGCACCGGTTGTCTCTCGACCGCCACTGGCGAGCCGGACTGGCCGTGGATCGTCACGCTCATCGTCCTCAACGCCGGCATCGTCATCGCCTACCTGCGGATCTACATCTTCTGGACCCGCTCCTACCTCGCCGAGGAGCGACGCGACCGCAACGGCAAGCTCATGGATTTGGCGCAGGTGTTCCTCTGGTGCGCGATCTGCGGTTACGCGGCGGGCATCGTCATGTTCTTCTGGCCCGCCTACCGCCTCACCGCGGTCTGCCTGCTGATCCTCAACATCTGGTCCTGGCGGTTCGCGTTCAACCTCAAGTCGTTCAAGGTCGCCTTCTCGGCGCGGCGATACCAACGCCTGGCCAGCAGCGACGCGTTGACCGGCCTGCCCAACCGCCTGGCCATCCGCCAACACATCGACCGCCTGCTGGTCGAGTTGCACGAGGGGCGCTGCGGCGCGTTTGCCGTGCTCTTCCTCGACTTCGACCGCTTCAAGCTCATCAACGACACGATGGGGCACGAAGTCGGTGATCAACTGCTAAAAGCCATCGCCCAACGCTTAGGCACCGCGTGTCGCGCGGACGATCAGATCGCCGGCGGCGTGGGGGAATCGGCCCGGTTGGGGGGCGATGAGTTTGTCGTCGTTCTGCCGGGGGTGGACAAACCGCAGACGGCCCTGGCGATCGCCGAGCGCCTGGTGGACCGCTTCACGCCCGCGTTCATGCTCGAAGAACGGAAGGTGCGCTCCACGCCCAGCATCGGGGTCGTGGTCGTGCAGCCGAGTTATCTCTCGGCCGATCAGGTGTTGCGGGACGCGGATGTCGCGATGTATGCCGCCAAAGCCGACGAACGCCGCGCGGCCGTGCTCTTTGATCAGGCGATGCTCGAGCGCGTCGCCGAGCGGATGGAACTGGAGACCGACCTGCACCAGGCGGTGGCGGAAGATCAGTTTGTCCTGCACTATCAGCCGCTGATCGATTTGGAATCGGGCGGGGTCGAAGGCTTCGAGGCGCTGATCCGCTGGGCACACCCGCAGCGTGGGATGGTGCGGCCGGACCTGTTTATCTCGATCGCCGAGGAGATCGGGCTGATCAGCGAGATCGGTCGTTGGGTCTTTCAGACGGCCGCGAAGCAACTGGCGGATTGGTCCCATGACCCCGCCTTTGCCCAATGCCGCATGCACATCAATGTCGCGGCCAATCAGCTCTACGACGAGACGCTGGCCGACACCTTCATCGCGTTGGCGGCCGAGGCCGGGGTCTGCCCGTCGCGGGTCGTGCTGGAGGTCACAGAAAGCATGTTCGTCAGCGACATCGAATCGGCGACGGTGATGCTCAATCGGCTCAAGGAAGCGGGCTTTGCGATCGCGATGGATGATTTCGGGACGGGCTACTCGTCGCTGAGCGTGCTGCACCGCTTCCCGATCGACGAGCTGAAGATCGACCGCGCGTTCATCAACAACATGGCCGGGCGCACCGATTATGCCGCGGTGTTGCACGCGATCACGAGCCTGGCGGAGAACCTGGGCATCGCGGTGATCGCCGAGGGCATCGAGACGCCGGAGCAGTTGGCGCAGCTCCAGGCGCTGGGTTGCGGGCTGGCGCAGGGGTATCTGTTCAGCAGGCCGATCCCGGCGGAGCAGGTCGCGGAGTGGGCCGCGGGTTGGACGGCACGCCGCCGCGCCTCGGCGTAAGTGTCCGGCGAGACCGCGAGCGGGCAAAAGCAACGCGTGCCGTCTGCTACGATCCGCGGCATGAGCGATCGATATTCAACGGAACTCGCTACCGCCGTCGCGGCGGTGAAACGCGCTTGCGTGGTGTGCCGCGCGGTGCAGGCCGACCTGGTGACCGCGGCGACGCTGGAAAAACGCGACAAGAGCCCCGTCACCGTGGCGGATTTCGCCTCGCAGGCGGTGATCTGCCACGCGCTGGCCGCCGCCTTCCCGGACGACCCGGTCGTCGGCGAGGAAGGCGCGGCGGAGCTGCGCGGTGACGACGCGGCGGCGCTGCGCGAGAAGGTCGTCCGCCACGTCAACACCGCCTTGCAACAGGAGCGGGCCGCGGATGCGGTGCTCGACCTGATCGACCGCGGCGGGTTCGACCCGGCCGCCGATTCAGGCGTGAAAAGATACTGGACGCTTGATCCGATCGACGGCACCAAGGGGTTCCTGCGTGGCGAGCAGTACGCGGTCGCGCTGGCGTTGATCGACAACGGTGAGGTGGTGCTCGGAGTGCTGGGCTGTCCGAACCTGCCGGTGGATACGAGCGATAAAGAAAAGCTGGGTTGTTTGTTCTATGCGTTGCGTGGTGGAGGAGCGCATTGCATTGTGCTGGATGATACTGACGAAAAACAGATGAAGATATCTACGCAGAACGTATCGAAGGTTTCCGATGCACGGTTCTGCGAATCGGTCGAGTCGGGCCACACGGATCAGGGCGCGAGCGTGCAGATCGCCGAGGCGCTGGGCATCACCGCTGAGCCGTTCCGGATCGACAGCCAGTGCAAGTACGCCGCGGTAGCGCGCGGCGACGCATCGATCTATCTGCGGTTGCCGACGCGTGCCGACTACGTGGAGAAGATCTGGGATCACGCCGCGGG
>CAZTLX010000043.1:9315-23472 GCA_964614575.1 uncultured Phycisphaeraceae bacterium | reverse complement strand
CCCGTCTAAGCCTTGGTGAGCTATTACCTCACCAACTAGCTGATAGGACGCACCCCCATCCCCAGGTGGCAAGCCTTTGCCCGTCAAACCATGCGGTCCGACGGGGTTATGAGGTATTACCATCAGTTTCCCGATGCTATCCCTCGCCTGGGGGCAGGTTAGGTACGCGTTACTCGCCCTTTCGCCACTCTACTTGGCCCGAAGGCCGTTCGCGTTCGACTTGCATGTTTTAGCCATGCCGCCAGCGTTCGATCTGAGCCAGGATCAAACTCTTCAATTTTGTATCGTTGACTTCCGACAACCTCGCGGCTGTCGGCTATCGGCGATGAGAAGGTTTGCCTGACAAACCCACCCTTGCGGGCGGGCCGGTCACACCCCCACGGCTTTCGCCGCGGCGGTGCTCTTGGTCGGCTAGACACAAGAATTTTAGGGTTCACACATTCCTTATCCATCACCTGGCACCGACGCGAGCAAGCCCGCGCCGGATTCGATGATGATGGAGCCACAAGGATGTGTGAGTTGGTTCGGCCATGTGAAGACGGCCTCACCGTGGATCTCGTATCCTCGATGCCCGACCAGTGGCGGCCGGACACGAGGTCACATCCTCGCAGCAATCACCCAACTGTTCACTTGTCAAAGAGCACGGCGGCCGGACATACCGGCCGAATCACCTGTCGGCCGTTTCGAGCCGAGCGGCGTATGGTAGTGAGCACTTTCGTCCTGTCAACCCGGAATGAAGACGAACTCACAAAAATCTTTGAAGCCGGCATCAGACGCCCATCGCAGGCGCATCGGCCACGCTTCCCACCAGCAATAAGTCTATCCGCACGCCCCCCGCCGAGTCAAGTCACAAATCGCCGGGGTGATGAAATCAACCTTAAACCTCAGGCCGGCATCCCCTTCCGGCGCTCGAGCGCACCATCAAACCGCCTTCAGCCAAGCCCTGCGCGTGATCGCCAGCATGAACCATGCGGTTATCCCGATCTTATGCACAAGATATTCTCCAAGACCCTTTAAAGCCGGGTGGGCACCGGGATCGGCCGTGCGTGTTGGTCAAAGCCATGCCGGATACCCCGCCGAAACTCCGCCGCACTGCGCATCGCGGGCTTGGGTGGGTTATTTAGAGATGCGATCCTGCGGTGAGGGCGACATGCTCCAACAAACCGTGCGCACAAACCCGGGCGCGCAGCCCTATAAAGGGAGAGCGTTTTTTTCGCGATCGTCGCGGCGTTCACGGCGTGTCCATGTGGACAGGGCGGACACGGGGTGGACAGGGGACGGCCAAGACGCAAACTTATGCTCATAAGCGATTTAAGAAAAATTGGACGCCTAGGGGGTAGGGGGGGGTGGACACTGGCCACCCACAACATGTGGTGGTGGTGTGGGCCTCGCACGCGGGACCCGCGGCCGATGTCGCGGCCGTTGACTTTAGAAAGCTTTCCTGCAGGATGACCCAATGACGCGAAGTCCGAATCTCGCAATCCACTTGCCCCTTGCGCGGCTGCGGCCGCTCCTGCTCGTCGTTGCGATGCTGTCGGGCCTTGCCTGCTCGCCGCCGCGCACCCCGCCGCCGACGCAGACCCCTGCCCCGGTTTACTCCCTCGCCCGGCCCGATGAGTTGCCCCGCCACATCCGCATCGACCTGCTCGAAGCCCGCGGCTACGCCTTTGCCGAGATGCACCTCAACCACAAGCCGGCCGGCCTCTTCCTCATCGACACCGGCGCGACCATCGCGGTGGTCGAGCGCGGCCTGGCCAGCCGCATGGAACTGCCGACGCTGGGCAGCGGCACGACGCTGGGCATCGGCGGGACCGAGCGCTTCGCCTGGGTGGGCGTCGAGTCGCTTTCGTTTACCGATGTGGTCGAGCTTCCCGCCCGCCGGGCCGCGAGCCTGAGCCTGCATCGCACCACCGAGGGCATGGGCGTGCCGGTCAACGGGATCGTCGGCTACCCGAGCTTTGGCTCGGTGCCCTTCACGCTGGACCTTTCCAGGCCCGTATTGATCCTGCACCGCCGCGACGCCTTTGCGCAGTTGGACAAGCCTCGGCCGATCCGCCTGGTCACTTTCCGCGGCCTGCCGGTGGTGGAGGCGACGCTTGGCGATGCGGAAGACCCATTGGTCGTTTGGCTGATCATCGACACCGGCGCGCACGCGGCGCTGACGCTGCCGCGGGAGCTGCGCACCCGTTGGCCTCAGGTCCTCGCGGTGCCGGAGCACGGGATGGGACGGACGCGGGGCGTGGGCGGGACGGTTGCGAGCACGTCCACCTGGGTGAAGCAGCTCAACGTGCTGGGCGTGAGCCTCAAGGATGTGCCGACCAACTTCGAGGCTCCTCCGGCGGAGCTGGGCGCGACCCCCGCGCCCGTCGGGCGGATCGGGCACGGCCTGCTGCGGCAATTTCAATTGACCTTTGATCGCCCGAACAACGTGGTTTATCCGCTGTTCCTGGGTGATGGCGGGGGCGCGGCCGCGGGTCCGGATAACGCGGCGGGCCAATAGCGTGGCTCGGGCGGCTCTCGCGTCGATATACCTATCGTGAGACGCCGAGAGCCCTACGAAAAGTTGGTCACCTGGCAGCAGGCGATGAATCTGGTGGCGCTGGTGTATCGGCAGGTGCAGGCGTTTCCCGAGGGCGAGAAGTCGGGGCTGGTCGCGGGAATGAAGAAGGCGGTAGCGGCGGTCCCCGCGAAAATCGCCGACGCGTCGCACGCCAGCGCGTCGGGCGAAGATGCCGAAGCGATCAGGAAGCTCGAAGCGGCGCAGGCGGCGCTGGTGGAGTTGTTTAACACCGCGCTGGTCGCGCGGAAGGTCAAGGCGATGAACCGCCTGCCGCTGGGCAAACTCCGTCGCGCCTGCCGTCGGCTCGATGCGTTGATCGACAAGGACATCGCCAGGCTCGACGCACGCATCGAGGCGGAGGTCGCCGCGAAAGAAGACGCCGAGCTTGCGGCGCGGGCGGAAGAAGCGGCGCGTGTCGCGGCCCGGGTGGCGGCGCGGGAGGCCGCGGCGGTGCTGGCCGTGTCGAGGCGCAGGCCACGGCGGGAAACCCTCGTGCGGCACCGCCACCGTGCGGCTTAGGCGGTGGCTATCATTCGTCATGCCCCCCTCCGCTCACCCCACATTCGACATCAAAGTCCTTTACGACGGGCGCTGCCCGCTGTGTCGGCGGGAGGTCGCGATGCTCAAGCGGCTGGACAAGCACGATCGCATCGCGGCCGAGGACATCGCCGACCCCGCGTTTGACGGTTCGCGCTACGGGCTGACTTATGAGCAGGTGATGGGCCGTATCCACGGCATCGGGGCCGACGGCACGGTGGTGCGCGACATGGAGGTGTTCCGCCGGCTTTACCGGGCGGTGGGCCTGGGCTGGCTGCTCTCGTGGACGGCCTGGCCGGGCCTGCGGCGGGTGGCGGATGCGGGTTATCGCTGGTTCGCCCGGCATCGGCTGCGGCTGACCGGCCGCGGCGGGGAGGCGTGCGAAGGCGGGCGCTGCGCGGTCTCTCGCTAAGGCGCGGTAGAGTATTCACGTGCAAACCGATCCGATTCACGAAACCAATACGCTCATTGTCGGTGCCGGGCCGATCGGCCTGGAACTGGCGGTGTCGCTGAAGCAGGCGGGCGTGGATTACGTCCACCTCGAAGCGGGGCAACTGGCGCACACCATCACGTGGTACCCCAAGCAGGCGCGGTTCTTCTCCAGCCCCGAGCGCATCGCCATCGCCGGCGTGCCCCTGGTCACACCGGATCAAACCAAAGCTACGCGCGAGGAATACCTCGCCTATCTCCGCGGCGTGGCGCAGCAGTTCGAGCTGAAGATCAACACCTTTGAGAAGGTGATCGAGATCAAGCCCGACAGCGCGGGCGGGTCGTTCCTCATCACCGCGCAGCGCGGCGGTGATCAGCGGCAGTACCTGGCCAAGCATCTGGTGCTCGCGATCGGGGACATGCACATGCCGCGCATGCTGCACATCCCCGGCGAAGACCTGCCGCACGTCAGCCACTACTTCGACGAGCCGAACATGTTCTTCGGCAAGCGGCTGTTGATCGTGGGCGGGCGCAACTCCGCGGTCGAGGCCGCGCTGCGCTGCCACCGCGCGGGCGCGCAAGTGTCAATCAGCTTCCGCCAGGCGCACTTCGATGCCACCGCCATCAAGTACTGGCTGCTGCCGGAGATCGAGTCGCTGATCAAGCACGGCCAGATCACCTACTACCCCGACACACAGCCGGTGCGCATCACCCACGATCAGGTCGAACTGATCTCCACCGCCACACCGCCCCAGGCCAAGCGCTCGGTCCCGGCCGACTTCGTGCTGCTGCTGACCGGTTACATGCAGGACACCACGCTCTTCGATCTGGCAGGCGTGCGGCTCGTCGGCGAAAATCAGGCGCCCGTCTGCGATCCCAACACGATGATGACCAACGTGCCCAACCTCTTCATCGCCGGCACCGCCGCGGCGGGCACGCAGGTCCGCTTCCGACTCTTCATCGAGAACTGCCACCCCCACGTCACTAAAATCGTCCGCGCCATCACCGGCCACGACCCCGCGCCCGGCCTGGTCAACTCCGCGGCCAAACAATACGGCCTGCCCGAATCCTGAATCTCGATCCCGCCCCGCTAAGCGGAGGGGTCCGCGTCTTCTTTCGTTTCCAACTCAGCCAACGCCTCCACCGGGTCTTTCTTCACGCGCTGCGCCTGCGCCGCTTCGGCGGCATCACGCTCGGCCTGCAGGACCGCCATCGCCTCGACCGGGTCTTCGGGCAGGTCATCACGCAGCTCGACCTCTTGCTCCGGGCCGGCGGCCTCGACCGGTGAATGCCGAACCCGCGGCGTGTTCAGCGAGCGCATCGACTTGAGCATCCGTCTCATCGCGAACCAAGCCGCGCCCAGCGCCACGAGAATCACCACCGCCAACGGCCCGGTGGACTTGAACATGATGCGGTGCCCGCCCGGTTCTTCCGCCGTGACCGTCGGGCCGACGATCACCGCTGAGCGCTCGCCCGCCCGCGCGACAAAGGTCAGGAAATCCGTCGGCACCTTCGAGTGCTTCTCCTGATCACGCCAGACCTTGTAGAACGCCGCGGGCACGCGCACCGGTTGCCGCGGGTTCGGTTCGGCCAGCGTGCCTTGCGGGTCAACCATCAGCACCACCGCGATGTTGTCGCCGACCTCCGAGTCGATGTCACCGAACTTGATCACCCAGTAGCTCAGCGTCTTGCCCCAGGGTCCGGGCCGCGCCAGGCGCTGCACCCCCGACGCGACAAACCCGCCCTCGATCAGGAACTTCTGCCCGCGCTGCTCGGCCGGGTCGTTCATCAGCTCGACGTAATCGGGGACCTTCGCGCCGCGGGCCTCGAAGGCCGGCCAGTCCACCGCCGCGGCCAGCAAGGCGTACAGCGCTCCCTCGTCCAACGCCGTGCCGTCGTGCGCGGTGGCCAACTGCTCCTGCTGCAGATCGGTGAGCGCAACCCCCGCCGCATGGCCGGGAAGCGCGAGCAGTAACCAAACGATCACGAATGGCCAGAACCGATGTCTCATGTTCGCGACGCGTTGATGCATCCCATCATCTTACGCTCCGCGGCGCGGTATGATTGCACATGATGCAGTCCAAGCGCGGCCATCTGATTCTCGCCCTGCCGGACCTGGTGGACCCCAACTTCCACCAGACGGTGACGCTGATGATCGAGCACACCGAAGAAGGCGCGCTGGGGCTGACGCTCAACCGCCCGACACGCACGACGGTGAAGCAGGCGTGGGCCCAGCTCGACGCGGCACCGAATACACCCTGCAACCACACCGGGCTGGTGTACCTGGGCGGCCCGTGTCCCGGCCCGCTGATGATCCTGCACACGGTCGAGGAGCGGGCGCAGGCGATGGTGTGCGACGGCGTGTTCTTCACCGCCGAGCCGGAGCACATCGTCTGGCTGCTCGAACACAACCAGCAGCCGATGCGTTGCTTCGGCACGCACGCGGGTTGGGGGCCGGGGCAGTTGGACGCGGAGCTGGAGCACGAGTCGTGGATCAGCCGCCCCGCCACCGCCGCGGACGTGCTCGAAGCCGGCCCGCGCCAGTGGTTCGACCTGCTCCGCAAGATCAACCCCAGCCAGGCCGCGGTCGTCTCCAACCCCAACCTGCTCAAGGCCGACCCCTCAATGAACTAGGTCGCCAGGTAAAGCCCACAAAGCAGTTAACCACAGATTGCGCAGATGACACACAGACAACAAGGCCGTTCCATCGCTTTGTTGTGGCCATTTTGTGAGGTGAGTCATTGGCGCAGTAGTGCCTGCCTTCCTTGACGCTCTGGGCGTCTTGACGGTTTTTTAGTCACGACTGAGGTCACACATGATCATCGGCGTCCCCAAGGAAACCAAGAGCCACGAATACCGCGTCGCGATGCTGCCGGTGACGGTGCAGCAGTTGACCGCGGCCGGGCACACGGTGCTGGTGCAGCGCGACGCGGGCGTGGGCAGCGGGTATGAGGACGATGACTTCGCCCGGGCCGGCGCGACCATCGTGCAAGACACCGCGGAGGTGTTCGGCCAAGCGGAACTGATCGTCAAGGTCAAGGAGCCGATCAAGCCGGAGTGGGCGCTGCTGCGTCGCGGGCAGGTGATCTTCACGTATTTCCACTTCGCCGCGAGCCGGGTGTGTACCGAGGCGTGCTTGCACGCGGGCATCACCGCGCTGGCGTATGAGACGCTGACCGAGGGCTCGGCTTCCGGGGGCGGGCGCTCGCGACCGTTGCTCACGCCGATGAGCGAGGTCGCGGGGCGCATGGCGATCCAGGAGGGCGCGAAGTATCTCGAAAAGCCCATGATGGGAAGGGGGATTCTGCTCTCGGGCGTGCCGGGCGTGGAGCCGGCGAAGGTGACGGTCCTCGGCGGCGGGGTGGTCGGCGCGAACGCGGCGAAGGTCGCGGCCGGGATGGGCGCGAACGTCGTCATCATGGACGTGAACCTCGACCGCCTGCGCTACCTCGATGACGTGATGCCCGCCAACGTCCGCACGATCTACTCCGACCCGCACGCGATCGAATGGCACGTCACGACCAGCGACCTGGTCATCGGCGCGGTGTTGATTCCCGGCGCGCGGTGCCCGGTGCTGGTGCCGGCGACGATGCTCAAGCGGATGCGCAACGGGTCGGTGATCGTGGATGTCGGCGTCGATCAGGGCGGCTGCGTCGAGACCACCCGCCCCACCTCGCACGAGGAGCCGACCTACGTCGTCGATGGTGTCGTCCACTACGGCGTGACCAACATGCCCGGCGCCGTCGGCCGCACCAGCACCCAGGCGCTGTGCCACGCGACGGGGCCTTACGTCCGCCAACTCGCCGCCGCGCTCTCCGGGGGCGATGGCGGGTTGGACGCGTTGCTTGAATCGAGCCGGGCGTTTCAAACCGCCCTGAATCTAAGAGACGGCAAACTCACCCACCCCGGCGTGATCGACGCGTTTGCTGACTTGCCGCGCCAAGATTAGCCGCGAGTTTTAGCCGCAAATGAACGCGGATAAACGCGAATCAAGACAGGGGGTCTGCCACAAAAAGTCACAGATGTCATAAGAGGCTTCTGAATAACCCTCAACCACAAGAGTTGATCTTTGAACCGCGAAGCCGCGAAGAAAGCGAAGTTCGCGAGCATTCAGGATTGTAGAAAACAAGCATCGCTTCGCGTCCTTCGCCATCTTCGCGGCTTCGCGGTGATTCACAGACCCCCAAAAAGAGATGAATGCGCGATTCATGCTTGTGCATGCTCGTGGCCGCACGCCTTGATTCGCGTTCATCCGCGTTCATTTGCGGCTAAAAAAACCTAAGCCGTCACCGGCAGCACGCCTGCGTCGGACAGCAGCTTCTCCAGCTTTGCGGTGTTCGCGTCGTCCAGCGGGTACAGCGGCAGGCGCAGCTCGCCGGTGTCGAGGCCGGCGAGGGCCATCGCGGCCTTGATGGGGATGGGGTTGGTCGAGAGCGTGAGCATGCCCTTGCACAGGCCGAACAGCTCGAGGTGCAGCTTGCGCGCCTGCTCGAAGTCGCCGCTTAAGCCCGCATCGACCAGCGCCTTGATCCGCGCAGGCATCAGGTTGCTCAGCACGCTGATCACACCCTTGCCGCCGATGCTCATCAGCGGCAGCGTGAGCGAATCGTCGCCCGAAATGATGGTGATATCGGAGATCGACGCGATCTCGCTGGCGAGGTCGAGCGACCCGGTCGCCTCCTTGATCGCGACGATGTTCTCGTGCTCCGCCAGCCGGGCCACCGTCTCGGGCAGCATGGTGATGTTGGTGCGGCCGGGGATGTTGTAGAGCACGATGGGCAGTTCGACCGCGTCGGCCACGGTCATGAAGTGGTGGTACAGGCCGTCCTGCGTCGGCTTGTTGTAGTAGGGATTCACCATCAGCGCGGCATCGGCACCGACGCTCGCGGCGTGCTTGGTGAGCGCGACCGCTTCGCTGGTCGCGTTGGAGCCGGTGCCGGCGATCACCTTGACGCGCCCGGCCGCGGCCTGGACGACGGCCTCGATCACCTTGCCGTGCTCGGCGTGCGAGAGCGTGGGCGACTCGCCGGTGGTGCCCACGGGCACAACGCCGTCGATCCCCTGCTCGATCTGAAACGCGACGTTAGCCTTGAGCCGATCGTAATCGACCTGCCCATCGCGGAACGGTGTGACCAGTGCGGTGTATGCGCCTTGGAGCATGGGTGGGCCTTTCGTTGCCGGGTCGCCACACACTTTATCGCGCATGGGGGGAGGTTGTCGCGGGGAGGCGTGCGTGTTCGCTGCGTGACGCCCTGACGCCTGCTGGAGATTGAGCCGACGGATTGACCTCCGCGGCTTCGGGGGCCGGCCGCAGCGGCAGAGGTGAATCGGTCGGAGGGCGGTCAGTCGCCGGGCTGCGCCGACTCGAGCATGGCTTCAAAGGCTTCGGCCGACTCGGCTTCGTCGAACGCGGCGCTAAGCTGCTTCATGGCCTGCGCGAGGTCGGGGTCGTCCTTTAACGCCGCTTGCATCATCGCGGCGGCGACAGGCGGGTCCGCCGCCGCTTCATCGTCGCCCTGTATCAGCACCACCGCGCTGGCCGCCAACATGATCTGCGCCGCCTCACCCAGCCGGGGGTGCGGCGTGAGTCCCTGCTCCTGACATCGGCGCAACGCCACCGCCAGCATCTTTTCGCCCTGCTGCTGAACCATCGCGTCCATTTCCGCTTCCAGCTCGGCTTCCTCGTCCTCGCCCGCGAGGATGCCCTCGGCGAAGTCGTCGTCCGGATCCGGCAGCACGAACATCACCTCCGTGTCCGGCCGCTTCACGAACTTGTTCAGATCGCCATCGGGCAGCCGCTTGATCAGATCGGGGATCGTGCCGGAGTAACGCAGCTTGCCGTCGGGCCCGCCGAAGCGGCTCACGTCGGCATTGTCGAGGTCCAGCTCGTCGCCGAGCACGGCCAGCCAGCGGTCGGTCTGCGGCGGGAGCTTGAAGCCGTGGTCCGTAGTCCAGCGGACCGCCCCGGCGACCAGTTGCCGCGCCACCTCCAGCGTGATCGGCCGGGTCCGCACGCCGCCGTCGGCCATGCGCTCGCGTTGCTCGGCCAGGTCCGCCTCGCTGACGCCGATGCGACCGTAGGCATCCTTGAGGCCCAGGCACCAGAAGTCGATCAGGAACGCGCCCATCACGTGCCGGCCCCCCGGCCCCTGCCGCAGCACCATCACGCTGCCCATCCCTTCCCCCTCGTCGCCGAGGGTATCGGTCACATACACCGAGAGCACCTTGCCGCGGCTGGCGATGCGGTGCAGGTGCGAGACGCTGCTGCCGTCGAACTTCTTGAGCTTCTTCTTCTGGTCCCGGCGTTGGCGCTTGCGATCCTTCTTGGCCATGGTGAACACCTTCCGTGATGTGAATGGGGTAACGGCTAAGTTAAATGCCCGGCTCGGCCAAGGCAAGGGCAAGCCCGCGTCCTCGCCGAAAATTCACGCCGAACGCAGCGCCAGGATCAGCTCGACCTTGCCGATGTGTTCACCGAGTTGTCTGGCGATGATGGGGGCAGCGTGGCCTTGGTCGGCCAAGGCGTACACCCGTCGGGACAGCTCGTCTTCGGGCGAGGTCGGCGTGGGCGGCGGTGCGTCGGGGGGACCGGGGGGGTCGGCGGAAGCCGTGCCACCGGGGGGCGAACCGTCCCGGGTCGCCGCCGCACGGATCTGCTCGAAGCGCTCGGCCGCGGCATGGAGCCGCTCGATGCGGGCGTCGGCTTCGCGGAGCAGCTTCTCGACCGCGATGGTTTTGGCGTCGAGCTGAGCCGCGACGCGTTTGGCCATCTCCTCGACCTCAACCATGACGCGTTGCAGGTCGTCGCGGACCTCGGACTTGGCCTTGTAACGCTCGAGGTTTTCGCGGGCGGTGACGCGGCCGCCCATCTTGCGGCGCTTCTTGCGGATCCCCATGACCAGCGACAGCGTGACCAGCGTGATGCCGATCGCCGCCAGGCCCCAGCCGAGGTTTTCCAGTTCAGGCGACAGCGCGACGATCATGCCCCCGCCTCCCGCCGCCGCAGCGCCTCGGTCATCGCCTGCGCCTCATCCAGCACGCTGCGCACCGAAACGCCGTGCCGCTGCGCGAGCGTAACCGCGTCTTCAAACTCCGGTTTGGCGGTGACGATTTGCCCCTCGAGCGAGCCGAGCTTGATCCGCACCGGGCCGTGCGAGGTCTCGACCGTTTCGTGATGCCGCTCAAGCACCAGGCGGTCCCACCCCCGGTAACGCACACCGAAGCTGCCGGTAAGCTCGATGAGTTGTCGAGCGAATCGATCGCGATCTTGCGGCGGGCACAGCAGCGACAGGCACACGCCCGGCCTCTGCTTCTTCATCGTGATCGGCGTGGTCCAGACATCCAGCGCCCCCGCGGCCAGCAACGCGCCGACCGCATGCCCGATGACCTCGCCCGACACGTCGTCGAGGTTCACCGCGATCTCACACACCTGGGCCGGGCTCGCCTGATCCATCCCCCGAGTGTATCGCAACGACGAACGCGACGAAAAAACCCGATCGCCCTGCCGCGGAAGCCGCCGAGGAAGGCGACCAAGCCGTAACCACCGCTTTCACAGTTCAGCCACGACAAGGCACCGGCGGCACCCGACCGGAGAAAGCCAACGCTTTTGTGACATTCGCGCCACCTTTTCGATACTTGCTCATCTGTGTCATCCGTGAAATCTGTGGTGAATGCTTTCTGGTTTGACATTTGCGTTGCTCCGCGGCCTGGCGGTTCACTTGATCCCAAGCGGTATGATCTGGCGGTGAACACGTCCCCGGGCAAGGTGGCTTATCACCCGCTGATGCGGCGGCTGACGCACGGGCTGCGGCAACGCTGCGGCGTGCGCGAGGGCGACACCCTGCTCGTCGCGGTCTCGGGGGGGGCCGATTCGGTGGCGCTGTTGCGCGGCCTGCGGCTGCTCGCGCCTCGTCGCCGCTGGCGTTTAACCCTCCACGTCGGACACGTGCAGCATCACCTGCGCCCGCCGGAGGAGGCCGAGACCGACGCGGCGTTTGTCGAAGCACTCGCGGGAGAACTGAGCCTGCCGTTCCACCGCCGGGACATCACGGTGCCCGCGGGCAATGTCGAGGCGCAGGCGCGGCGGCTGCGTTACGCGGCATTGACGGGCATGGCCCGCGATGCGGGGGCATCGTTCATCGCCACCGCGCACCATGCCGACGATCACCTGGAAACGATCCTGATGCGGCTGCTGCGCGGCACCACGGCGCGTGGGTTGCGCGGCATCGCGTGGCGTCGCGCGGTGAAAGCGGAATCGCCCGCAAGCGCACCGGCGGAGCGTGGGCATGCGTCTGATACCGCGGCCGTGAACCTCGCCCTCATCCGCCCGATGCTGGCGGCGACGCACGCCGAGGCGATCGATTTTCTCCGCGTGCTCAATCAGGCGTGGCGGGAGGACGCGACCAACGCCGACGCTTCGCGGACGCGGGCGCGGCTGCGGCACGCGGTGCTGCCGGTGCTGCACGAGCTGCGCCCCAGCGTGGCGCGGAAGGTGCTGGAGCTGAGCGATTCGTTGCGGGAGGATCGCGCAAAAGAAAAGCCCCGGTGAGGCGGGGCTTTGGGTTTGAAGAGCGACGGAATACCCCGCAAAAACTCCACCCGCGGAAGGCGCTGCGCCTTGGCGGGCGTGGATGTCGCGGTGAATTTACTCGGTGATTTCGATGCGGCGGAGGGCTTCGCGTTTGCCGAGGCTGCGTATTTCGGCGAGCTTGGCGATCTGGGCCTTGCGGGGCTTGGATTTTTCCTGCTCCCAGGCGTAGATGGTCTGGCCGGTGACGCCGATGAGCTTGCCGTAGTCCGCGGCGGAGAAGCCGAGCTTCTCGCGGTGCGAGCGGAGGCCCCGGGCCTGGAAGCGCGGGCCGCTGCGGCCGTCGCTGTCATTGTCCGCGGCGGCGGCGGCGGGAATCTGAACGACCATCGGCCCCTTCTCGATGCGCTTCTTTTCCTGCTTCTCGAGGAACGCCACCTGCCGGCGCAGCTCGGCGCCTTCCCGCTTGAGCGCGGCGATGTCGCTGCGCTGCTGGGCCAACAACTTGCGGGCAGGATTGACTTCCTTGCGGGTCTCCTTGCGGGCGATGCGCGCGATCTCTTCTTTCAACGCTTGGGCAAGATTAGGCACGAGGGGTTCTCCGTAAACAGAGGAAATCGTCAGATGAAGTCAGGGGCATCAAGGCATCGCGTCAAACGAAGCTAACCGCGGTGCCAACTCACCCGGGGCGCATCGCCCCAGAGCATTTCCAGGTCGTAATGGGCGCGAGTCACCGGCTCAAACAGGTGAACCATCACCTCGACAAAGTCGGCGACCATCCACGTCGAGGCCTCATCACGCTCCGAGCCGAAGCGGTCGAAGCCCATCTCCCGGCCCAGTTCGCTGACGTGGCCCACGAGCGACTTGATCTGCCGATCGCTGGTGCCCGACGCGATCACCACCATGCGGGTGACGGGGCTCAAATCGGTCACGTCGAAGATGACCACATCCTCGCAATGGGAATCGGCGAGCAGCCGGGCGGCCTCGATGGCAAAGTCGCGGGCCTCGGTCGGCTCGATGGCCGCGGAGCGGGGGGTATCCGGGGCGCTGGTTGTGAAAGCTTCGCGGGTGGTCATGAAAAAGGATCGATTCTGTGAAAAGGCCCACGGATCATTATCCGTGGGCCTAACTGTTTAATCAAGTATAGCCGACCCGTCGGCAAACCGCTACTTCATCAAGCCAAGCGCCGCGCCGATCATCGGCGAAAACTTCACGATAAGCCCGGCAAAAACCACCGAGACCACGCTCACCAGCTTGATCAGGATATTCAGCGACGGGCCGGAAGTGTCTTTGAATGGGTCGCCGACGGTGTCGCCGACCACCCCGGCCTTGTGGGCGTCCGAGCCCTTGCCGCCGTGCTGGCCGGTCTCGATGTACTTCTTGGCGTTGTCCCAGGCGCCGCCGGCATTCGCCATGAAAATCGCCACCGCGAAGCCGCAGACCAGCGTCCCGACCAGCAGGCCCATGACGCCCGGCACGCCGAGGATCAGCCCCACGACGATCGGCACGATCACCGCCAGCAGCGACGGCGCGACCATCTCCTTGAGCGCCCCGCCGGTCGAGATATCCACGCACGAGGCGTAGTCGGGGTACTGACGCCCCGCGACCGTCACCTCAAAAGGCCACTTGGTCGGGATGGCGATGTCCTGCTCGGACATGCCGTCCTTACGGAACTGCTCACGCATGATGCCGAACTGACGCCGGCACTCGTCGATCATCGCGTAGGCGGCGCGGCCCACGGCGTTCATGGTCATCGCGCAGAACACGAACACCAGCATCACCCCGATGAACAGCCCGCAGAGCACCGACGGGTTCATGAGCGTGACGTTGAACAGCTCCATGACCTGCGGGAGGGTGAGCTGGCCGACGGGCATCACGTCATTGCCGGCGAGGGTCACGGTGCCGTCGCTCACCTGGCCGCCGGCGAGGCGGACGGTGGTGCCGACCGAGGTCTTGGCCAGGGCGGTCTGGATGGTGGTGACATACGCGGCGAGCAGGGCCAGCGCGGTCAGCGCCGCCGAGCCGATGGCAAAGCCTTTGCCGGTGGCGGCGGTGGTGTTGCCCAGCGAGTCGAGCATGTCGGTGCGCTGGCGGACTTCCGGGG
>CAZTLX010000043.1:0-9305 GCA_964614575.1 uncultured Phycisphaeraceae bacterium | reverse complement strand
TGCCGCCGGCGTTGTCGGCGATCGGGCCGTAGGCGTCGGTCGCCAGCGTGATGCCCAGTGTCGAGAGCATGCCGACCGCGGCGATGCCCACGCCGAACACGCCCATCAGGAATGTTTCGTTCCCGCCCGCGAAGATAAACGAGCACATGATGGCGACGACGACCGTCAGCAGCGGGATCCAGGTCGAGATCATCCCCTCGGCGATGCCGGAGATGATCACCGTCGCCGGGCCCATCTCCGCCTGCTTGGCGATGCGCTGGGTCGGCTTGTGTTCGTAGGAGGTGTAGCGCTCGGTGCCCCAGGCGATGACCAGCCCGGCGAAGAGCCCCGAGAGGATCGAGCCCCACAGGCCCAGCCAACTCACGCTCTCGACCTCGCCCAGCAGCAGGTAAAGCAGCGCCAGCGAGCCGAAGACGATCAGCAGCGACGAGAGCCAGACCCCGGCGTGGAGGCTCTTGAGCAGTTGGGCGAAGGTGGCGTTTTCTTTGGCGCGGACGCTGAAGATCGAGAGGATCGAGGCGATGATGCCCACCCCGGCCAGAGCCGGGGCCGCGACGACCAGCGCCATCGAGTCGTCCATGTTTAACCCGAGGCGGAGCGAAGCGGCCGCGGCCAGCGCCATCGCCGCGAGGATCGAGCCGTAGTACGACTCGTAAAGGTCCGCGCCCATGCCCGCGACGTCGCCGACGTTATCGCCGACGTTGTCCGCGATGGTGGCGGGGTTGCGGGCGTCGTCCTCGGGGATGCCGGCCTCGACCTTGCCGACCAGGTCGGCCCCGACGTCCGCGGCCTTGGTGTAGATGCCACCGCCGACGCGGGCGAACAACGCCTGCAGCGATGCGCCCATCGCGAAGCTGAGGGTGATGGTGGTCAATTCGACGGGGGTGAACCCGCCGATGGCGTTGAGGACGAAGAACCACACCGACACGTCGAGCAGCGCGAAGCCGACGACGCACAGGCCCATGACCGCGCCGGCGCGGAAGGCGACCTTCAGGCCGTCGTTGAGCGACTGCTTGGCGGCGGCGGCGGTGCGGGCCGAGGCGTTGGTCGCGGTCTTCATGCCCAGGTAGCCACACAAGCCCGAGAGCAGCGACGCGACGACGACCCCGGCCCAGGTGAGCCTGGTCTGCAGGCCGGTAAAGCCCATGATCAGCAGCAGCACCGCGAGCACCGCCACCACCAGGTACACCACCTTCGCCTGTCGGCCGAGGTAGGCGTAAGCGCCGCGGCGGACGGCCTCGGCGATGCGGATCATCTCCGGCGTGCCCTCGGGCTTGGCCATGAACCCGCGATAAAACACGTAGGCGAATACCAGCGCGAGCAAGGCACCCATCGGCGCAAGCCAGTACAACGGCGGAAGCGCCGTCGCGGGCGCAGCGGTTTCCGCCACGGCGGCGGGGGCTTGGGCGATTGCCGGAACGGCGGCGGCACAAGTGACCGCCACCCCGACGGCCAGACGGGCCAGACGAGTCATGTTCGAACTCCGATCGCTAGGGTCCGCGGGGCGGGAGCCGCGGCATCGCAGCGGGTCGCGCACGGGCGGACAGGGTTGACGGTTTGCGTCGGCTTGAGGGAGAGGATCAGCAGGCACGTGGAGCGACGCTTTTCGTGCGGGTGCGTACAGGTGCCCGAGCCCTGCGCCACCCATTCGCGGGCCCGGGGGGATCGTACCGGGGGGTTAGCTCAACTCAGCGTTTGCCGCGCGGCGCGGGGCCGCGGCTGGGTGCCGGGCCGCGGGTCGCGCCGGGGATAATCTGCTCGCGGCGCTTCACGCTCTTGCGCAACGCGCGCTGCTTGCGCTCCGAGGGCTTCTCGTAGTAAGCGCGCTTCTTGATGTCTTTGGTCAGGCCTTCTTTCTCACAGAGCTTCTTGAACCGACGCATCATCTGCTCGGCCGATTCACCGCTGCGGGCCTTGATCCGAATTGCCATTGCCAACACCTTTCCGTGTGGGGCGGCCGGGGGCCGCCGATTGCGTGTTACGACGAAAGCGAGCCGCGTAGTGTAGTCGATCCCCCGATCCGATCAAGGCCGACTCTGTTGAGCCGGTTTGCCCGGCCCAAAATCACCCCAATCCCCCGCCCGCACGGCCGGCTGATCCCCCCTTGATTTAACCCAATCATCACCCTAACATATGGGCGTCTTCCGCTCTTTGACAACTGAAGCCCTCCAACGCTGGTCCGCGGTATCGTGCCCGGCACCCCGTCGCGCTACGGGTTATCCCGATGTGGACAAGGTGGACACAAGGTGGACAGGGGATGGACACCGATAAAGCATTGCCACGAATAAGCTTGCGATATTGATCGCCTCAGGGGGAGGGGGGGGGTGTGGACATGTCCACCCCCTACATCTTGGGGTGGTCCCGCCATGCTGTTCGGCGGGGGGACGCGGGATCGGCTCAGGAAATGCCCATCGCCTTGAGGTTCGCGAAGCTGATCTTGAGGCTCTCGAAGGGGTCGAGGTCGCCGTTGTCGCGCTCGATGAGGTACCACTTGACGCCAACCTCCTTCGCCGCATCGAGAATCGCGGGCCAGTTGAGGTTGCCCGCGCCGACCTCGCACATCTTGTGCTCGCGCTTCCTGGTGATGGTCAGGTCCTTGACATGGATGGCATCGACGCGGCCGGGCGCGCTGCGCCCGATCTTCCGCAGCCAGTGCGCCGGGTCGCCCCCGCCGTGCGCGATCCAGTACGTATCGACCTCGAACCACACCGAATCGTCGAGCTTCTCGACCAGCAGGTTCAGCGGAGTCTCGCTCGGGTCGAGCTTGGCGGGGTCTTCCGCGAAGGGGGCGAGCTCGTGGCTGTGGTTGTGGTAGCCGACCCGCAGGCCCTTCGCGGCACAGGCCTTGGCGATGACGTTGTAATCCTCGGCAAATTGCTCCCACGCCGGCTTGCCCTCATCATTCCACCCGAACCCGCCGATCGCGGTCAGCGAGCAGCCGACGGTCTGGTGCCACTCCACGATGGCATCCGTCTCGCGCATGCGGTCGAGGCCGAAGTGCGTCGCGGCACAGACCATGCCGGTGTCGTCGAGGATCTGCTTGAGGACCTTGGCTTCGATGGTGCTAAAGCCCGCCGCGGACGCCTGGATCGCCCCGAAGCCCATGCCCTTGAGCTTCTCGCAGGTCTTGGCGATATCGCTGGGGGTCTGGCAGTGCTCGCGGAGGGTATACATCTGAACGCCGATCTGGGTCGCCATCGAATTGCTCCTCATCGGCCCGGCGGCCGGGGGTTGAACAGGGTGACTGCAAAACGCGATCCTAGCGAACGCAAGGGGCGGAGCAAATCGGCCATCGCGGACGGGGGTCGCGCCCGGATCGCAACCACCCGCCGCTCACCGCTATCATTCCGCGACGCGCGGATCGATCATCCGCCTTTCACCCGCTCCGCGAGACCCCCCATGCGCGCGATGACCATCCCCGACTACGGCCCGCCGGAAGTGCTCAAACTGCAAGACGTGCCCGACCCGACGCCGGGCGACCATGAACTGCTCGTCGAGGTGCATGCTTCGGCGCTCAACCCCGTTGATACCAAGATCCGCTCGGGCAAATTCCGTGCGCCGCGACAGCTTCCGATCGTCCCCGGGTTCGACGTCTCGGGCGTCGTGGTCGGCGTGGGCGACCGGGTGCAGGGCTTCAAGGAGGGCGACGCCGTGTACGCCATGCCCAGCGTGTTCCGCAACGGCGCGCACGCCGAGCTGGCCACGGTCGATGCCCGCACCGCGGCGCACAAGCCCAGCTCGCTCGACCACGCGACCGCCGCCCTGCTGCCGCTGGTCACGCTCACCGCGTGGGAGGCGATCCACACGCGTTGCCGGCTGCATACCAGCGAGACGATCCTCATCCAGGCCGGGGCCGGCGGCGTCGGGCACATCGCGATCCAGCTCGCCAAGGCTCACGGATGCCGGGTGCTGGCTACCGCCGGGCACGAAGCGTCGATCGCGCTGTGCGAGCAGCTCGGCGCGGAGGTGGTCAACTACAAAGAGAAGGATGTGCCCGAGACGATCAAGGCGATGACCGATGGCCGGGGCTGTGATGTGGTTTTCGATTGCGTCGGCGGCGAAACCTTCAAGCAGTGCCTCGACTGCCTCGCCCCTGAGGGCCGGCTGGCGACGATCGTCGGCGTGCCCGCGGAGGCCGACCTCTCCAAGCTGTTCCTGCTGCACGGCTCGCTGCACACCGTCTTCGTCGGTGCCGCGGATTTTTATCAGAGCGGTCTCGACCGCCTCGGCTCGACGCTCCAGACCGCCGCCGAACTCGCCGACGCCGGTCGGCTCAAACCCCACCACTTCAAGACCTTCCCTCTGGCCGAACTCGCCGCCGCTCACCAACAGCAGGAAACCCAACGCACCGTGGGCAAGATCGGCATCGCCATCAAAGCGTGACCCCTCCGCGTCGGGGGGTTTGCGTCCACGGCCTGGAGTTTCGGCCAACCACGGGTCCGAGCTTTGTCCGGTCGGTGCGTCGCAGGTGGGTGAAATGTGCCGACAACGCTTCGTTTGGATTTCCATACGCAGGGATAAGACCAGGCAGATTCAATGCCGAAGCGCAACCCCGGGTCGTAAAAAGTGAGGCATCATGGTTGGCGGCAGATTGAGGCTATTCAACGACCTTCATCCCCGCACGCAGACCGCGATGCCTGACCATCAGCCTACCGCAGACGACCGCGACCTCATCACCCACCTGCATCAGCACGCGTGCCCACCGCCCTCGTGCGTCGCGGAAAAGCGAGGTCGGCGGTCAACGGCCTGGCCCTCCGTTCGGGCGGTTGATCATGAAAGTGGCGGCCTCGTCGAAGAATCGACGCAGCGCGGGCAGCGCCGCCTCGGGAAGGGCCGCCTCCGTCAGAGCCTGATCCATCAGGATCACCCAGCGGTCGCGTGCGGCCTGATCGATGGCGAACGGCAAGTGACGGGCACGCAGGCGCGGGTGGCCGCGCGTGTCGCTGTAGGTGCTGGGCCCGCCGAACCGCTGGATTAAAAAATCCCGCAGCCGCACCCGCGCCCCCTCCATGTCGTTGGGCGGGTACATCGGCGCGAGCAGGTCATCTTCCGCCACCCGCCGGTAAAACGCGTGGGTCAGCCGATCGAAGCCCTCCAAGCCGATGACCTGATAAACATGCGTATCGAGCAAGTTCGCCATACCAGCCATGGTAGGAGCGAGCGGGGCGGGAGGGTACCGCGGAACACGTTCGGCGTGGTCGGCGGGGCCTAAGCGGCTTCGTGAGACGGCATGCCGAGGTAACGGCGGACGTGATCGGCCTTGGCGCGGCGGAGGTGAGCCGGGGGGCCGAGGGTCTTCGCCAGGCTAAGGATCGGTTCGAGGCCGGCATCGCCGAAGACTTTCTGGAGGTCGGCGTCGTGGGGAATATCGCTGGTCAGCAGCGTCTCCAGCCGATCCAGACCCATGGTCTGCACGCCGTGCGGGCCGGTGTGAAGGGCCTTGTACAGGGTCGGGGCGTCGGGCGTGCCGTCCATGGTGACCGTCAGGAAGGTGCGCAGCACGATGGCGTCGTCGATCAGGTCGGCGACAAAATAGCCCAGGCGGGCATCGAAGTACCGACAGGCGATCATGGGACTGCCCGAACGGGTGTGCCGCGCGACGACGGGGTCCCGCAGCGAGTAATAGATGACTTCGCTGGCCACGCCGCCGATGCTCGGCATCGTGGTCCTTTCATGGAGCCGACGCAGCGCGTGGGATTGGATGAACACCGGCAGCTTTTCGGGGAGTTTGGACCCCGCTGTGTCGGGCCACCCCAGCAAGTCGCGCGGCAGTTCGATCCAGTCAGCACGAAGGGGGCTCCAGTAGGTGCTGCCGATCTGGTAGGTATTACGCACCTTGCCGTTGACTTGGAAGCGGCGTTGCCGAGGCGCGACGGCGTGGAGCTTGATCAGGGGGCGCGGGGGCTTGCCGGGCTGCGGTTGCCACTCAACCTGCCGGGTCACCATGCCGTTCTGGAATCCCACCTGCCGCAACGCGCCCACCGCGGCGCAGTGGAGAAGATGATCGACGATCTTGTTAAGCGTAGCCTCCCAGACCGATCGGGCCCGCGACAAAGCCTCTTGGTCGGGCTCCGTCTGCTGCGTCTTGATCATCGTGATCATCAAAAGCACGGCATGGAGCACGGTCGCGGCTTCAGCAGGGCTAAGCTCGATCGCGGGGTCCTCCAGGCGGATCGGCGTGGACCCGACGATATGCGTGACTTCCCGTTGTAACTGCAGCCGGCGATGCTCGGAAAAAACCCCGGCGGGATCGATGCACACGGCTCGGGGAAGCGGGTACGACAGTTTGCATGCGCGGGCCAGTGTCCCCGGCGGGGCCGATGCCGTGAAGACCTCCGTGAGGCCCAAGCGCTGGAGGAGCTGCCGAAGATCGGTCCGGGTCACCCGAAACTCGTCTCGGCGCTGCTTGCGTCTTCGAGCCCGGCTGCGCTTCTTCATGAAATCTCGATCGGCCAGCGGCCGGAGGATCCTTGATTCTGCTCTGGCTGCGGCAGAGAGACCCGCCGCGGCCGAGGCGTGCTGCACCGGCGCGTCGAGCCGTGTACATCGATGCAAGGATCAGAACGCCACCTTCACCGGCTGCCTTGCCGCGGCTTCTTCGATCTCGAAGAACTCCTTCTTCGTGAAGCCGAACAGCCCCGCGATGAGGTTGCTGGGGAACATCTCGATCTTGTTGTTCAGGTCGCGGACGTTGGCGTTGTAAAATCGCCGGCTTCTTTGAATCCGGTCCTCGGTGTTGGTCAGTTCCTGCTGCAGCTCGACGAAGTTCTGATTCGCCTTGAGGTCGGGGTACGCCTCGGCGATGGCGAAGAGCTGACGCAGCGCGCCGGTGAGGACGTTTTCATCCTTGGCCTGCGACTCGGGTGAGCCGTGGTTGTTGTAGGCGGTGTTGCGGGCCGCGATGACCTTTTCGAGCGTCTCCTGCTCGTGCTTGGCGTAGCCCTTGACGGTGTTGACGAGGTTGGGGATCAGGTCGTAGCGGCGGCGCAGCTCGGTGTCGATGCCGGACCAGCTCTCCTCGCACGCGTTGCGCAGGCGGACCAGCCCGTTGTACATCCCGACGACCCAGAGCAGGATCAGCAGGGCGAGCCCGCCGACCACGATCAGGCCGATGAGCGCCGCGCTCAGGTCGGCCAGCATCACCATCCAAGCCATCATGCTTGATTCCATGCGGGTTCTCCTTTCAGGGAGCCGAAGTCCTGCAACAGGTAATCGGGCAGACGATCAATGACGCCCTCGGCCAGCGTGATGGCCTCTTCGAAGTCCTGCGGCTTGAATCGTCGGCCGCGATAGATCATGACAAAAGGGCCTTCAAAGTCCAGCGTGAACCGCTCACGCGCCAGCATAAACTCCATCGTCGCCTGATGAATCACATCGAACGCGAACTGCTTGTCATCGCACTTGACGTAGAACGCCTTGCTAAACGCATCCAACTCGAAGTCGATGTCGTTGTAACCGAAGAACTCAGTCACCTTATCGAAGAAGCCCTCGGGTCGGATGAACAGCGAGCGGAATGGGTGGCCGTGCTCGAGGATGACGGCGGAGAAGTAATGGTGGCTGGTCTTGCGTCGGCCCTTGGAATCGGTCGAATAGGTCTCGTAGTGGTAGTCGAAGCAGAAGACGCGCCGGTCGTTCCAGCGCCCGCGGATGATGTTCTCGGCGTAGCGGTTTGACCCGCGGTGCAGGGCCTCGAAACGCGGGTGGCGGTCGTCGTAGCCGCGGTCTTTGCCGCGGTCGAAGGTCAGCCCGTGCGCCGCGGCCCACGCCTGCAGTTCCTTGCGGCGTTGGGCGTTCTGGATGATGCCGACGACGATCAGCACCACGACGACGCCGATGAACAGCGGGACCAGAAGCGGGGCAAACTCCGGCATGGTGCCATCGTACAACACGATGGTGTCGCGGTGGTGGGAACGGGCGGGTCCGGTGTTGCGGGGATGCAACCACGTTCACGGGTGGCACGAAGTGCCCCGTTCTCTTGGAAGTGCAGGGATATCGGATCGGTTCCGCGAAGCCGCGAGCGGCGGGCGGCGGGCCATTGCGCGGCGGGATGAGGCGGGTCAGGGCCAGACGACGACTTCGCGTTCGAGGCTGACGCCGGTCAGCTCGGCGACGGTGTGCTCGACGTGTTGGATGACTTCCCAGACGTCATCGGCCTTGCCGCCGGGATCGACGCCGATGAAGTTGGCGTGGACCTGCGAGACGTAGGCGCTGCCGTGGCGGTAGCCCTTGAGGCCGCACTCATCGATGAGCTTGCCGGCGGGTTTGGGGTGCGTGTTGAGTTCGGAGGGCTGGGGGTTTTTGAACGTACAGCCGGCGCTGGCGTCGCCCATCGGCTGAGAGTTTTTCTTGAAGAGGAAAATTTCCTTGACGCGGTTCATGAGGTCTTCGGGTTCGCCGGGCGTCAGCTCAAACTCCACTTCGAGGATGAACGGCGCCTCGATGTTGGCGTGGCGGTAGGAGAAGATCAGGTCGTCGCGATCGCGGTAATAGACCTGCCCGCTGCCGGACATCACCTGCACGCGTTTGACCGCCGAGCCGATCTCGCCGTAGGCCCCGCCCGCGTTCATGCGGACCGCCCCGCCGACGCTCGCGGGGATGCCCGCGACGACTTCGAGTCCGCCGAGCCCGGCCTTGGCGGTCTCGCGCACGAGCTTGAACAGGTCGTAGCCCGCGCCCACGGTGACGAGATTGCCGTCGATCTTGAGCTGCGCGAAGTGCGGGTCATCGAGCGAGACGACGACGCCGGGCACCTGCCCGTCACGGACGAGGAGGTTGGCCCCGGCACCGAGGACGTAAATGGGCGTGGCGTTGGCGCGGCAGGCGGCGACGAGGGCGGAGAGTTGGGCGATCGAAGACGGGTGGGCGAGGCAACTTGCAGTGCCGCCCACGCCGTACCACGTCCGCGGGCCCAGCGGCACCTCAGACTCGGTGCGGAGGTTGAGTTCGGCCAAAAAGGACAGGGTCATCTCGAATAGCTTCCGTGCCGGGTCGGGCGTCGCGCGATTGTAACCAACCCCGTGCCGGGTGTTTTTAGGGCGTCGCCCGGTGCCGACCCGGTCGGCCAATACGCCGCCGCGCCGCACCCGGGCCCCACCCGGGCCACCGATCCGGTTTGCAACTGAGTCTCACCTTCACTATAAAGCCGGATTCCAATGCAAGTGAGACCTATTCTCACCCTACCCCGGAGCCCGACATGCCCCGCCCGCTTACGCTAATAGCATCACAAACTGTTTCTAAAAAAGCATTTACACTCATCGAACTGCTGGTGGTGATCTCCATCATCGCCCTGCTCATCGGCATCCTCC
>CAZTLX010000042.1:0-23545 GCA_964614575.1 uncultured Phycisphaeraceae bacterium | reverse complement strand
GCGTCGAGGGGTAGGTGATCATCAGGCACGAGAGCGCGGCCGCGTGCTGCTCGGCTTTGCGGCGCAGGTCGTCGAGGTCGATATCGCCGTTGGATCGGCAGGCGACGGGGACGACGGTCATCCCGGCGATGACGGCCGAGGCCGGGTTGGTGCCGTGGGCGGACGTCGGAATCAAGCAGATGTTTCGATCCCGACCTTCGCCCCCGGAAGTACGCTCAGAACGGGCGTCGTGGTAGCGTTTGATGGCAAGCAAGCCCGCGTACTCGCCCTGACTGCCCGCGTTGGGCTGCAGCGACACCGCGGCGAAGCCGGTACACGCCGCGAGCCACGCTTCGAGGTCATCGAACAGCTTGCGATAGCCCTTCGCCTGCTCCGGCGGGCAGAACGGGTGCAGGTCGGCGAAGCCGGGCCAGGTGATGGGGATCATCTCGACCGCGGCGTTGAGTTTCATCGTGCACGAGCCGAGCGGGATCATGCTGCGATCCAGGCCGATGTCGCGCCCGATCAGGCGGTTGAGATACCGCAGCAACTCGTGCTCGCTGTGGTGGGTGTTGAAGACGGGGTGGGTGAGGAATTTTGATTTTCGATATTCGATTTTCGATTCAACACCCCCCTCGTTTAGCGGCAGGGCCTGCCCCGCGCTTCGGCCGGTCAGCGCTTCGATCAGCGCGTCGAGCTCCTCCCGCGTCGTCGTCTGATCCAGCGCGATGCCGATGGTCGTGTCGTCGATGCGGCGTAAATTAATGTTCTTCTCGCGTGCGGCGGCGAGCGCGGCGTCGGCGTCCTGCACGCGGACGCAGAGCGTGTCGAACCACGATTCGTTGAGCACCTTGAGCCCGGCGAGGCGTAGCTCGCCGGCTAGCGCGCTGGTGTAGGCGTGGACGCGCCGGGCGATGCGCTTGAGCCCCTCCGGCCCGTGCCACACGGCGTACATGCCGGCGGTGATGGCCAGCAGCACCTGCGCGGTGCAGATGTTGCTCGTGGCCTTGTCGCGTTTGATGTGCTGCTCGCGGGTCTGGATGGCCATGCGGTAGGCGAGGTTGCCGTGCGCATCTTTCGAGACGCCGATGATCCGGCCGGGCATTTTGCGGGCGTGTTTCTCGTGGGTGGCGAGGAACGCGGCGTGCGGCCCACCATACCCCATCGGCACGCCGAACCGTTGGCTGGAACCGACCGCGATGTCCGCGCCCCACTCGCCGGGCGGGGTCAACAGGCAGCACGCGAGCAGGTCCGTCGCGGCGACGACCAGCGCGCCGTGTTCGTGCGCTTTGGCCGCCAGTTCGCGGTAATCCTCGATGATGCCGAAGGTATCGGGGTACTGCACGAGCACACCCGAGACATCATCCCAGGCGATCTGCGGGCTCGACGGGCACAGC
Source organism: uncultured Phycisphaeraceae bacterium (assembly GCA_964614575.1). GTDB lineage: Bacteria > Planctomycetota > Phycisphaerae > Phycisphaerales > Phycisphaeraceae > JBGTLW01. The sequence goes on along the minus strand of CAZTLX010000042.1, from coordinate 22,169 downwards.
GGATCACACAACACGATCTCGATGCCCATGGTCCGGGCCCGGGTCTGCACCACCGCCAGCGTCTGGGGGTGGATGTTGTCGTTGACCACAAACCGGCGCTTCTTCTGCCGCGCGATGCCGTGGCACATGGCCATCGCTTCCGCGGCCGCGGTGGCCTCGTCGAGCAGGGAAGCGCCGGCCAGCGGCAGGCCGGTCAGGTCGGACACCATCGTCTGGAAGTTGAGCAGCGCCTCGAGTCGTCCCTGGCTGATCTCCGCCTGGTAGGGCGTGTAGGGCGTGTACCAGCGCGGGTCTTCGAGCAGGTTGCGCAGCAGCACCGGCGGGGTGATCGTGCCGTAATAGCCTTGGCCGATCATCGAGGTGGCGAGGGTGTTTTGCGCGGCGAGGGTCGCGAGGTATTCGAGTACCGCGTGCTCGGAGCCTTGGGCGTAGCCCTCGGCCGGGAGGCCCGGCAACTTCATCGGCTCATCGAGGCGGATGTTGGCCGGGACCGTCGCGTCGATCAGGGCGTCGAGGCTCTCGTAGCCGACCGCGGCCAACATCTCGGCCATGTCGGCTTTCCGCGGGCCCAGGTGGCGGTCACGGAACGCATCACTCGTCTGGCGGGCGTGGTCGGTGGCGGTCGGGGAGGAGGTCGGTGCGGTGGTAGGGCTTGCTGACATACGCAGCATCCTAGCACCCCCCGAAGCACCTCGGAATATCCCTCCCGCTTGGTAGCCGGGACGCTACGCGTCCCTGGTGACCAGGGACGCGTAGCGTCCCGGCTAGGGGTGGGGCCTACACACCGTTTAGGGCAACGGCACATCCTCGAACTCGAACCAGACCGGCGCCTCGACCAGCCGCAGCGCGACGTGGAAGCGCAGGGTCGTCGGGGTGCGGCCGGGCACCTTGCGGATGCGCGGCTGCTGGTAGAAGACGTACATCCGTTGCCCCTGCTCCTGAATCGAGGTCGTGCCCTGGTTGAGGTAAGTGCTGTCGATCGGCTCGCCGGTCGCGTCGAGCACCTCCACCTTCGCGATGCCCGGCTCGTCTTCTGCGCGGATGCCCTGGTTCGGGTCGCTGCCCGGCCGGGCGAAGTACACCATCGGCTGGTGGTAGCTGCTCGACTCGCTGATCTCATGCACCTTGAACGTCAGCCCCGGCACCAGTTCTTCAAACGCGGTGCCCTTCGCCAGCGGCTGATCGATCACCACGGTCTGGGCCGCGATGCGGATCGGCACGAAGCCGCGCAGCTTCTGCAGCTTCTCCAGTTCCCGCTCGTAGTTCTGGATGCTGCCGCCGACCTGCCGGTAGGGCGAGGGTTGGTTGCTGTCGCGTTGCGGCGGGTACCAACTGGTGTTGGGCAGTGAATGGGTGTTGCCGAACTTCTCGACGATGTCCATGCGGGTGGGCAGGATCTGCTGGCCGTCCTGGTCGAGCGCCTCGGTGAAGAACAGTTGCGAGCCGACGTGGGTGATGCGGGTGTCGTTGGTGAGGACGATGTGGGTGTTGAAGCCCATGTTCCGCCGCACCTGCCCGGTGTTCAGGTCGATCGACGCGTTGGTCGAGAGCGACTGCCAGCGCAGCAGAACGGCATCGACCTCGTCCTCAACGATCAGCGCAACCTGCTCATCGGTCAGCGGCTCGGGGAGCTTGGGTTCTTTCACCGCCTCGCTGTTCGCGTCTTCCGCGGCCGCGGATGTGGCGGCACCCGCGGGTTCCTCCTGGGCGGGCGCGGCCCCGGCATACCCCATCAGCCCCAGCAGCCCGGCAACGATCAAGACCTGTTTCATGGCGATTCCCCGTGTCTGAACACCGGTTGTCGTATCATCCTAACCGATCCCCCGACCCCCCATGAGGCCCGCATGCCCAGCCACAACGCCCAACTTGAGCGCCTCTTCCAGCAGATGGCCGATGCGCTGGAACTGACCGGCGCCAACCGCTTCCGCGTGATCAGCTTCCAGCGGGCCGCGCGGGTGCTCGGCGAGCTGGCCGAGGATGTCGCGTCGCTGTCGAAGGACGAGCTGACCGGGATCGAAGGCATCGGTAAGGGCACGGCCGAGCGGATCGCCGAGTACCTTGAAACGGGCAAGATCAAGGAGCACCAGCAGATCGTCGAGCAGGTGCCCGCGGGGCTGTTCAAGGTGCTGGACATCCCCGGCCTCGGGCCCAAGACGGTCAAGCAGCTCTGGGATGAGGCGGGCGTCACCGACCTTGAGACGCTCAAGGCGGCGATGAGTTCCGGCGAGCTCGAAAAGCTCAAGGGCTTCGGCAAGAAGAAGATCGAGAATATTCAGAAGAACCTCGCGTTTGCGGAGACGGCCGGGCAGCGGGCGCGGATCGGCAGCGCGATGCCCCTGGCCGAGGCGGTGGTCGACTACCTGCGACAACTCAAGGGCATCAAGCGCTGCGAATACGCCGGGTCGCTGCGGCGGGGCAAGGAGACGATCGGCGACCTGGACCTCCTCGTCGCCGCCCCCGGCAGCGAGGCCCCCGCGATCATCGACGCGTTCGTGGGCATGGATATCGTCGCGGACGTGATCGCCAAGGGCGGCACCAAGGCGTCGATCCGGGCCGATGAAGATAGAGGCGGCATTCAGATCGATCTGCGCGTGGTAGAGCCCGAGAGCTTCGGCGCGGCCCTGATGTATTTCACCGGCAGCAAGGAACACAACGTCAAGCTGCGCGAGCGCGCCCAGTCGATGGGCTGGACGCTCAACGAATACGCGCTCAAGGAAGACAAAGACGACGGCAAGGTCATCGCGCAAAAAACCGAGCAGGACATCTATGCCGCTTTGAAGCTGGCCTACATCGCGCCGGAGCTGCGCGAGGACCGCGGCGAGATTGCGCTGGCCGAGAAGGATGACCTGCCCGCGCTGATCGAGCTGGAGGACATCGTTGCGGAGCTGCACACGCACACGACCGCGTCGGATGGCATCTGGTCGATCCGCGAGTTGGTCGAGGCGTGTATCGAGCGCGGGTTCCACACCGTCGCCATCACCGACCACTCCAAGGGCCAGGCCCAGGCCAACGGCCTCAACGAAAAACGCCTCGAATTACACATCAAAGAAGTGCGCAAGGTGGCCGAGGCGCTCAAGGGCGAAATCACCGTGCTCGCCGGGTCGGAGGTGGACATCCTCGCCTCGGGCGAGCTGGATTACGCGGACGAATTGCTGGCGGGGCTGGATATCGTGGTCGCCTCGCCCCACGCCGCGTTGTCGCAGGAATCGGACAAAGCCACCGATCGCCTCTTGCGCGCGATCGAGAACCCGTACATCACGATCCTGGGCCACGCGACGGGCCGACTGATCGGCCGGCGCGAAGGCTTGTCGCCGGACATGGGCCGGCTGTTTGAGGCCGCGGCCAAGCGGGGCATCGCGCTGGAGATCAACGCCAACCACTACCGCCTGGACCTGCGCGACACACACGCCCGCGCCGCGCTCAAGGCCGGGTGCAAGCTGTCGATCAACACCGACGCCCACGGCCCGGCCGACCTCGATCAGCTGCGCTACGGCCTCCTCACCGCGCGGCGCGCGGGCGCGACCCAGGACGATGTGGTCAACTGCCTGGGCAAGGGGGCGCTGGGCAAGTGGATCAGATCAACGCGGCCGTAAAAAGTGTGCCGTGAATGTTTAGCGGGTGGCACGAAGTGCCCCTCTTCGCATGCGCTATCCCACCCGCGGTGCGGGGGCGTTCATCGGGAAGTGGTTCGTGAGTCAGTAGGGCTGGCCGCCGCGGTCCTGCCAGAGTTGGAAGAGGGCGAGGGCTTCGTCGCGCATGAATCGGGGGGTGATCTGGACGCCGCAGATGCCGAGGGTTTTCATCTGTTCGTTGGAGATCTGCAGCTCGTTGAAGCCGAAGGACCGGGCGTCTTCGACGGTGGTGCCGTAGACGATGCGGTCGAGTCGGGCCCAGTGGATGGCGGTGAAGCACATGGGGCAGGGCTCGGTGGTGGTGTAGATCGTCGCCCGCGGCAGATGGATTTGGCCGACCTGCTGACACGCGGCCCGGATCGCGTGGACCTCGGCGTGGGCGGTGGCGTCGGTGTTGAGGCGGACGTGGTTGTGGGCGGCGACGAGGATTCGGCCTTCACGCACGATACACGCGCCGAAGGGGGATTGCCCGGCGTCGATGCCGCGGCGGCAGGCGTCGAGGGCGGCCTGCATGTAGCGTAGGTCGTCGGCTTCGCTCATCCGGGAAGGATAACACGGTCTTATTCAGGCCAGGCGAGGGATGGGGTATAATTCGCCGATGCGTTTTTCTCTGAAGCTGGTGTTATGCGTGGGCCTGCTGGCGGGGGGGCTGGGTTTGCGTGCGGGCCTGCCGGGGCTCGAGTCATCGCTGCCCACGCGCCTGGCGCTCGATCCGACCCAGGCGGTCGGCGTGGTGATGAGCGAGTCGTGGTCGGTCTGGCGGACGCAGGAGATGATGGGCAACCGTCAACGACAGGACCAGCGCTCGGTCCGCTCGCAGGTCTTTCGCCAGCGGGCCGGGGCGGAAGAGGCGGAGCTGATTTACGAGTCCTATCAGCAGCAGGTGCCTCAGCCGTCGGGCGTGTTATCAGACGGCACGGTCTTGATGATCACCAACGGTCGGCGTGAGCTGTTGATGGTCGATCGCCGGGGCGTCGAGCGGAGGATCGATCTGATCGTGCCGGGCCATGAGAGCCCGCAGGTGCAGGTGCATGCGGTGTGCGATGAAGGCATTTTCATTCAGCCGAGCCCGCATGGCGGGCGTCACGGCAACAAAACGCCGCTGTTTTTCGTGCCTTTCCGTGGGGGCGAGTTGGATTTTGATGCCGCGACCATGCTCACCGCTGAGGAAGGGATCGCGTACCGTGCCCGCCGTTCCATGGCCCGCGCCTGGCCGCGGGTGGCGTGGTTCGATGATGAACACCTGTACGTGTTTGACCTGCTGAGTCAGGAGATCGAGAAGCTCGAGTTCCGGGGGGGCAAGCCGGAGAAGGGTTTCGACGAGGTCCGGGGTTTTGACGGCCGCTTTGTCGCGCTGCGCAAGCTGGTGATCGACACGCAGAGCGGCCGAGTCGTCACCGCACAAAACGATAATCAGCCAATCGTCATCCGCGACGGCGTGATGTACGAAATGAACGTGAAGCGGGTGAACAACAACCGCTCGACCCAGTTGACCCTCGCCGCACGCGACCTGCTCAACAACCCCGGCAAGCAGGTCGACCTGATTTCCGTTGATGGCTACGACATGTACTGGAGCTATGGCTCACGTCGTCAGGCCTCGCCGAACATGGGGCCGACGATCATCCAGCCCACCGATCAGGGCCTGCGGATGTACGACGGCGAGGCGTGGATCAGCGTGCCTTATCTGGAGCGGGAATCCGACCCGCAGGGCTGATCCGGGCGCGGTGTTCGGCCGATGATCATGAGAGGCGACGCTTCGCCGTGGCCCGCGAATCCCGGCGAATGATTGGCGAATCGTGAGGTGCCCCTTGCCCCTGCTCGCATCGCATAACCCGCACCGGGTCCCGCTGGTCGCGGCGGTGCTGTGCTTGTGCCTGGGCGGGACGGCCCCGGGCGCGGTGGAGACGGCCCTGACCGGCCCGCCCGCGGCGACGCGTGAGTTGCCCGAGGAGGCGATGCTCATCCACGCGGAGGGCGACTGGCTGATCTGGGGCGAGCGTGATGAGGCCAAGCGCATGTTCCCCCGGGACCCGGCGGTCAACCGCATCTACCGCCAGCGCATCAACGGCGCGGACACGCGGCTGCTGCTCGAACAGGCCGACCCCACGCGGCTGGCGGTCTGGGGCGTGCTGGCCGACGGCACGACGCTGATCTACCGCGAAGACATGTACCACCACCGCGCGCTGCTCGTGACGGTCGATAGCCTCGGCCGCTCGACCACCCGCGAGCTGGTGGTGCCGGACCACGAAACGCAGGTGTTTTTCACCCTGGCGGCCACACCCCGGGGCGCGATCATTCAGCCGGTGCGCACCCGCGCCGACGATCGCAGCCCGCTGCTGTTCGTCCCCTTCGAGCAGGGGCGCGTCGTCGAGGCGGCGACGGTGGGTCTCTCGATCCACGGCCCGGTGCGGCCGTTCCCCCATCGGCCGGTCGCACACCACGGCGGCGAGCTGTGCTGGTCGGATGATGACGGGGTGTACATCCTGGACCTGGCGACGCGGACGCTGCGCGAGGTGCCCATCAACCCCGAAGACGGCCTGCTGCCCAACCATTCGGTCCGCGGGTTCGATGGCAAGCTGATCGTGCTCTCCAGCGGCGTGATCGATGCGCAAAGCGGTGAGCTGCTCGGCCGCGCCGAACAACTCGACCCGGCGGTGATGCGTGACGGCATCGGGTACTTCCTCGTGCCCCACCGCCTCGAAGCGGGCAAGCCCGCGCCACGGATGGCGCTGCGGGCCGTGCCCATCCTCGGCGGCGAGGCGCGCACCCTCGCGCTGGTCGATGCGTTTACCCCCCGCGTCGGCAGCGGCGTCTTCGCCACCCGCTACCGCTCCGGACACCCCTACGTCACCGAAACCGAGCTGGGTGTCCGCATCTTCAACGGCAAACAAACCACGATCGTCCCCTTCCTCGACCCGGCAGATCACCAATAGCCCCCCGTCGATCAGGCCCGCTGCGGCGCCGGGGAGCTGCGGCGGGACGGGGCATGGATCGCCATGAAAAAACCGCCGGGCTCCGACGCGGCGGTTCGATCAGCGGTCTGTTTTCGGTCGTCGGTGTTACGCCAAGTCTTCGATCATCGCGTCGATGGCGGCGTTGAGCTTGGCGTCGGTGTCGTAAGTCCCCGAGGCGATCTCGGAACGGATGCGGTTGACCAGGCTTTCGCGGACCTGCGGGCCATCCTTGAGCTGGCTGAGGTAGAGCGCGGCATCAGAGAGCTCGACGCTGTCGGTCGAGCGGCGGGTGCCGTTGACCGAGCCATTCACACGTGTCGCCGCCGGGGCCGAGCCGTTGAGTGCGGCGGCGTTGGGGCGTCCAATGGGGCTGATGTCACTCATGTCGTCCATCCCGCGAGCGTCGCGTTGAGGCCGCGCGCCTCCTCCCATTGTCGGACGCTCCGACAGATGCTTGAAGGCTTGGGAAACAGCGGCTTGGTCAGGTTCGTCTCGCTACTTGTTTGATCGACCGGGATCATCCCAACCCTTGAACGAATGTTATGCGCGGTGAATCACTCTGTAAACCCTAAATCTACATTAATTTAAAGTCAGAAGGGCTGAGAAAGCGTCCGAGAATCGCCTAGGGATGAGTACTGGTAAGGGCGTCTTCAAAGTCCGCTTTTTACACGAGTTATCCACCACCGGAACCCCGTTCACGGCACCGAGAGCCTCACATTTCCGGGCCGTGAGCAATTCGTTTGCGACGAAAAAAATCTTCCCTCACTCCCCACTCCCCACTCTCTACTCTCCACTCTCTACTCCCCACTCCCCACCCTCCACTCTCTCCCCCGCCCGCCGCACCGCCCACGCGACGTCCGCCGCCTGCCGGTTGGCCGCGACATCGTGGACGCGGAACAGGTGGACCCCCGCCGCCACGCCCAGCGCGGTGGTCGCGGCCGTGCCCCCCAGCCGCAGCATCGCGTCCGTGGCGTGAGGCGAGACCTCCGCGATAAACCGCTTGCGGCTGGCACCCAGCAGCACCGGATACCCCAGCCCCACCAGCCGATCCAGCGACGCGAGCAGCGAAAGGTTGTGCGCCACCGTCTTGCCGAAGCCGATGCCCGGGTCCAGCACGATCTGGCTCCGCGGCACGCCCGCCCCCTCCGCCGCGGCCGCACGCTCCTGCAAGAAGCCATGCACCTCGCCGACCACATCGTCGTACCGCGGCTGTGCCTGCATCGTGCCCGGCTCGCCCCGCATGTGCATCAGCACGATCGGCGCGCCACGCTCCGCGGCCAGCGCCAGCATCGCGTCGCCCGACTCGCGCCCCGCGGAGATGTCGTTGAGCATCGTCGCCCCCGCATCCAGCGCCGCCGCGGCCACCTCGACGCGCGTGGTGTCGATGCTGATGGGAACTTGTGGAAGCTGCCGGGCCAGCGCCGCGATCACGCCGACGACGCGGTCGATCTGCTGCGTCGCGGACACGCGCTGCGCGCCCGGCCGCGTAGATTCGCCTCCGATATCGATCACGTCCGCCCCCGCGCGGGCCATCGCCACCCCCGCCGTGACCGCCTCGTCCACCGCTGCGAACCGCCCGCCATCGGAAAAGCTGTCGGGCGTGACATTGAGCACCCCCACGATCCGCGGCCGATCGAGCGCCAACCCCCCGCCACCTGGCCATGACAGTTCCATGCCAATCACCATACCACCCGTCGGCAACGCCCACCCGCTGCGGGGGTGGGTCGGTCAAACCTCAATCTCCCGCCACTTCCCGCGCTTAAACCGCCACACGTACAGGCTCCCGCGCACCACCAGCTCGCCGCAGAGCCCGATCCACACGCCGGTCAGGCCCAGGTCCAGCACGATACCCAGCAGGTAGGCCGCGGGCAGACGCACGCCGAACGTCGAGCCGTAGGTGATGACCATCGGCCCCAGCGTGTCGCCCGCGCCGCGCAGCGCGTGGCTCAGGACCAGATACGTCGCGAAGAAGACCTGGATCGTCCCGGCGATGCGCAGCAGCGGCACCGCCATGTCTCGCACCTGCGCGACCGCCTCGCCCGGCGCGAGCAGCGCGGCGATCGGCTCGGGCAACGCGATAAACACCACGCCCATCGCCGCCATCAGCACCACCGCCGTGCCCCAGCACAGGTGCGTCGCGCGCCGGGCCATCTCCGCATCCCCCGCGCCCAGGTACTGGCCCATCAGCGTGGCCGCGGCGATGCCCAGCGCCACGCCGGGCAGGAAGCTCAGCGACTCGACGCGGATCGCGATGATGTGCGCGCCCATCAGGCCGTCCTGCCCGCTGCGTGCGATCAGCAGCCCGACGATCGTGCCGATCAGCGCGTTGCCGATCCACATGCCGCTGTTCTCGACCAGGCTCGGCCAGGCGACGCGGAGGATGCGTCGGGCGGTGTGTGCGTGCGGCCGCAGGCGTCGCTTGCGCAGCCGCACCCGCGCCTTGCCCGAGGCCAGCACGCCCAGGCTGATGAGCATGCCCACGGCCCAGGCGACAACCGTGCCCGCCGCGATCCCCGCCACGCCGTAGCCGCCCCACGGCTTGGGCCCGAAGACAAACAACAGCGATGCGCCCACGTTCACCGTGTTGGTCACCGCCATCGCGAGGAAGGGGGTGCGGGTGTCGCCCGCCGAGCGCAGCGCCGCGTTGGCGACGTTGAGCAGCGCGTTGAATGTCACCCCCGCCGCCAGCACCCGCAGGTACACCACCGCCATGTCGTGCGTGCCCGGCGGGAGGCTGAAGATCGCCGCGATCCACGGCGCCAGCAGGGCGATCGCCGCGGCGGTGATCAGCCCCCAGCCCAGCGCGAGCAGCACCGCCTGCCCCACGGCCGCGTTGGCCAGCGTGGTGCGCCGGCCGCCGACCGCCCGGGCGATCAGCGCCCCCGCGCCCACCCCCACCGCGTTGTGCAGCATCGCCACCAGCCAGCCGACGTACGCCGCGACCCCGATCGCATCCAGCGCCGCCGGCTCATCGAGCCGCCCCGCGATCGCCGTGTCCACGATCCCCACCAGCGAGTGCAGGACCAGCTCCATGAACGGCCAGACCGCCAGCGCCGCGACCTGCGCCGGCAACGACCGCCCCGTGAGCGCGCCGCCCAACTCGGCCTGTCGATCGTGGGTCCGTGCCATGCGAGGCGGATGATAGGCGTTAGGCCCCTAGTGAGGAGTCAGCTTGGTGGGACGGTCGTGCCGTTCGTCGTGGCGTGATCGATTTGCCTTGCCGGCGATGGGCGGCAAACGCACGTTCTTCGACACTCGCGCAAGGCGCGTCGGGCACCGCATGACGCGCATGCATGCCGCACGTCATATAGGAGCAATAAAGTTCTATTGACCGGCAGGATACGGCATTTGCCACACGCGCACGTGCATTCGACTTTGGTGGAGCAATCGGGTAGAAAGTGTGGCTCGGTGCCCGGCCGTCGGGCCCTTCGAGACTCCTCGACTTTTAATCGGATCAACCCCGCCAGTGAGCATTCGTGCCGTCATCCTGGGCCTGTTGCTGGGGTTGTTTGTTTCGGGCGCAACGTATTTCAATGACGCGGTCATCCGTCAGACCTACCTGATCGGCAACCACTTCCCGGTCAGCGTGTTCGGCATCGCGCTGCTGCTGCTGATCGCGGTCAACCCGCTGCTGGGGGTGATGCGTGACAAGCTGGGGCTGAGCTTCATCAGGGGCCCGCTGCGGCCGGCGGAGCTGGCCATCATCACCGCGCTGGGGCTGGCGGCGTGCGGCTGGCCGGGGTCAAACTTCTACCGCGGGTTCACGCCGATCGTGACCATGCCGCAGCACTGGCTCAAGACCGAGGCGTCGTGGAAAGCGGCGAACGTGATGAGTTATGTGCCGGGCGGCTCGTCACAACTGGCGGAGGGTTTCGTGCAGGACTGGCCGGGGCTGATCCGGGGGCTGCGAGCGGGGGCGGAGCCGGACGCGGGCGCGCTGGAACGGGCGGTCTGGTCGCGGCTGCCGGAGCGGGTGAAGCGGACGATCGCGGAGACCGACGCGGCGATGCCGCCGGGGGCGGACCGTTCGGCGATCCTGGCGGGGCTCAATGAATTTGTGATCGCGGCGGCGGGCGGGGCCGGCGGGGGCGAGCCGATCCACGCGTTGGCCGCCGATACGCCGGCGGTGGAGGCGGTGTTAAGCGAGCGGGCGGCGGTGCTGGCGGAGGCGGAGGCGTTGCGGGCGCAGGAGCCGCAAGCGCCGCGGCTGACGTCGCTGGCGTCGGAGTCCGAGGCGTTGGAGGAGCTGGCGAATCGACAGGCGCTGGTGGCGCGCTGGCCGGGCGTGTTGCTGCCGCCTCCGGTGGGCGAGGGTCTGCTGGTGGTGGGGGGCCGGGCCGATGAGTTTGTGATCGACACGCTGCTGACCGGTCGGCCGAAGGCGGACCCGCTCGGGCTGATGGAGCTGCCTTGGGGCGCGTGGTGGCCGACGCTGCGGCTGTGGGGCGGGGTGGCGTTGCTGCTGGGGATCGGATCGCTGTGCCTGGCGCTGATCGTCCACCCGCAGTGGTCCAAGCGTGAGCTGCTGACCTACCCGATCGTCAAGTTTCTGGATGAGGCGAGTGAACGTGAAGCGGGGGCCTGGCTGCCGCGCGTGGCGCGGAGCAAGGTCTTCTGGATCGGGCTGCTGGTGCCGATGGTGATCCACACGATCAACGGCCTCAACGCCTGGTTCCCCGAGGTGCCGACGATCCCCCTGCAACTGGACCTGGGTGGGCTCAAGACCCTGTTCCCCAATGCCCGGCAGATCTGGATGTCGAACGCCTATTTCATGCCGACGCTCTACCTCAGCGTGATCGGCTTCGCGTTCTTCCTGTCCACGAGCGTGTCGTTTAGCCTGGGCGTTTCGCAGTTGATGTGGGTGATGCTTGGGGCGTTTCTGATCGCGAACGGCGAGACGCTCGACAGCGACTTCATCGGTGCCAAGAAGGGCAACCTCATGCGCTTCGGCGGGTACGTGGGGATGACCGCGATCATCCTCTACACCGGCAGGCGGTATTACCTCAACGTGGCGGCGAGCATGGTCGGCCTGACCCGGGCCGAGGAGACGCCGGGCTACGCGCCCTGGGCGGCGCGGGGGCTAGTGCTCTGCTGCGTGTTGGCGGCGGCGTTGCTGGCCGGCGGCGGGCTGCCGTGGTGGATCGCCGCGGCGTTTGTCATCATGGCCATGCTTTTGTTCCTGGTCATGTCGCGCATCATCGCCGAGACCGGGCTGTTCTTCATGCAGGCGTGGTGGATGCCGGTCGGCATCCTCACCGCGCTGCTGGGCGTCGAGGCGATCGGCCCGACCACCTATGTCGCCCTGGCGCTGACCAGCGTCATCCTCGTCGGCGACCCGCGCGAGGCGCTGATGCCTTACCTGACCAACGGATTGAAGCTGGCCGACCGCCCGGCCGACGGCGTGACCCCCACCAGGGCCGTGCCCTGGCTCGCGATCATGGTTGTCGCCGGGTTCCTCATCGCCGGCGGCCTCACGCTCTACATGCAGTACAACCAGGGCGTCAACGCCAAGGACGCCTGGGCCCGCAAGAACCTGCCCTCGATGCCCTTTAATCAGTTGTCCACCAACGTGAAGCAGATGTCTTCGGACGGCACGCTGGCCGAGGCGACGGCCGCCACGGGAATCGACCGCCTGAAGCTGGTCCGGCCCGAAAAGGGCGCGCTGCCCTGGTTATTGGTGGGCATCGTGCTGGTGGTCGGGGTCGCGGCGGCGCGGCTGCGCCTGCCGTGGTGGCCCCTGCACCCGGTCGCCTTCCTCGTGTGGGGCACCTACCCGATCACGCAGTTCGCCTTCGCCTTCCTGGTCGGCTGGGCGGTGAAGGTGGCGGTGCTGCGCACCGGCGGGGTCAAGAGCTACCACGAGGTCAAACCGCTGATGGTCGGCGCGATCGCCGGCGAATTGCTGGCCGCGCTGACGTGGATGATCGTCGGCGCGACCTACTACTCACGCTACGGGCTGGAGCCCATGAGTTACCGGGTTTTCCCCGGCTAAGTCGAGGGAGCGGGCCGCGACGCCCGGTTTGTGTTGCTGACGATGACCGAACCAACCTGCACGCAATCGATCGCCTGGCTGGGCCTGCGCCTTGCGGTGCCGGCCGACTGGGAGGTCGTGCGCCACAGCCTGAACTTGCTCAAGGGCGGGCTGACGCTGGTCGATCGACGCCGCCAACGCCTGCAACTGCGCTGGACCGCCTGCAAGAAGCCTCCGCTGATCGAGCGCATGCTTCACGACCACCGCGCCCGCCAGTTGAAAGACGAACCCGACGCCCACATCCAGTCCTACCGCCACGGCCCATGGGAAGGCCTGGTGCGTGAGCTGGATGAGTCCACCCGGCTGACCCGCGCCGCCTGGTACGAACCCGACCAGAAGGTGCTGCTCGAAGCGGTTATCAGTCACGGCCAGGAGGAAGTGGAGCTGGAGCTGCGTGACGAGTTGATCGATTCAATCGACCTGACCGAGCCGATGAATCAGGCCACAACGTGGTGCGCCTTCGGCTTCGCCGCGCACAACCCGCCGAACTTCCGCGCTTATACCTCGGCCATCCACGCGGGCGAGGCGTCGTTGACCTTTGTGGAATACGACCGGCCCGGCGGCGAGAAGCTGCGGCCCGGGCGGGCCACCGTGACGCGGCTGGGGCTGGCCGACGGCTGGTTCGCCGGCGACCTGGGCAAGTTCCTGCGGGCCCGTGAGCCGAAGCTGCGGTTCGATATCACCGAACGTGTGCTCGACGAGGCGTTCACCGGCGGGCGACGGGCCACGGCGGTCTGCGCGCGCAGCATCGAGCCGGGGCCGCGGCTCAAGCGGCTGGCCGGCCGGCTGCGCACGCGGCGCGACCTGCTCTGGCACGACCCGTCGGCCAACGCGGTGTTCCATATCCACACGCTGAGTTTTGAGAAGACGCCGATCGAGCCGACCGAGTTTCGGCTGGGCCCGGCGCGGGAGGCGGCGTGATGGGACGCAAGCTCGAACGCCTGAGCCTGAGCGATCTGCTCGACTCGGTGCCGGTCGCCAACAAGGCGGTGCGGGTCGAGAAACACGGCGAGGGGCTGGTCGTGTATCTTCCTATCCGGCAGCGGTGGTGGATGTCGCCGCCATTGAGCTGGGTGTTGCCTTACCGTTCGGAGCGTGGCGTGGCGCTCGATGGGTTAGGCAGCGAGGTGTACCGCTCGGTCGATGGGCGTCAGACCGTGGAACAAATCGTGGTGGCGTTTGCCCGGTCGCATCGTTTGCGGTTTCATGAGGCCCGCCTGGCGGTGATGCAGTTTCTCAAGATGCTGGCACAACGGAACATCATCGTGTTGGCGGTTCCCAACGGCCGGGCCTCGGGCCGGGAGGACGACGCGTGAAGCCGATCGTCGCCCAAGAGCAGGTGAAACTCGGGCCGGCCCGCTGCGCGCAGCTCGCGCTGACGGGCATGAGCTACCGCATGTTCCGCTCGCTGGTGACCATCGCCATCCTCGCGCTGGCGGTGGCTTTCCTCGTACACATGCTCGCCTACGGGCTGATGAGCGGGGCGACCCAGGCCGCGGCTTACCAGCAACTCAGCGCCGACCGCGCGGCCGGCGAGATGGTCACCCGGCTCACCACCAACGACCCGCCCAAGATCGTGCTGGAGGTGCTGGTCGATGGGCGTGACGAGCGCCGGCTGGCCGAATACCGCGGCTGGGCGCAGGACGATGCGGCGTTCGATGCCGCGCAGGCGACCGCTCAAGACGCCGGGCGCTTCGCCGATTACCTGACGACGCTTCAGGCCGCGAGCTTTGCCGCGATCGTCGGCGACGAGACCCCCGCCTCGCTGCTGGCCCGGCTGGAAGACGAGGCCCGCTTCGAGCGGTTCAAAACCACCGTGGCGGACTTCGGCCTCGCGCCGCCGCTGGGCGATTGGCCGACGATGCGCACGCTGGCGACGCAGCGCTGGCCCCAGGCCCGCACGCTGGCCCGGCAGGTCAGCGCCCAGCACGGCCGCGCCATCGTCGCGGTGCGCAGCGCGTTCGATAACCAGACCGCGGCCAATCTGTTTCGCAACCCGCCCGAGGGGCTGCTCCCGGCGTTGCGGGAGGCGGGGTTCGCCATCGAGCCTCAAGACATGCAGCGCGTCGCCGTGTTCGTCGCGCGCACCGACGACCTCGACGCGGTCTCGGGGATGATCACCAACGACCGGGTTCGGCAGGCGCTGGCCCGGCGGCTGCGGGTGGCCAAGAACGAGATCAGCACCGATGTCGCGCTCAACGTGATCAACTCGGCCGGCGAGGCGGAGTGGTTTGCCGGCGTGGTGGCGGAGAACGGCGGGCCCGCGCGGTTGACCGCCGCGCGGCTGCAGGAGCTGGCGGAGAATTACCGCCGACAGGCCAAGCTCGAAGCCGCCGCGGGAGACGAAGCACCCGACGCCGGGTCGCATTTCATGGGCCTGCCCGCCTCGACGCTGTACCTGATCGGCCTGTCGTTTATCGTGTGTGTGGTCGGCGTGGCCAACGCGATGCTCATGAGCGTCACCGAGCGCTTCACCGAGATCGCCACCATGAAGTGCCTGGGCGCGATGGACCGCTTCGTGATGATGATGTTCGTCTTCGAGGCGGCGATCCAGGGGCTGGTCGGCGGGCTGGCCGGGCTGGTGCTGGGCATCGTGCTCGCGCTGCTGCGCGGCCTGCTGGACTTCGGCACGCTGCTGAGTTACGCCGCCTCGGCGACCGGGCAGATCGCGGCCGCGTCGGTGGTCTCGCTGGTGGTCGGGATCCTCCTGGCGACGTTCGCGGCGGTCGGCCCGTCGTGGGTCGCCGCCCGGCTCGCACCCATGGAAGCGATGCGGGTCGAATGAGTCGATTTGAAATTGTTCATCTGATATGTGAAATCTGAAATATCAAATTTGAAATATGAAATCAGTTTGTTTTGAGTAATCAACCCCCCCAACCTCACGCGTCGGAGCAGGCGGCCCGCAACGCGGTCGGCGATGCCGACAAGCCCGTGATCATCCGCACCCTGCGCC
The DNA here is from genome assembly GCA_964614575.1 of uncultured Phycisphaeraceae bacterium. Taxonomy (GTDB): domain Bacteria; phylum Planctomycetota; class Phycisphaerae; order Phycisphaerales; family Phycisphaeraceae; genus JBGTLW01. The sequence continues at coordinate 6,599 of CAZTLX010000042.1, read as the reverse complement.
TGGCCAAGCGCTACGGCGAGGGCGAGGCGGCGACGCACGCGCTGCGCGGCGTCGATTCGCTGATCTACCGCGGCGAGTTCATCTCCGTCATGGGGCCCTCCGGCTCGGGCAAGTCAACCTACTTCAACATGATCGGCGCGCTCGATTCGCCCTCCGAAGGCCGCATCCTCATCGACGAGGTCGATGTCGCCCAGCTCTCGGCGGTCGAGCTGGCGTTCCTGCGCTGCCAGAAGATCGGCTACATCTTCCAGAGCTACAACCTCATCCGCTACATGACCGCGCTGGAGAACGTCACCGTGCCGATGGCCTTCGCCGGCGTCTCGCCGGAGGAAGCGCGGGCCCGCGGGATGGGGCTGTTGAACCTGGTCGGCCTGGGCGACCGCTGGCAGCACCGGCCGATCGAGATGTCCGGCGGCCAACAGCAGCGCGTGGCCATCGCCCGCAGCATGTGTAACCTGCCCAAGATCCTCCTGGCCGACGAACCCACCGCCAACCTCGACCTCAAGACCGGGCAGGACGTGCTCGACATCCTCGTCAAGATCAACAAGGAACGCGGCGTGACCGTCGTCTGCTCCACCCACGACCACCGCCTGCTCTCGCTTTGCGACCGCATCATGTGGGTCCGCGATGGCACGATCGAACGCGTCGAAGAAGCCAAAGACATCAAAATCACCGTCGGCAAGATCGGGGGTGAAGACGAATGACCCCCGGAAGCTCCCCCCCCCGGAAGTTAATCACCGCGCTTTTGACGGTTCTTGCGCTCATAGGCGTGGGCATTTCAGTGCCCATGTCCGCGTCCGCCGACGAAGCCCAATTCAAAGCCGACCTCGACGCCCTCACCGCCGCCTCGCACCGCCTGGCCGGGACGCCCGAGGGCCGGGCCGCGGGCGATCACATCCTTGAGCGGTTGAATGAGATCGGTGTCGATCAGACGCTCGAACTCGAATTCCCGATGTGGCAGACCGCCGTGGAACGCTGCGAGCTGGTGATCGACGGCCGGTCGGTGAAGCTCCACCCGCTGCGCCCGAACCTGCTGGCGAATCCCGTGACCCCGGTCGGCGGCGTGGCCGCGCCGATGCTCTACGTCGGGTCCGGAAAAATCGAAGACATCTCCCAGGCGCTGGCTCAACACCGCGACGTGCTCGGCGGCGCGACCTCGGTCGAGGGGATGATCCTCGTCTTCGACTATGACAACTTTAATCACTGGGAGACGGCTTTCGCGCTGGGCGCGGCGGCGGTGGTGTTCCTCGGCGACGAGACCGCCACCAACCCCGAACCGCTGCACACCGGTGCGCCCGCCAATCAGCTTCGGCTCTACGCGCCGGCGGGGCCGGACGGCAAGGTCAACGGCGTGGACCTGCGCCGGCCGCGGGCGGAGGTCGAGCTGTTTAGCACGGTGCGGTGGGAGCGGGCGGTCGGGCGCAACCTCATCGGGTTGATCCGCGGCACCGAGCCGAGCTTCGGCACGCAGCAATCCCAGCCGGAGCTGCTGGTGCTGGCCGCGGCGTACGACAGCTTCGGCAACGTGCCGGAGGTCTCGCCGGGCGCGCGGGCGGCGGCAAACGTCGCGGCATTGCTGGAGACCGCGGCGCTGATCACCGCCGACCCGCCGAAGCGCGACGTCCTGCTGCTGTTCCTGGATAACCAGGCGCGCGGCCACCAGGGCGCCCGCGAGTTTTATGACGCGATGACGATGACCCTCGATGAGCACGCGAAGCTCATCAAGTCGCACGTCGATGAGCGGGCGTATCTGGAAAACGCGCAGGCGATGATGGCGCAGCGCGGGTTCGACCTGATCCCGCGCGAGGGCGACGACGCGGCGAGCAACGAGGCCCTTGCCGCGGTCCGTCAGTTGTTCAAGGACGTGGCGGACTGGGCGCGGGCGGATGTGCAGGCGGAGATGCAGTTGCGGCGCATGACCCACATCGCCCAGGACCGCTTGGCCAAAACCCGGCCCGACGACACGGTGAAGGCGGAGCGCGACGCGGTGCAGGAGATCGGCCGCAACCAGATGCGTGGCTGGGACGACATCCGACGGGCGTTGCACGAAGGCACGATGGTCGAGCTGCTGGAGGAGATCGAGGCCGCGGCCGAGGGGCGGTTGCCGGCCGGGGACACGACGATTACCAAGTCGCTGATGCGGGCCCGGGATCGCGGCGGCGAGCCGGAGATGATCGCGGAAGCCAAGCGCTTCCGGGCGGATGTGCTCGACACGCTGCTGACGCTGACCGAGCGGCGGGTGCGGGAACGCCTGGTTGAGTTGACGGTGCGCGAGGCGAACGACGCGCAGCGGACCGTGCTGCGTGAGGTGTTGTGGTCCACCCCGGCGGGCGGTGACGTGCCGGTGATCAATTGGACCACGTTGCATGCGGCGTATGACTTCGGCGACGCGTCGGCGACGTGGGGCCCGGTGCTGGCGGACTGGACACCGCAGTTGTTTGCGTTCAGGGGCGTCGCGTCGGGCGCGGACGACCCGGGCTTTTATGTGCGGCTGCTGTCGGCGATGCGCGAGGTGGTCGGCGAGCAGGCCGAGGCGCTGGGCCTTGACCCGCAATCGCTGCGCGACACGGGCTTCGGCTGGACCTTCGCGCCGGGGCGGTTCGTGAACAGCGGCACCATCGCCGGGCAGCACGGCATCTACAACATGGCGCTGATGACCGGGTACGACACGCGCCAGCGCGACGGCCACCCCGCCGACACGGTCGCGGCGCTCGACTGGCCGCGGCTGCGTGCGCAGGCCCTGGCCGCGGGCGACGTGATGCGTCGCTTCGCCAGCAGCCCGAACCTCTCCCAGCCCCGTCGCTTCAGCCCGACCGCGCAATCCAAGCGCATCTCCTGGGAATCCAACAAGCCCAAGGGCGAGTACGCCGGGCTGCGGATCACCGGCGGCCTGTCGGAGCGCCGCCCGGCGGCGGGGGCGCTGCTGACGGTCTTCCCCGGCGCCGCCGGCCGGCAGGCCAATGCGCTCGACATCCTGCGCGAGGCGCAGGTCATGCCCGCCTTCGAGCCGGTCCTCTACGAGATCGTCAACGCCAACGGCAACTTCGCCCTGACCAACGTGCGCAGGGACAAGTACGCCCAGCCGATCCTCATCGGCGCGTTGTTCCACGACGACGGCACGGTGCGGGCGATCAGCTCACTGGAGACCATCAACGGTCAACTGGCCGACGCGATGCGGACCGACCTGTTCCTCGCCAAGCCACGCACGTTCACCTTTCGCGCCAGCTACCGCACGAAGCCGGAGCTGCTCAAGGTGCTGCGGGCCAATGCCGACTCGGTGTTCCGGCCCAACCGCCACCTCTTCGGTCAGGTCGGCAACCACAACGTCTTCTTCATCGCCGAGCAGGTGATCGACGACCGGGTCAAGCTCTTCCAGCCGATGGGCCCGGTCGCGCTGGGGGAGCTGACGGAGGAGGAGCCTTCGGGCCTCGGATACGACGCGTTGGGGTTTGTCGGTTCGCCGTGGCTCACCGAGATCGCGGCCGACGACCTGTGGCAGATCAACGAGTCGCGTCTGCGTCGGCTTCGGGCGCGGGGGGTGACCAGCGCGGACCTGGAGCTGCTGCACATGCGCGCCGGGCGCACGCTCGAGCGGGCCCGCGCACTCGACGACCTGGCCGCCCGCGAATCGGGCCTGTCGCGCAGCCACATGCTCAGCCACCGCGTGTACACCCCGCTACGCATGGCGATGGATGACCTGGTCCACTCGGTGGTCATGCTGCTGCTGTTGGCGATCCCGTTCGCGTTTTCGCTGGAACGGCTGGTGATCGGGGCGACGAGCATCTACGGCCGGATCGCCGGGTTCACCGTGATGTTCCTGGTCACCTTCGGCCTGCTGTACTGGCTGCACCCGGGCTTCGCGATCGCCTCGACGCCGATCATCATCTTCCTGGCGTTCGCGATCATCCTGCTCTCGTCGCTGGTGATCTACATCGTGGCGCGCAAGTTCCGCACGGAGCTGCGGGCGATGCAGGGGCAGGGCGGCGGGGCGCACGAGCTGGAGGTCTCCAAGACCGGGGCGATGCTCGCGGCGGTGGGCATGGGCATCTCGACCATGCGCCGCCGACCGACGCGGACGATCCTCACCGCGATCACGGTGGTGATGCTCACCTTCACGATCCTGTGTTTCGCGTCGTTCTCGACGATGATCGGGGTGCGTTCGGTTTACGAAGGCCCGCTCGTTGACGGCATGCCCGAGTCGGTGATGATGCGCAACCTCGACTACACCCGCATGCCCGACGCGGTGACCGACCTGCTGGCCGGGGAAGAGGGCGAGGGCGGGCTGCTGGCCGAGCAGTGGTGGGCGGTGCCGACGCCGGGCCAGGGCAAAGCGACGAGTTTTTCGATCACCCGCCCCGACCAGGGCCGCAGCGAGAAGGTCAACGCGGTGATGGGCCTGGATCGGCGCGAGCTGGCGCGTTGGACGGAGCTGGCGGCGGTGCTGCCCCGCGGGGAAGGTGATGCGGCGCAGCCGCCTGCGTTGGGCGATAACGACATCTATCTGCCGCGGATCGTCGCGAACCTGTTGGACCTGAAGGTCGGCGAGACCGTGCTGGTGCAGGGGGTGGCGGCGGTGTACCGCGGGACGATCGACGGCGAGGCGCTGCAGCGGCTGCGGCGTATCGACGGCGAGTCGGCCCTGCCCGTCGATTTCCAGGACGAGGCCAACGCCCAGGCCGAGGGCGGGGGCGCGACCGGCGGCGGGGGCGAGGACGAGATGGCGCTGGCCTCGGACGTGCAGCGCGACTTTGTTTACCTCAGCGCCGACCAGGTGGCGCTGGCCTCCAACGAGTTGGTGCGTCGGATCGGCGGCGGGCTGCACATCGTCACCCTCTACCCCGGGCAGGACGTGACGCCCACCCAGAAGGGCCAGGACCTCGCGAAGGTCCTGGTCATGCCCGTCTGGGCCGCGGGCGCGCAGGGCGTCGAGCGCATGATCCTCACCCGCCTCACCGAGGTGGCGGGGGGGATGCGGCTGTTCGTGCCGCTGCTGCTGGGCGGGCTGATCATCTTCGGCACGCTGCTGGGCTCGATCTCCGACCGCGAGAAAGAGATCTACACCTTCAGCGCGCTGGGCCTCTCGCCCGGGCACGTGGGCGTGCTCTTCTTCGCCGAGGCCACGGTGTATGCGGTGGTCGGCGGGATGGGCGGGCAACTGCTGGCCCAGTTCGTCGCGCTGGGCGCCACGCAACTGACCAAGGCCGGCATCATCGACCCCGTCTCGATCAACTACTCCTCGACCAACTCGCTCTTCGCCATCGCGGTGGTCATGGCCACGGTCATCATCTCCGCGATCTACCCCGCCTACCGCGCGAGCAAGTCGGCGAACCCCGGCCTCGCCCGCTCGTGGAAGATGCCCAAGCCCGAGGATGACGACCTGAAGCTGGTCTTCCCGTTCACCGTCTCGGCGTACGACATCACCGGCATCGTCTCGTTCCTGGCCGAGCACTTCCGCCGGCACGATGATGCGGGCCTGGGCGACTTCGCCGCCAGCCAGACGCACATCGGCCGTGATGAAGAGGGCGAACTGCAGCTCTCGGCCGAGCTGGCGCTCGCGCCCTTCGACCTGGGCGTGACCCAACACCTCACGCTCACCGCCGTACCCTCGGAGATCCCGGGGGTCGATGAGATCGCGATCCACGCCCACCGCCTCTCGGGCGCGAAGGGCGACTGGGTCCGCTCCAACCGCGTGTTCCTCCGCGGCATCCGGCGTCAGTTCCTGCTTTGGCGTACGCTGGGCGGCGATGTGATCGAGCAATACCGCATGGAAACCCTGCAAGAGTTGGGCGAGGCCCACGCCGACGAGTTCGAGCACACCCAGCCCCCCAAGGCCCCGGGCGATGAAAGCGGGGTGCGCGGTGCGTAAATCGATGTTGATGCGTCAAGTCGATAGCCCGCGGGCAACGCCCGTGCGGTCCCGCGCCGACGTTGTCGGCGGGCGATTCGCACAACGCGCACGTCTCGCGCCTCGCGGGGAAGGGGAGGTGCGCTGATGGCTAAGAACCGCGCCAAGGGCCCGCGCATCGACAAGGAGCTCGAAGAGTTCCGTTCGCTGATGGAGCCGCCCGACACGTTCGAGGACGGCTTTAGCTGGGCGGCTTTGATCGGGGCGATCTTCGTCGCGCTGCTCATGGTGCCCGGATCGATCTACATGACGCTGCTCGCGGGCGTCGCGGTGGGCCCCGCCGCCCAGTGGGTGACGCTGATCCTGTTCATCGAGGTCGCCCGCCGCGCCAACAAGGTGCTCAAGCGGGCGGAGATCTTCACGCTCTTCTACCTCTCGGGCGCGATCATGGTCACCGCGTCGATGGCGCAAGGCCAGTTCCACGGCGGGCTGGGGGCGCTGTGGGCGCAGTTCTATGTGCAGTCCGACGCGGCGATGGCCACCGGCATCGCCGAGCAGGTGCCAACCTGGGTCGCCCCGCGCTCCGACTCCGAGGGCCGCGACATCCTCGCCACCCGCTCGCTGCTGCACTGGGAGTGGGCCCCGGCCTTGGCGCTGATCGCGTTTACCATGATCATCGGCCGGCTGGACAACATGATCCTGGGCTACGGGCTGTTCCGGCTGACCAGCGACATCGAGAAGCTGCCGTTCCCCA
>CAZTLX010000041.1:0-23601 GCA_964614575.1 uncultured Phycisphaeraceae bacterium | reverse complement strand
AGACGTTTCACGTGGAACGTTTTGGGGAAAATCAGCCCTCACAGTCTCCAATCGCGGTTTTTGGGCTAAATGTTCCACGTGAAACGCTTTTGCGCCCCGAGCACCCGAACGCCTGCGACGTTTCTTGTGGAACGTTTTGGGGAACATTCGGCCATCAGGTGGTGGGTGGTAGGTCCGGGCCTTGCCGGACGGCTACGCGTGCTCTGCCACACGATGTCCGGGCAGGCCCGGACCTACTGCCTGACGATCTCGGCGGCCCGGTGGTCATTCGTCTTCTCCTAACCCCCGCGCGAATAACAGGCAATATCTCGCGACGTAGCGGCATCGCAATCCGCACCAGATCGGGGATAATGAGGGGCCGTTTTGACCACCCAGGAATATTGGATATGACCTCGCTTGCCCCGAACGCTTCCGCCGCCGCCTCGCCAATGCCCCGCGACCGGGTGCCCGTCAGCGCGGCGCAGTACCGCCGTTTTCGGCGGGACGGTTTTCTCGTTGTGCCTCAGCTTGTCGCGGCCGAGCAGATCGCCGAGCTGCGCCAGCACACCGAGGACCTGATGCAGGGCAAGCTGCCCGAGCAGACCGCGCGCATGGCCAAGCGTGACCCGAACGCCGACGGCGGGGTCACCGTGCAGGGCCTCGAAGCGCCGCCGGAAGATTTATCGCCGGATGAGAAGGCGCAGTACTTCCTGCGCATCCACATGCTGCACCGCAAGCTGGAGCTTCACGAGCGGTATCTGCTGCACCCGCGCGTCTTGGACGTGTTGGAGATCCTGATCGGGCCGGACGTGATGGCGATGCAGACGATGCTGTTCCTCAAGCCCCCGGGCAAGCCGGGCCAGGGCTGGCACCAGGACAGCTATTACATCCCCACGTCGCCCGACACGTTGTGCGGGGCGTGGATCGCGATCGATGATTGCGACGAGCGCAACGGCGCGATGTGGTTCGCCAAGGGCAGCGGCGTCGAGCCGATCTACCCGCCGTGCCCCGAGGTGGACTACGGCTTCGGGGACAAGGGCATCGACGACATCACGTACATCAGGGGGGCGTCCGACCCGGACGATGAGCAGAACATGCTTTCGCGCGTCGCTGATCGTTACGATCAGGTGCTGGTCAGCGCGAAGGCGGGGGATGTGGTCTTCTTCAACGGGCACGTGCTGCACCGCTCGAAGCAGAACTGGACGACCGACCGCTACCGCCGCGCGTTCGTGAGCCACTACGCCAACGCCCGCAGCTTCACGCAGTGGGGTGCCGACGACCACCCCCAGACCATCGGCGCGGTGAGCGAGCGCGATGCCGCCACGGGCATGACCAACGGCAGCCACATCCTCGCCCGCGGCGACAGCCACCTGCCCTTCGCCAAGCCGCGCTTCGGCACGCCCTGTGCCGCGACGCTGAGCCCCGCCGAGCGCAAGCGACAGAGCCAATACATCGCCGCGGTCATGGCCAACCACGACAACGGCCTGCTCGGCTGCGGCATCCGCGACCCGCGGGCGCTGCTCAAGGAAGCGCGTGAGCACGACGATGCGGGCGGCGGCGGGTACTGAGCGGTCGGCGTCGGGCAGGCACGGGGCGTCGGCAAGCCATTGATCCACCATCGCGAGCGCGACGAACGCTTGGGCCGCGGTTGCGAGCGGCAGGTCGGATGTGACCAGCGCGTCGGCCTGCAGGCCGTATAGCGCGGGGGACTCCGCCTGCCCGATCGGGCCAATCGAACCCGCGGGCGATGTCCGAGGCGGTGACGGGAGCACACGATCACCGAGCAGGCGTATCGCAGACCCGATGGATTCACGGCATGCCCGGGGAGTTGATCACGCCAGCGTTTTGGCTAGCGCGACGAGTTGGTCGAGGCACTTGCCCCAGCCTTCATGGAAGCCCATGGCTTCGTGCTTCTGGCGGTCCGCAGCGCTCTTGTGCATCGCGGTAGCGGTGTACCGTGTACCCCCGCCCCCGGAAGTACCCGCGCCCCCGGAACTGCCCGTGCCCCCGGAACTGCCCGCAGGAAGATCGGCATCCTCGAACGTGATCACCGCGGTCATGAACGGCTCGGGGTTTGGGCGATAGCCCGGGCCCAGCCCATCGGTGAACACGATCCGCTCGCCGGGAACCACCTCGAGGTAACAACCCGTCAACGCCGGCAGGTCCTCACCTTCGGGGCTGCGCATGCCCACGCACATCTTCCCGCCCGGACGCGGATCGATCTCCACCGACGACACCGACCACGGCTTGGGGCAGAACCACTGCCTGAGCAGCTCCGGCTCCACCCACCCACGGAAAAGCTTCTCACGCGGCACATCGACCACACGCGAAAGCGTCAGGTGCAGAGGCCCGTCTTCTTCCTCCGCCTCGGGCTCGACGTTGATCATCCACGGCACGCCGAATTGATCGTTGACCATCCCGAAGCGTGGCGACCAGAACGTCTCGCCCAACGGCATCGTGACCTGCCCGCCCTCGGCCAGCGCGGCGAACACGCGCTCGGCTTCCGCCACGCTCGCGGCGAGGAACGAGATCGAAACCCCCTTGTACTCGCCGCCCTCGCCGCAGCCATCGGACATCATCAACGGGCACGAGCGCGTCGGGCAAGACCCGATGCGCAGCGTGGCGTGCAGCACCTTCTCGTCGTAGCCCGGCGGCACCATGCCCTCGGGCGCAGGGTCGGGGCTGTCCTTGAAACGCATGAGCATTTCCACCTCCGCGTTCAAGGCTTGCTTGTAAAACGTGATGGCCTCTTCGCAGCGGCCGTCGAAAAACAGGTACGGTTGGATCAGCGGGTCAGGCATCGGGGGGCTCCGGGTTGGCGGGGTGGTGTTGGGTGCGTAAAGGGTCAGGCGGGTTCGGCGGCGGCGGCTTCGAGTTGGGCGATATCGATCTTGACCATCTGCATCATCGCGGTCATGGCGCGTGCGGCCTTGTCGCGGTCGGAGTCTTTGATGAGTTGGGGCAGGCGGGTCGGCGTGATCTGCCAGAACAGGCCGAAATGATCTTTGATCCAGCCACACGCGATCGGCTGACCGCCTTCCGCGGCCAGCGTGTCCCACAGCTGATCCACTTCGGCCTGATCGTCGCAGGCGATCTGGAAGGACACCGCTTCGTTGAACGTGAAGTTCGGCCCGCCGTTGATCCCCAGATAGCGGCTGCCGGCCAGCGTGAACTCGACCGTGAGCACCGTCCCGGCCTTGCCGCCGGGCGTGTCCACCGGCGAGACCGTCGTGTGGTCGATCCGCGAATCGGGCAGCAGCGCGGTGTAGAAAGCCGCGGCTTCCTCGGCGTTGCCGTCGAACCATAAACAAGGCGTGATCTTTTGTGGAAGCGCGGGCATCAGACTTTCCTTTGTGATGGGTGTGTGCGCAGATCGTCAGGCGGGCATGCGAGGGGTCGTGATGTACGGCGAGCCGCGGCCGGTCTCGGTGAACTGCTTGAGGCTCCCCAGAAAGTGTGTCCAACCTTGCGTGCAGATGTCGTAGCACTCGAACTGCGGATTCAGTCCGCGATGGCTGAGGTGAACGCAAGTCCGGCTTACCGATTCTTCGGCAAGGTCGAACGCGATGCTGGTTCCCACCCATTCGTCCGGTCGCGACAGCCCGCCGGGCACGTCGAGGCAGGCTTGGGTCACGGCCCAACCGACGCGGGTCGGCGGGTCCAGAAAATCGACCCGCATGGTCTTGAACGTCTTATCGAAGCGAACGGTGAAGGCCTGTCCGATCGTCATCGCCGTCGTTTCGCAATCTTGCGTCCACCATCCGCGCAGGCCTTGCGGCGTGGTCAGTGCCGAGTAAACACGTTGTATCGGCGCATCGATCCTCATCTGCTGACGGTGCGTGTCGGTATCGTTTGGCATGGTGAATCTCGGCCTGGTGTTGGAGGAAATTGGATCGGTCAGAACGCCAGCGTGCCGCGGCCGGCGGCGCGGCGGGCATCGGCGAGTTGGCCCCGGTGCGACATCTCGTGCAGCGCGATGAACAGGAACAGCCGGCCAACGCTGGCAAAATCAGGGTCGCCTTTTAATTCGGGCGGGACATCGGCGGGCGCTTGATCCAGATCGGCGTCGCTCAGGCGGTCCAGGGCCTCAAGGGTTTTGCGGTGCATCTGCTCCCACATCGACAACAGCTTGTCGTAGCCGGGGTACGCGGCCGCATCATCGACCGGCTGCGACCCGCCACCGAGCTTGGCGTCCCACGTTTTGAACAGCTCGCTGGACTCGCCGGTGATCATCCCCAGCAGCCCGGCGCGGGCGTGGACGGCGTGGCCGACGACCCACGTGGGGTGGTTGCCGCCCCGCGGCGTCGGAGCCGTCATCGCCGCATCGCGCAGGTCTTCGGCCAGCATGCGGCTCCAGTTGTAACTCAGTTGCAGCGCATCGCGGATCGTCTCAGTGGCGGTCATGGCAGGTTCCTTCGTTCAGTGTCATCAGGTGTGTACGCGGCCTATTTCGTTGAAGGCTCGTGCGTAGAACCACGCCGCAGCGGCCCCACGGAGCGATAGGTGCTGATCATGACGCCCGAAGCGGTGGCTTGCGTGCCGAGCAGCGCGAGTCCGTGCGGCTCAAAACCATCGGCAAAGAAGCGCTTGCCCCGGCCCAGCAAGACGGGATAGACCAGCAGCACAACCTCGTCGACCAGCCCCTGTTCCAGTAACAGGGGCGTCAGGGTTGAACTGCCCCACACGAGCAGGTCCGGGCCGGGCCCGGCCCGGAGGTCGCGCACGGCCGCCACGATATCCGAGCCCAAGGCTTGAACCGGCCCCCAGCCGAGGTTGCTCGGTCGGTGGGTCGCGACATATTTGGTCGCGGCGTTAAAACATCGGGCAAAAGGATGGTTTGTAATCTGTGGCCAATGGCCGCTCCAGATGTCGTAGGTGCGGCGACCGAGCAGGAGATCGAATGAGTCACCTTGCGCAGCGTCGATGGCGTCTCGGATCGCCGGGTCGGCGTGCGGCACGATCCACCCGCCGTGCGCGAAGGCGTCGTCGCGGTCTTCGTCATGCCCGCCGGGCGACTGGATCACGCCGTCGAGCGAGATGTGTTCGATGATCCTGATCGTTCTCATCCGACATCTCCATCAACGGTTTGTTTGGCCTGCGCGGTATGCAGACCAAACAGCAACGCGACATAGCGGCGAAGGTGTCTGAGCGAATCGATCGCCGCTTCCGGGCCGTGCTGCGCCTTGGCGAGGATCAACGCGCCCTGGATCACGCCCTGGGTGTGCATCGCGAGGCTCTGGGCGGACCAGTCGGCGTCCGGGGCATAGTGCTGCCGGGCCTCTTCGATCAGGTCGGCAAGGCATTGGGCGTGGGTGGTGATCCCGCGTGCGCAGGCTTCACGGATGAGCGGCTGAGTTTCGTAGGTCTCCTGCACCATCGTGCCCAGCAGACAGGAGTACTGAGGCAGCGTGCCGGTCATGATGGCGATACGAAAATCGATGTACCCGAGCAGACGGTCGAGCGGGTCCTCGATCGCGTGATAGGGCGCTTGCTCAAACAGCCCGTGAGCCATGTCGCAGAAGTGCCCGGCGGTGGCGACGGCCAAGTCCTGCTTGCTGCGGAAGTAGTGAAAAAACCCACCCTTGGTGATCCCGGCGTGGTCGCAGATGTCCTGGACCGTGGTCGCGTTATAGCCCTTGAGCCGAACAACATGCATCGCGGCGTCCAGAAGCCTGGTCCGGGTGTCGGGAGTGGGGTCGGACTGCTTTGGCATTACGTACCAACCGGTTGGTATGTAATGTACCGGGGTTTCATCCACTGTCAAGATCAAATCAATCCAACAAAAAACACCACCGCCCCCCGCCGGCTGCCGGGCTACCTTCGGCAAATCACGCCCGCGGCACTGCGGCCCAGCGCAGGCGGGCTACAATGACCGCAACTCGGTGGGGGTTCACCGCTTGCTCAGGGTCACCGAAAAGGACAAATTCACGATGCGGCATCACTCGAGGACGGCTTGGATCGCTTCGCTGGCGTTTGCTTTGCTGCTCACGGCCTACGCCGACGCCGACTGGCCGCGGTGGCGGGGGCCGAGCGGGACGGGGGTCACCGATGCGCCGGCGTTTGATCCGACGCTTAAAAACGGACAACCGAAGGTGCTCTGGTCCGCGCAAGTCGGCCGGGGTTACGGGCAGGTGACCTTGGCCGATGGTCAGGCGTACGTCGCGGGCTACGACGCCGGCAAGGAGACCCTCTTTAGTTTCGAGGCCGAAACCGGCAAGCAGCGCTGGTCGCGCAGCTACCCGGCCAAGCAGTTCGACAACATGAACGCCGGGGGCCCGGCCGCGACCCCGGCGGTGGCGCAGGGCAAGGTGTTCCACATCTCGCGCGATGGCAAGGCGATGGCACTTGATGCCGCGAAAGGCACGCCGGTGTGGGAGATCGACCTGACACAAAAGTTCGGCGCGAAGACGCCGACCTGGGGCTTCGCCGGCTCGCCGATCCTCGAAGATGGGGACGTGCTGCTCGACGCCGGCCGCATCGTCCGCCTCAAGGCCGATTCGGGCGAGGTGATCTGGCAGTCGGAGAACTTCGGGACCGCGTACTCCACGCCTGTGCCGTTCACCCTGCGCAACAAGCGGTTTGTCGCCGCGTTCCCCGAGTCGGGGCTGGTCATCCTCGACGCGAACACCGGCAAGACGCTGGCCCGGCATAAGTGGACCACCAGCTACGGCGTCAACGCCGCGACCCCCATTATCAAAGACGACCTCATCTTTATCTCCTCGGGCTATAACACCGGCGGGGCCGTGCTGCGGCTGACCGACGGCGGGCTGCAGGTCGTCTGGGAAGGCCGCCAGATGCGCAACCAGATCCCCACCTGCGTGCTGATCGACGGGTACCTCTACGGCTTCGACGACAGCCGGCTCAAGTGCATCGACTTCGCGACCGGCGAGGAGATGTGGAGCGAGCGCGGGCTCGGGCAGGGCACCGTGATCGCCACCTCCGATGGCACGCTGATCGTGCAGTCCGACAAGGGCGAGGTCCTGACCGCCAAGGCCTCGCCCCAGGGCTTCGAGGAGATCGCCCGCGTGAACGTCATCGACGAGACCCGGGTGTGGACCGCGCCGACGCTGGCCGACGGCAGGCTGTTTTGCCGCGGCAGCCACGGCTCGCTCAAAGTGCTGGATGTCAGCAAGCAATAGAACCCAACTCCCCCGGAGATTCGCATGCGATCAGCCGTGTTTAGCGGACGGCATGAAGTGCCCCGTCCAATCGCGACCGCGAAGCTGAAAGGGGGCACATCGTGCCGCCCGCTGAACATTTTGGCGCTGCTTGCGCTGCTCGCGCCGCTGGCCGGTGCCGAGGTGGTGGGCTGGCGGACCGACGCCACGGGGCGTTACCCCGAGGCGAACCCGCCGACCGAGTGGTCTTCGGACAAGAACGTGGTGTGGTCCACGCCGCTGCCGGCGTGGTCCAACGCGTCGCCGGTAATCGCCGGTGGCCGCATCTTCGTCTGCGCCGAGCCGAACACGCTGGTGTGCGTCGATCAGGCCACCGGCGAGGTGCTCTGGCAGGCGAGCAATGATGTGTACCAGACGCTGCCCGCCGACGTAGCCGACGCCGTCCGCCAACAGGTCGAGGCGGCGCAGCCGAAGATGCGTGAGCAGGACGAGTTGCAGAACGAGCTGCGCCGCGCTCAGCGGGTGCTGCGCCGCAACGCGGACCACGCCGAGGCGAAGGCCGATGTCGAACGCCTCGAAGCCCGGCTTAACCAACTCAAGCAAGACCTCGAGGCGGTCAGCGCCTACGCCCCGCCGCGCACGCACAACACCAACGGCTACAGCTCGCCGACCCCCGTGACCGACGGGCAGCACGTCTTCGCGCTGTTCGGCAGCGGGGTGGCGGCGGCGTACGACCTCGAAGGCAACCGCCGGTGGATCACCGCCGTGCAGAAGCCGACGCACGGCTGGGGCCAAAGCTCCTCGCCCGCCCTGGCGGACGGCACGCTGGTCCTGCTGATCAACGCGCTCTTCGGGCTCGACCCGGCGACCGGCGAGGTGAAGTGGACCACCCCCGCGCAGCAGTCGTGGGCCAGCCCGATCGTCATCGAACGCGCCGGCCGCGAGCTGATCGTCACGCCGGACGGCCAGGTCATCAACCCCGCCGACGGGCAGGTGATCGCCCAAGGCCTCGGCCGCGTGCAGTACAACGCGCCGCTACCCGAGGATGAGGTGTTGCTTTTCATCGACGGCCGCGAGGGCCGCGGGCAGGCCACCGCCACACGCTTCATCCTCGATGATGCGGGCCAGCCGGTGGTCGAGAAGATCTGGGAGCGCGAGTTGCCCGGCTCACGTTATTACGCATCGGCGGTCGCCCACGACGGGCTGATCTACGCCATCTCACGCGAAGAAACCTTTACCGTGATGGATGCCGCGGACGGCACCACGATCTACGAACGCAGCCTGCCGCTGGGCGGCAACAAGCCCAACAGCGCGTACCCCTCCATCACCTTGGCCGGCGAGTTGCTGTTCATCAGCTCGGAGAACGGCAAGACGATTGTGATCAAGCCGGGCAGGGAATACGAACAGGTCGCGGTGAATCAGCTCGAAGGGTTCCGCGGCTCGCCGGTGTTCATCGATTCACGGCTGTACATCCGCGGCTTCAAGAACTTGTGGTGCTTTGGGAGTTGAAGCCCTCGACTGCGGCAAACATTCAACCGCAAGACGCCCAGTGCGCCACGTTCACAAGATGAATGGATCGCGCAAAGGATTTTTTGACGGCCTTGGCGGCTGGGCGGTCATTCAAAAGTGTGGGCGATCTTGACGCGGCGGTTACTTCGTCTCGATCAGCATCACCGCGTCGCGCAGCGCGATGCGGTCGAGGATCGGGCCGAACTCACCTTCCTCGGCGATCAGCTCCAGCTCCCCGCCGATCAGCGGCAGGTTGATCCGCGCTTCGGGCTGCGCGGCGGACAGATCGATCACCGTCGGCTCCACGCCGTCCTGCCGGAGGATCAACCGGCAGTCCGCCATTGCGCGGCGTTCCTCGGACAACGCGCCCGGCAGGTCCAGGCTCACCGTCGCGGCCAATCGCTTCGCCCCATCGGGCAGGGTCAGCCTCACCGTCGCCGGGGCGTGCAGGGTGATGGTCTCGCCATCCGCGCGGGGCGGATAAGGCACGCCGAAGACCTGCCCGCCCTCGGTCAGCCGCATCGCCGCCGAGGCCAGCGGACGCAGCACATGCCCGGACCCGGCCGCATCGATCCGCACCAACCGCTCGGCGGGCAGGTGCAGTTCGGGTTGGTCACCGCCGATCGTCGGCTTGAGGCGCAGGCCCTGATCGAACCACGCGAGCTGATCCGTGGCGATGCGGCTGCCGTCATCGAGCAGCAGCAGGTAGCGGCCGGGCGACGCCGGGGCCGGGGGGTTGGCCAGCGACAGCCCCGCCAGGCGTTCTGCGGGCAATTCAATCTCCTGATCTGCGCCGCGGAGGGTGATGCGCACGGCTTGGTCGCCGACCGATTCCACGAAGCCGGTCATCCGATCGCCGTTGGACAGGATCACCACATCGCCGACCTCCGCATCGGGCATCGGGATCGGCCGATCGCTGAGGCGTACGCGGCTGACGGAGGTTAACGGCAGATCGACCGCGCCCAGGTCCGGGTGCTTCCAGCGCAGCGCCGAGCCGTCCTCATTCGCGCCGGCCCACTTCCCGGCCAGCGCCTGGCCGTCGATCAGTTCCGCGACGTCGGTTTGCGGTTCGACCTGGGTGGTGCGGCCATCGATCGCGCGGACCTGGACGAATGCCGCGAGCGGCGCGGTGCGCTGGACGCGGTCGGCGTCGAAATACACCAGCCCGGTTTCGCCGAGCCCGATGATGTGGATCGGCTCTTCGGAGAGGTCGGGGTGGACGAGGACGGCCGGGGTCACCGCCGCGGCGGGGAGGGCGAGGGCCGCAAAGCAGACAAGCGCAAGCACGGAAAAGCGGGAAAGTAAAGCAATGATGACAAAGGGACGCATGCTGTCTTGACTCCGAATTTTCCGCATTTCCGCTTTGAAAGCCCATGCCGAATGACGTCGGCACGCCGGGCGCGTGGGGCGGGGTCAGCGTTGGAAGATGGGCAGCAGGCGGTGGGGCATCTGGAGGACGATGAGGGACATGGCGGTGCCGTAGGCCTCGCCGTGCGGCGCGGCCCAGTGGCCGTCACCCTGCTGGCGGCTGATCAGTTCCTCGCGGATGGCGGGGAACCAGGTGGCCCAGTGATCGCCGCCGGCGAGGTACATGGCTTGCACGGCGTAGTACTGGCCGTAGAAGTAGTGCCCGCCGGCCCCCGCGCGACCGTCGCCGCCGGGCATGCCGGTCTTCTTCAGATAAGCGAGGCCTTTTTCGATCTCGGGCCCCTCATAGACGCCGGCGTAGTAGAGCGCCGCCACGCCCGCCGCCGAGCGCGGGAACGCCGAGCCGCTGGACGAGAGCGTATAGCGGAACCCCCCGTCGCTCTTCTCCTGGCACTTCTCGATGTACTCGATGGCCTTGTCGATCGTTTCCTTGGGCACGGAGAGCCCCGCGTTGCGCGCCGATCGCAGGGCCATGATCTGGCAGATGGTCACCGAGCTGTCGGCGTCATAGGGCACGGGCTGGTAGCGCCAACCGCCCTCGTGGTTCTGCGTATTAACGATAAGTTTCACCGCTTTGAGCAGCGGCTCGCGGATGCGCTCGTCGCCGGTCATGCCGTACACTTCGCCCAGCAGCAGCGTCGCGAACCCGTGGCCGTACATCGGCCCGTGCGACGTGTTGGCCGCGATCAGGCCCGACTGCGTGCAGTGGGCGAGGACGAAATCGAGCCCCTTGGCGACCACGTCGCCGTACTTGCCTCGGCCGGGCACGTGCCCGTCGGCCAGGAACGCGATGACGGCCAGCGAGGTGATGCCCACGTGCGCGCCGTAGCGGCTGCCCCCGAAGCTGCCGTCATCGTTCTGCACCGAGGCGAGGTACGCCAGCCCGGCGACCACGCTCTTGCGCAGCTCGGGGGTGATCTCGACAAAGTTCACGTTCTCCGCGCCCCGCGCCGGCTCGGCGGAGGCGGAAGGCAAACCGGAAAAGCAAAAAAGCGAAAAAGCGGAAAATAAAACCGCTGCGCCACTCACGCCTCTGATGATCTTGCTGTTCATGTCTTGCATTTTCCGCTTTCCCGCTTTTTACGTTTTGCTTACTCCCCCGCTTCTTCGGCCAACCTCCGATAGTAGGCCTCGGTCATCAGGCGGTACACCGGGCTGAAGCGCTCGCCGATGCCTTCGGTCAGCTCGTCGCGCAGACGCGGCGGAAGCTGGCCCCACTCCTGCTTCAGTTCCTCGATGGGCTTTTGCGTATCGCCGACCGCGCCGACCGAGCCCGGCGAGTAGCCGCCCTGGTGCGCTTCGTTGCCCTGGGGCGGACCGCTCTGGCCCGGCGACGGCGACTGGCTTTGGCTCTGCATCTGCGATGTGCCCGAGTCTTGCGGACGCTGCGGCTGGCTGGCGCTGCTGGATTGTTGTTGTTGCTGCTGCTGCTGTTTCGCGGCCTCGATCATCTGATCGAGCTTCTGGATGATCTGCTCCTGCACGCGCTGCGTCTGGACCGAGGCGTCGTGCGACTTGGCCAGTCGCTGGGAGACCTCGTCCATCTGCTGCACCGCTTCCTCCAGCGCGTTGGCCGCTTCTTTGTAATCCTGCGCCGCTTTTTCACGCAGCTCGGCGAGGCGCTGGGCGAGGGCGTCGGGGGTGTCGGAAGTGTCGGCCGGATCGGTCGCGGCCGCTTCCCCCTCGGATGCGGCGTCGGGGTCCGGGTCCGGGGGCGTTTGGGTGGGAGCCTCGGGGGGGGTGAGGTCAAGCAGCTCGTCGAGCGTCGGCTCGGCCGGCGCGGGCAGCGCAAGGCAGACGCAGAGCAGGGCCGCGGGAAACGCAAGACGCAAGGCGCGTGTGAATGCGAAGCGACGCGTCGAGCCGAAATCGGGTTGCCGGTCTTTCATCTCGTGTTCTCCCGCACTATTGCGCCCCGGCGGTGACCTTTTCGATCAGCGCCTTACCCATCTGATGCAACTCGGCCTGCGCTTCGCCCAGGCCCTCGACGCGCTGGATCATGACCGGCGTGGATTGCTCGCTGAGCACCTCGGCGAGCACGCGTGTCTCATCGTAGATCGCCTCTTGGGCACCCTTGAGCAGCTTAAGCTCGGCGATGTCGGGCACCAACGGCTGCTCGCCGCCGCCGCCCCCCCCGCCGCCGCCACCCCCGCCGCCGGGCGGCGTCTCGAACTTATCATCCGGCTGCGCTTCCTCGAGCGCCTCGGCCATCGCCCGCAGCAGCTTCGCGGTCTGTATCTGATCCAGCAACACCAGTTGATCGGCCCGGGCCTGGAGCAGCGCCCCGGAGGCGCGGCCCGCGGCGGTGTCGATCCGCACGTGCGTCTGTTTGAAGACCAGCGTGTCCTGAACTTTCTCGCCGAGTTTCGCGGCTTCGGCACGCAGGTCGTCCTGATCGTTGCCGTGCGTGCGCAGCTTCGCCTGATCCCGGCGGTCCAGCGCCGGCTTGCTCGCCAGCGCGGCCACGTCGTTGCGCAGCGCGACCTGGCGATCGGCGAGCGCCTCGTAGGCCTTGCGCAGCTCCTCACGCTCCTTGCGTTGTTCTTCCTGTTGTTGCTCTTCCTGTGCTTCCTTGATCTTGGCCAGCGCTTCTTCGAGACGATCGACCGCGTCCTGCTTGCCCTTGGCGGAAACCTGCTGCTGGCCGCCCCGCAGCCCGACCACCGCCCGTCCCTGCGCCTCGATCGCCTTGCCGATGATCTCCGCGACCAGCCCGGTGGACGGGTCGGTCCGCGCCTCGGCTTCGGCGGCCATGGTGGACTGGCGGATCGCGGTCTGCGCCGGGGCCAGCTGCGGCAGGCGTTCGGCCGCGGCGATCTCGTCCACCGCTTCCAACGCCGCGAGCTGCGCCTTTTGCCGTTCGATCAGATTTGCCAGCAGTTGTTCGAGCTTCGCCAGCCGCCGTTGCAGCATCTCCTGCTGCTTCTGCTTCGAGCTGCCCATCGCCTGGCTCATCTGCGAGAGCGTCTGCTGGGCATCGGCCTGCGAGCCGCCGGCCTGCGAGAGCTGGTTTTGCTCCGCGTTCTGCGCCGCCTGTTCCATGTCCTGTTCCAGGCCTTGGCGCTCGGCGATGTCGGCCGCCTCTTCAAGGCTCTGGGCGGTGGCGCGTTCCTGATCGGTCTCGCCCTGGTTGCGCATGGTCTGCGCTGTCTGCCGTGCTTCGCGGGCGAACTCCCCGGCCTCCTGCGACAGCTCGTTCTGCCGCTGGGCGATCTCGTCGAGCTCGGCCTTGACCTCGTCGGGCAGGTCCTCGCGGTCGAGGCCCGCGGTGCGCGGCAGCAGCTTGCGGGTCATCTCCGCGAGTTGGTCCTGCTCGTCCGCGATGCGTTTGAGTTCCTGCTGCAACGCCAACGCCGTCGCGCCCTGATCGAGCATCTCGGCCAACTCGTTGAGCGATTCGCGGACCTGCTGCTGCTGTTGCTGCGCGTTCGCCTGCGCCTGCCGGGCCTGCTCGCGGGCCTGCGCGGCTTGCGGGTTGGCCTGGTCGGCCGCCTGCTGCGCGGCCTGGGCCTGCTGCTGCGCCTGCTGGGCCGCCTGCTGCGCGGCCTGGGCCTGCTCGCCCGCCTGCTGCGCGGCGCGTTGCTGGTCTTGCGCGTCGTCGGCCCCCCCGGCCTGCGCGGCTTCGGCCATCGCCTGCATCTGCTGCGCGAGCTGGGCCGCGTCCGCGGCTTCCTGCGCGAGGCGCTGCGCCTCGGCCTGGGCCTGATCGGCTTGCTGCTGCGATTGATCGGCCTCGCCCGATCGGCTGGCGTCGGCCTCACGCTGCGCCGCCTGCGCCGCCCGCGCCGCGGACTCCGCCGCCTCTCGCTTGGCCGCGGCATCTTCCGCGCCGGCCTGCTCGGCTTGCTGCGCCTGCTCGGCCAACGCCAGCGCCTCGGCCGCGCGTTCATCGGCTTGCTGCTGCAACGCCGGGTCGTTGCTCGAACGCTGGCGCAACTGCCGGGCCTCGTCCTGACGCCGCAGCGATTCCTGCAACGCTTGCTGCGCGGCCGCGGAAGACTGCTCCGCGTTATTGAGCAGTTCACGGGCGCGGCGCATCAACTCCGTGAGGCCGGGGTCTTCGAGCCGATTGCGTTCGACCCGCTGCTCAAGCTGACCGATCTGTTCATCCTGCCCGGTCAGGCGTCGGCTGATCTGTTCCTGCTGTGATTTGGCGCGGGCGGCTTCGGTCTGTTCCTGGGTCTGGGCCTGCGTCTGCTCCAGCCGCACCGCCTGCTGACGGACGCCGGCCAGGTCGGCGCGGAGCTGCGCGGCCAGCTCGGTTTCGTCGATGATCTTGAGCTTGCGCGGGGATGAACGCACCGCCTCGTGCCGCACCCCCAGCAGGTCAAACACGTCCTGGGCGACCGCGGTGAGGATCACCTCATCGCCGGGCGACAGATTGAGTTCGGCCAGGTCGAGGGTGCTGCGGGCTTCGAGCGTGGGTTGGCGGCCGGTCTGCCGGGTGAAGGTGCGGGTCGAGGCGGTGGCGTCGGACTCCGAGGTGTTGCGATCGGGTAACTGGCCTTCGATCTGCAGGTCCTCGACACCGACGTCATCCTGCGCCAAGGCCGCCAACTCGATCACCGCCGAGGCCAGCACCGATTGATCGGCGGTCGGCTCGGTGAGGGACACGGCCGGGGCCTTGTCTTGCGAAGCTTCGAGGCGGTAGGTGCGTTGAGAGAGGCTGGTCAGGCCGTGGGCATCGGTCAGTTCGAGGGCGGATTGCGTGCTGTCGTTGAGCGTGAAGCTTAGCCGGAGGCGGTCGGTGTCGGGCCGGGCCTCAACGCGGACGCCTTCGAGCGTGGTAAACCCGTTGAAGATGTCGTTAACCTTCTCGGGTTCCAGCGGCAGGGGCTTGTTGAAGCGGACATCCAGCTGCACCGATGATCCCACCAGCGCCGACGCCGAGGCGACCTGCCCGGTCTGCTCGTGCAGCGCGATGGTCTGGGCGTTGACCAGTCCGGTGGCGTAGGCGGGCGGGGTGATGCGGGCGGTGACGGCGGTGACGGCCGGTCGTGCGGCGAGGGTGACGGTCTGGACAGCGGTGCGGTCATCGCCGGCTTCGAGGTAGAACTCGATGGTCGCTTCGCCGGGTGTTTCGCCGGTGAGCGTGCGCAGCAGCGCGGGGGGCAGGTCGATAAGGCGTTCGAACATGGCCGGGGTGGTTTGGCCGCGTTGGGTAAGCGGAGCGGACTGTTCGGTGAGCAGCACCTCCTGCCACGCGGCGGGCTGGTTTTGCTCGATGACGCGGTAGGCCCCGCGGACACGCATGCCCCGGTGATAGCCCTTGTCGATGGTGGCGCGCAGGGGCAGGGGGTTATCGATGGGCCAGAGCTCGCGCTCGACCAGCGCGTTGATGTCGGTGCGCTTGGGCCACGCGGCCGAGCCCAGCGGCGCGAGCCAGCGGGAGGCGGCGGTGGCCGCGGCCTGCCGATTCGCCAGCACCGCCGAGCCGAAGACCAGCAGCGCGATGGCGAAGACCGCGCCGAAGCGAGCGGTGCGTGAGGGGTCGATCAGCTTGCCGACCTTCACCGACGCCATCAGCCGCTGCGTCTGCTCGACCGATGAACGGGCCAGGGCCGCGGTCCGCGGGACCCCGGCATAGTGCGTCTGATGCAGGTGGAATTCGACCGCCGAGGCCAGCTTGCCCCGCAGCGGGGGGTACATCTTCTCCAGCCGCAGGGCCAGCTCCGGCAGGCCCGGCGCAAACCGCCAGGCGCGGATCAGCCGGGTGGTGATCCACAGCAGCGCCCCGCCCAGCACCGCCAGCCCCAGCGCCAGCCGCACCGCCCCCGGCAGCCGCAGCGCGTAATCCACCAACGCCAGCCCCAGCACCACCGGCAGCAGGACCGCCAGCCACTGAAACAGCCTCTGGGCCAACAGCAGCAGCCTCCCCCGCCGCCGCACCTGCTCAAGTTGCCGGGTGATTTGTTCCATAGAGGGTCCGAATGCCCCGGATCCCGAAGCTATCTTAGGCCCCGCCTCCTCTGGATTGCCCCCGATGGGGGCGGCGTAACGGGGTCTGTCGGAACGATACTTACACGCTTCAGACGCCGGGGCTTATTCAGCGGTTCCGGCTCGACCCCCAGTTTAGCGGGCGGCACGAAGTGCCCCGTTTGCCGGCGAGCGATCCGGCGTCGCCCGGGTTTCGCGAAGCCGCGGGCGGCCGCGGTGGGCTACACCAGCCGGATCAGCTTGCGAACGATCCATTCGGTGGTCAGCAGGGTCAGGATGATGATCAGGGCCAGGGACGAGTTCCAGATCGGCTCGCGCAGGTCATCCGGCGTGCGGCGGGCGCGGTTTGGCACCAGCTCTTCGAGAGCCGCGAGGTTGTTGAGCGCGACCACCCGGCCGCCGGTCTGCTCGGCCAGCGCTTCGAGCCGTGCGTGGTCGGCCTGCGGCTGACGCCACTCGTCATCGGGCGCGATCACCTCGATCGGCTGACGCAGATCGATCTCCAGCAGCGCGCCCTCGGCCACGCGCAGGTCCAGCCGACCCGCCGCCGTCGCCCGCCACGTCGCGCGGAAGGTCTGCCGCGTCCGCTCCCCGCCCAGCTCGGGGTCGGCCTCGGTGTCGGTGACGGGGCGCAGCTCCAGGCGGTCGATGCGAAGGGCGTCGGCGTCCGGGCCGTCGAACACATCGACGGTGACCTTGTCCAACTCGCGGGCGATCAGGGCCGGGTCCTCGAGCGTGACCTCGACCACGGTGGTCTGGTCCTGCGCCAGCCGGCGCTCGGCCACGGCAAAGCGGGCGCGCTGGCCGGTCTGCTGCACACGGTCACGCCCCAACATGCGCACGACCTGGATCCAGAACTGCTCGAAGTAAAGCTCACCGCGGCCGAAGCGCCAGCGCCATGTCTCGTCGGTGCCGACGTAGACCGACTGGCCGGCACCGAAGCGCAGCCGGGCGATCAGCGGGATCGGCGAGTCGACCGATTCGAGCGGCCAGTGCGCGAGCACCTCGGCGGTGGGCTTGAGCGGCGCGAGGTTCTGCGCCCACTGCAGCGGCGCGAGGCCCCGCGGCCAGTCGGTCGGTACCCCGGCGTAACGCGACAGGTCACGCTCGATGCCGGTCATCACCTCCGGCCCGCGCAGCTCCAGCACCGCCAACTCGTTGGCGGCGGGCGTGGGCAGCAGGTCGATCTCCCCCAGCGCCGGGTCCAGCCGATCCACCTGCCCCGGCCGACGCATCGGCAGCAGGTCGGACAGCGGGGTCGCGGCGTAATCCAGCGGCACACTGCGCTGCCCGCCGATCCACAGCAGCCCCGCCCCGCCGCCGGAGACGTGGTCCTTGAGCAGCGCGATCTGCCGGGCGCTGAAGAAGCCCGCCGGCACGTCGCCGAGGATGATCACGTCGTAAGGCTTGAGCTCCTCGGGTGAATCGGGCATGCGGGTGATCGGCGTGTCGCCTTCCTGAGCGAAGGCGCGGTCGGCGGTCAACAACAGGATCGACGAGTCGATCGATTCCTCACGCACCAGCAGGTTCTTGAGATAGCGGTATTCCCAACGCGGGTAGCCCTCGACGTAGAGCACGCGGATCGGCCGATCGATCATCTCCACCGCGAAGGTACGCTGGTTGTTGGTCTTGAGCAGTTCTTCATCGTTGGCGGCACCGGTGTGCTCGACCTCGACCCGCCACTTCGCCGGGCCGACCACCGCGGAGCGGGCCTTGAGGCGCAGCGGCTCGCCGAACTTACCCTCGGCCATGGTCTTCTCGTCGAGCACCGCGCCGGTCTCCGGATCGACCAGCCGCACCATCACCTCGCTCGGGCGCAGCTCATCCCCGTCGCCCCCGACGCGGTCGATCACCACGCTCACCGGCACCGAGTCGTTGACGAACGCGCGCTGCGGGGCATCGACCCGCGTCACCGCTAAATCCAACGGCAGGGTCGTCGCGCCCAGCGGCACGGCAAACACGCTGATCGCCTGCTGTTCGAGCCGGGCGACGAGGTCGGCGCCGGTGGATTGCGGGCTGCGGCCGTCGGTCAACAGCACGATGCCGGAGATGGGGCGGCCCGCCGCCTCGCGCAGCGCCTGCTCGATCGCGGTGCGCAGGGCGGTGGCGGGGGCGTCGGCTTCGCGGGGCGCATCGTCGAGCCAGGGCGGGCGCATCTCAAAGGTCTGCCCACCGAAGCCCAGGTAATGGATCTTGCGTTCCTTGCCCAGACGCTCCTCGCCAAACAGCGCGGCCTGAGCGATCAGGGCTTGGCGTAACGCCTCGTCGCGCGAGATGGGGCGAGAGTTGAGGGAGGGGACGGCCGATGAATCGGCCTGATCCGGGGCGGCGGGGGTTTCACCCGGAGTGCCTGCCGGGGTAGTTTCCGGGGTACCTTCCGGGGTACCTTCCGGGGTACCTTCCGGGGGCGGGGGCGCGGGGCGTGTGTCGCGGACTTGCATCGAGGCGCTGCGGTCCATGAGCACCAGCAACCAGTCTTCCTCGACCTTTTCGTCCCGCCGCACGATCTCCGGCTGACAGATCAGCACGGCGACGAGGATCAGCAGCAGCCCGCGGACGGTGGCGAGCAAGATGCGAACCCACCTTGAGCCGAGCAGGTGGTGATAGCTCCACGCGGCAACGCCCAGCGCGACCAGGGCGATCAGCGTCCACACCCACGCGGGCAACTGGTGGACGAAGCTCAGCGTGGTGTTCTCATCGAACAGGCTGATCGAACGCAGCCCCAGCAACGTATCGAGCGGAGTGGTGGCGGCCGAAGCGGGGAATGACGAAAACGAAAAAGCGGAACATAAGAGACACATCACCCCACAGCGCCAGGACAACGACTTTTCCGCCTTTCCGTTTTTTCGATTTGCCGATTGATTCTTCATCAAGCCGCCCTCCCCGTGTTCGCGGCCTTCTGATCCGCGGCCCCGGCGTCGTCACGCAGGTGACGCAGCGAACCGATCACGCGTCGGCCCAGGCCCGACCCGCTCTCGCGCTTGGCGTGGCTCGCGGTGCGGGCGAGGATCGTCTCCAGCAGCACCAGCGCGAGCACCACCCACAACAAACCCCAGCCGATGTTCGGCCGCAGCGAGCGGGCGGCCAGTTGCTCGGCCAGGCCGCCGAGGTTCAACCGCTGCCACGGCCCCAGCCCCGAGAGCCATTGCGTCACCTGTTGCTCCGACGCGGGCCGTGTATCGCCCGCGGCGGCATCCGCATTCACCGCCAGCAGCGCACCGACCGGTTGGTCCCCCGCATCCAACGCCCGATACACCCCCGGCCGGGTCAACGCCTCGGCGGGGGTGCGCGCCACATCGCCGATCGGACGCACGGCCAGTGCCGCATCGGCCTCGGCCGGATTCGTCGGCGGATCGGAATCGGTGGCCCGCAGCGACGCGGCATCCGCCCAGCCCGCACCGAGCCGGGGCTGGTCGCCCGCCACCGTCGTCGCGATGCCGCGCGGCGAGGACCCGAGCACGCCCCGCAGCGTCTCATGCAGCAGCGGCACGAACAGCGGCTTGGTCGGCAGATTGGTCCAGTCCGCGTCCAGCGCCGCGGCCAGCAGCAGCACCAGGCCGTCACCCGTCGGCTGTGCCGCGAGCAGGGCCCGGCGGGTGTTACCGCTCTGCGTCGGGTCGCCGGGCGGGGGCGTTGGGTCCGCCGAGGTGTCGGTGCGATCGGCCAGCGCGAGCCAGGCCTCGCCTTCGGGCACGAGCAGTTCGATCTTGCGGCTGACGCGCACGGGACGGAGCAACTCGCTCCAGTTCGCGCCGACCAGTTCGAGCGCTTCGGGCGCGGGCTTCTGCGTGTCGAGCCCGAGCCCTCCGCTGGCCGCCGCGAGGTCGAACGGGTCCAGGCCGATGCGCCACTCCAACGCGAACGCGCGGCGCAGCGCATCGGACCACACCGCCGAACCCTCGGCCACGGGGGTCACGACCCAGACCAACCCGCCCTGCCGGGCGAAGCGGGCCAGATCGTCCCAGCGTTCGGAGGCGAGCAAGTCCGGCCGCAGCAGGACCACGGCGTCGAGGGTCTCGATCGTGTCGCGATCAAGCGTCGCGGGGGACAGGGGTTGAACCGTCATGCCCGAGCCGGTGCCGGTCAAAGGTGAGAGCGCCTGGGCGATGAAATCGCGCGGGGTGATGCCGTCGCGCGCGTCCGTCGCTTCGTCGATCAGGCCGATACGCAACGACGCACGCGCCTCGACTGCGGCCAGGCGCACGTTGTCCGCCGCCAGCGTGTCGCTGAGCAACCCCGGCTCCAGCGTCGCCTCGATCACGACCGGCCCCGCGCCATCGGCCCCGCCTTCGCCCAGCGGCAGCGCCACGTTCAGGGTCGTCTCCACCTGCCCCGCGGCCCACGACGCCTCACGCCGGGACTCGCTGATGACCTGGCCGTCCGCATCGAGCAGCCGCAACGCCACGCCTGCTTCGGCCGCCTCGCTGCCCGCGGCAAAGCGGCGCAGCGCCACCGTGATGTTCACCACCCCGGCCGAACCGCCATCCGGCGAACGCGAAAGCACCAGCGTCCGTCGCGGCTGCAGCGACGTGATCTGCACGTTGCCCACCTCCGGGCTCGATTCGCTGATCAGCACCTGCGCCCGCTCACCCAGGCTCTGCAAAGCCGCGGGCGTCGCCTGCGCCCAATAGTCGCTGCCCCCGGCCAGGTCGCTGAGCACCGCGACCACCGCGCGGTCGGACGGGGTCTGATCGAGCGCGAGCTTCTCGCCCACCGCCTCAAGCGCGGCGGGAAGAGCCGAGCCACCGAAACGCGGGGTCAACGCATCGAGCGCGCGGTGGAGCTCTTCGCGGTCGGTGGTCGGGTCTTCGATGATCGGCCGGGCCGGGCGGCCGGCGAGCCACAGCGCAACGCGGTCGCGCGGCTCCAGCGCGTCGATCACCTGCTTGGCCGCGGCGAGGTGCCGATCAAAGCGGCTGCGCTCGGCGGTCTCTTTCGCGCCGGAGGCCAGCGCATCATCGATGATGAGGTGTACGACACGGCCGGAGTTGTCGAACGCGCCGCCCAGCCCGCCCGCGCAGCCGGTGAGCACCGGGCCCGACAGCGCCAGCCCCAGCAGCAGCGCGATCAGGCAGCGCACCGCCAGCAGCAGCCAGTTCTCCAGCCGCAGCTTGTTCTTTTGTTGGCGGTAGGCCAGTTGCAGGAAACGCATCGCGCCCCAGGTGACCGGCTGGCGGCGCATCCGCGAGAGGATGTGGATCGCCACGGGGATCGTCACCGCCGCCGCCCCCGCCGCGGCCAGCGCCGGGACGGTGAAACCGATCGCGAGATGGAGTGAAGAACTAAAAGGCATGTTTAACCACAGATTCCGCAGATGTCACAGATTCGGATTTGGCCACAAGAAGGCACAAAAGGCACAAAACCCTCGGCGCACTTTTTTTGTGCCATTTGTGTCTTGGTGTGGCGGCATGGTTTGAATCTGTTCAATCTGCGCAATCTGTGGTTCCTTACTGACGGTTTTATCTGGAAATCATCGCCTCGCGTTTGGCGAGGAAGTGGGACAGCGCGGGGCCCAGCGGGTCGGAGGTGTTGAGCAGGACGTGGTCGAAGCGGTGCTTGCGGGCCGACTTCTCGATCGCCCGCAGGTGTTCATCCACGACTTTGAGGTAGGCCTTACGCAGCGACGCGGGGTCCAGCGGCAGGCGCCCCTCGGCTTCGAGGCCGATGAAATCGCTCGGCGAACGAAACGGGAAGCTCAACTCCACCTCGTCCATCACCTGCATGAGGATGACATCGTGCCGGCGGTACGCGAGACGCGCGAGGCCGGATTCGAGGTGAGCCGGGTCATCGAAAAGATCGCTGATGACGCAGACCAGCGAGCGGTGATTGAGCCGGGCGTTGACCTCGTCAAACAGCCGCAGGAGGTTGGTTCGACCCGGCACGTTGTCCGCAGAATCCAGGAGGCCCTGCCCGGGCGCGGCGCTGTCCTGCTGCACCTCGAGATCGGCGTTGGCGAGAACCTCAACGATGTCGCGCCAGTGGCCGCGGTTGTTCGACAGCCGCGTCGCGCGTTGCGAGTGGTCGGAGAAGGTCGTGAGCGCGACGCGGTCCTGTTGCTGCAGCGCGACGAACGCCATCGCCGCGGCGGTGGCGGCGGCGTGGTCGAACTTGCGCCACCGCCCCGGGAAGCTTTCCCCCGCGCGGCCGCCCTTCTCCGGGGGGCCCGCGTACGCCATCGAGCCCGACACATCGACGAGGATCATCAGGTCGAGGTTGGTCTCTTTGAGGTACTGCTTGAGGTAGAGCTTGTCGGTCTTGCCGAAGACCTTCCAGTCGAGGAAGCGGGTGTCATCGCCGGGCGTATACTGTCGGTGCTGGGCAAACTCGACGGAAAAGCCCTGCATCGGCGAGCGGTGCATGCCGGTCATCAGCCCCTCGACGATCATGCGGGCGCGCAGGCTGATATTGCCGACGGCGGCAAGCGTCTTGGGGTCGAGGTAGGCCTGGGGTTTGGCGGGGGCTTGGGGCATACTTCTCTTGTTTAGCCGCAGATAAACGCGAATGAATGCCCGCGCGTGTAGCGGCCAGTCTCCTGCTCCCCTCGCCCGTGAGTTTCGCGTTCAGGCGTGTTCATGGGTCACTTAACTTTCAGATGTCTCAAGCCGCCTGTCCCTGAGCGTTCAGGGCGTCCACCGCCTCTTGCGGGAGTTCAACCAAGACAAACCATTGTTTGGGAAAAAGATAGTCCTCGCCGGATTCATCCACGATGCGGACATAATCTGGCGGATCGTTCGCGTCCGGCTGAACCACGCGATACACCCGACGTGTTTCCAGCGACGCGGGATTCTGCCGGTTGTCCACACAAAGCACGAATTGCGGTGGTTCGATGTATTTCATGTTCCGGTCTCCAGCATCCGCTTGATCTTGTGATCCACCGGCCCGATGCCCTGGGCGTCATACCAATGCACCTCGGCCCAGCCGACTAGACCGCTCACCAATTCTACGCGGGCCCGGCCCTTGAGCTTGCGCCACCGGGCCCCGCGGCCATCGCCATACGCGTCTTCCAAACGTTGCCGCTCGTGGGGCGTGATGCCTCGGCCCGAAGCGATCACCTCCACATCCGATGGCTTGGTGAGAAGGCGCTGCGGCTTCATGGCACCCCCTATCGCATCACCGCCGCCATCTGTTGGTCGCTCTTGCCCTCCACGCTCGTCGCGCCGAGCAACTGATCGACGATGTCGTCGGTCGTGATGCCGTCCGCCTCGGCGCTGAAGTTCAGCAGCAGCCGGTGACGCAGCACGGGGTGCGCGACCGCTTTCACATCGTCGGGGTCCACGTGCGTCCGGCCGTGCAAAATCGCGTGGGCCTTGGCGCCGAGGATCAAATACTGACTGGCGCGCGGGCCGGCCCCCATGTTCACATAGTCCTTCACGAACTGCGGCCGCTCGTCCGCCGCGCCCTTCGCCGGCGTGCGCGTCGTGCGCACCAGCCGCATCGCGTACTTGATCACGTGGTCCGCCACGGGCACGTCCCGCACCAGCTCCTGGATCTGCATGACTTCTTCGCCGGTGAGCACCGGCTCGGCATCGGTCTTCAGCCGGCCGGTCGTCCGCCGCACGATCTCCAGCTCATCCGCCTCGGTCGGGTAATCGACCTTGACGTTGAACATGAACCGGTCGAGCTGCGCCTC
>CAZTLX010000040.1:0-23651 GCA_964614575.1 uncultured Phycisphaeraceae bacterium | reverse complement strand
AGCGTCGCGGACCTGGTCCGCCACGAGATGATGGTCGGCACCGGGTTCTTCCCCCACGGCAAGGACCAGGTCTATGACATCGCCAACCCGACCGGCGACTACGGCCTGGCGCTGTCGGGCACCGGCGAGGTCGGGCTGATGGGCTACCACGCCGATGAGATCCTCGACGCCGAGTCGCTGCCGCGGTGCTACACAACGCTGAGCACCTGCTTCCGCCGCGAGGCCGGGGCCGCGGGCAAGGACACGGCCGGGCTGTACCGGATCCACCAGTTCGACAAGGTCGAGCAGGTGGTGATCTGCCGGGCGGATGAAGCGGAGAGCCGGGCGTGGCACAAAAAAATGATCGGCTTCGTCGAGGCGATGCTGCGGGATTTGGGGTTGCCGTATCGGTTGTTGCAGTGCTGCACGGGCGACCTGGGGCCTAAGAACGCGGACATGGTGGATATCGAGTGCTGGATGCCCGGCCGCGGGGAGCTTGGCAGCGATGGCACGCCGGGCGGTGATTTCGGTGAAACGCACTCGGCCAGCCGGCTCTACGACTACCAGTGCCGCCGTCTCAACACGCGGTATCAGGTGACAGACGAGAAGGGCAAGAAGCAGACGGTGTTCTGCCACAGCCTGAACAACACGGTCGCGGCCAGCCCACGCATCCTCATCCCCATCCTGGAGATGTATCAAAACGCCGATGGCAGCGTGACCGTGCCCGGGCCCCTGCGGCCATACATGAACGGGCAGGATCGGATCGGCTAAGCCGCTCTCATCGCCCCCCCGGTCTGTCGCCGGGACCGATAATCAGGCTTACCCCTGAAATCCCTCATGGCCTGAAGAAAGCCGTATAGCTGGTCTTGATTCGGGTGATCACGAGGCTATCATACTATCGGCAGACACGATAAATAATGTGTATATCTGCGCTGGTCGCGATGGGGGGATAACCATTGCTACCCGATCTTTTCAATTTTCTTACCACCAGAGGCGGGCTACGAACATGGTCTCAATTGAAAAAGTAAACGTATCGATTCTTGCGCTGGCGCTGACAGGGGCAGCGGCCTCGCTTGCGGCATCACCGGCTTTCGCGGCTTCCACAGCGCTGACCGGCCCTTCGGGGGCCAGCATCACGCACCAGGACATCTTTAACTTGCTATACGGCGGTGGCTTCAACGCCTCCGGTCTGGACTTTTCCAACGGCTCCATCACCGCCACCCGCGTGGATGACAACGCCGACAAATCTTTCAACTTCGCCTCGTTCTCCGCAACCGCCAAGGGCCGCTTCGCCCAGTACGACCAGCAGTTCGGCGTGATCGGCAGTGATGGCCAGTTCCAAGAGCTGTTCGACGTCCAAGGCCGTAACACGAACGTTACCGGGTCAGTCTCCGACGTGCAGATCGCCGGCGATTTTCTCTTCGCCCGCAACGGCACCGGCGGGTTGGTCACCTCCGACCCGATCCTGAACCGGTATCAGGATGACGGCATGGTCACCTATCTGATCGACGGCCTGGATGGTGTCGAGGGCATCACCCTGCTGCTTTTCTTCGAAGACATCCCCGGCTTCGGGCCCGCCCGTGACTTCAATGACCTGATCGTCGAAGTCGTTGGACAGTCCCCCGCCAGCAATCCGCTGCCGATCCCGTCGCCCGCCGCGGGGGGTGCCGGCCTGATCATGCTTGGCGCGTTGGCCTTCCGCCGTCGGCTGATCTGAAACGCGAACGGCCTTCAACCCGCTTACCCGCAGGCCCACCCCACCGGTGGGCCTGTTTCATTTCACTCCTGACCCGGACCAGCCGGCACACACACCCGTAACACCCCGGCAAGCACCTCGAAGGTCAGCGGCGTCTGACCCATCGGCTCGCCGTCGGCATGAAACCGCATCGCCGGGACCGATTCCACCTTCACCCGTCCGACTTCACGGCTAAACACCCGTTGATCGTTCAGGTGTCGGCCGAGGTAGTATCGCACGAGCACCCCGAAGCGATCACGCCAATCCGCCGCCGAGACGCAGATCAATTGCGCCCGGCCGCTGTCCGGCCGCGCTTCGGGAGCCAGTTCCTGCCCCCCGGCTACATACCGCCCGTTACACACCATCACCGCGCAGGCATCGATCCGGTGAACCTGATCCTCGCAGGTGATCGTCACGTGGTGGGTTGGTGCCTTGCGGAACGCGTTGATCGCCGCAAGCAGGTACGCAAATGGGCCAAACATGCGCTTGATCTCATCGTTGACCGCACGGTGCAGCACATCCGAAAACCCGCCCGACGCGGCGTTAACCACCAGCTTGGGTTGTTCCTCCGCCGCGGACGTGGCCCGGATCAGGTCCATCGGCTCGGTGTGCCCCACCTCGATGACCCGCAACGCCGACTCAATGTCCAACGGCACACCCATGCACCGCGCCAAGTCGTTGCCCGTGCCCAGCGGCACAATCCCCAGCGTGACGCCATCGAAAGCGGGCAGCCCGTTGACCGCCTCCGAGATCGTCCCGTCGCCACCCGCAAGGATCAGACAACGCACGCCCTCCCGCACCGCCTCGGCCGCGAAACGCCCGGCATCCCCGGCACGCTGCGTCTTCATTACCCGGCAACCCGCCTGCGCCTCCGCCCACGCGATCACCTGCCCGCCGGCCTCGGCTTGGCGCGCGGCGGGGTTAAGGATCAAAACCTTCGAAGCCGTGTCCAATTCGTCGGGCATGACCCCTCTGCGGTGGCGGGCTAACTTGACGCGACGACAAGCATGACCATGCTAGGAAGCACGCCCGTTATTTTCCCGATTCCCTTTGCCTTGGAGGCATCCCATGGACTTTGAATACCGCAACCTCGGACGCACCGGCGTCCGCGTCAGCCCGCTGTGCCTCGGCTGCATGATGTTCGGCGCCCCCGGAAAGACCACCCCGGAAGATTCGTATGCCATCATCGACAAGGCCATCGAAGAGGGCATCAACTTCCTCGACACCGCCAACGTCTATTCCACCGGCGAGTCCGAACGCGTCACCGGCGAGGCCCTCAAGCGCAACGGCCACCGCGACCGCATCGTGCTCGCCACCAAGTGCCACGGCAACATGTGGAAAAAAGGCACCCACGCCCACCCCGACGGCTCGGAAACCTCCCCCCTCCACGCCCGCCTCAACCCCAACCAGTGGGGCAACTCCCGCCGACAGATCATCGAGCAGTGCAACGATTCGCTCAAACGCCTGCAAACCGACTACATCGACCTCTACCAGATCCACCGCCCCCACCCCGAGTGCGCCACCGACGAGATGATGCGCGCCCTCGACGACCTGGTCCGCTCCGGCAAGGTCCGCTACCTGGGCACCTCCACCTTCGCCGCGTGGCAGGTGGTCGATACGCTCTGGTGCTCGAAGGAGCTTGGCCTAAACCGCATCGTCACCGAGCAGCCGCCCTACAACCTGCTCGACCGCCGCATCGAACGCGAGTTGATCCCCATGGCCCAGACCCACGGCCTCGCGCTGATCCCCTGGTCGCCCCTGGCCGGCGGGTTCCTCACCGGCAAGTACCGGCGCGGCGGGGGCGGCGATGAGCAGGGCCGCTTCTCCGATGGCAAGCACGGCCGCTCCGAGAAGCTGCTGGGCTCCGATGCCGCGTTCAACATCGTCGAAAAACTCGAAGCACTGGCCAAGGACAAGGGCTGCACCACCAGCCAACTCGCGCTGGCCTGGTGCGTCCAGCAACCGGGCATCACCAGCCCCATCATCGGCCCCCGCACGATGGCGCAACTTGAAGACAACCTCGGCGCGCTGGCGGTCAAAGTCACCGACGACGACCGCAAGGCGCTCGACGAAGTCGCCCAACCCGGCCGCGTGACGGTACCGTTCTACGATGCAAGCTTCGGGCCGATGACGCATCGGTGGTGAGGCGGGGCATGACACCCCAATCTACCCGGACGACAACGCCTGAACCGCCGCTTGCGGCTTCGCGCAACGGTGACGCCAACACAGGACAGCCAAGCATGCGACTACAACGCAAACAAGTCCTCAATCCTTGTCCGTGACCTTCCCAACTCACCGCACCAGCACGGTGAGCACCTGATAAGGCTTGAAGCTCACGCGATAGCTGTTCGAGTCGATCTTTTCCGGGGCCGGCAGGTCGGCCAGCTTCTTCTCGTTGAAATCGACCAGCGTCACGCCGCGGGCTTTGCGATTGAGCTTCAACACAAAACTGCCTGGGGCACCGGCGGTTTCGTGGGCGCGAAGTACAAAGCCAGTACCAGTCTCGGACGGCGTGACCCAGCTTGGGCACAGCGTGCCCAACTCGCGTAACTCGAACGGTGCGGCCAGGTCTTCACCCGCGGCTGCGGTGACGACGGGGGCGAAGAGCGCGTCGGCGGCGATGGCGGTGGACATGCTCTGCTCATCGGTGTGCGCGACGAAAGCGCCGAGGGCGAAGCGGATGGTATGCGTGCCGCGGTCGGCTTCGGGGTCGGGGTGGCGCGGGCTCTTGAGCAGCGACAGGCCCAGCAGGCCGTCTTTACACGAGAAGCCGAATTTCGCTTCGGTCAGCAGCGCGAGCCCCCGGCCGGTGTCGTCGAGCGCCGCGGCCCACCGGCTGGCGGGGACCTCCCACATCGCCTCGTCGCTGGGCGTGCCGAGGCGCTGGGGGCGTTTGATCGAGCCGAACGGGCAGCCGAAGACCGCGTGCTCGCCGCGATACCCCGTCGGCACCGCGAAGCGCAGCAGCCGATCTCGCTCCTGCCAATCGACCTCGCACTCTACCCGCAGGTGCAGGCTTCCCGCGTCGAGCAGGTAGCGCACCGTCATCGCGCTGCCGTCGCCGAGCTTGGCTTTGCCTTCGAGCGTCGCGCGGACGCCGGCGTCTTCGACCACGGCCAGCTTCATCTTCTCAAACGCCGGGGCCCCGGCGGCGATGGTGTAGTGGTCGATGTCCCACGCGTCGTACATGTGCGGCTGATCGTGGTGCAGCATGAACCGCGCGGGCGCTTCAAGAAGCAGGTCTTCGCCGTCGATACGCAGGGCGGTAAGCCGTCCGCCGTTATCGAACGCGGCACGCACACGGCCGTTGTCCAAAAGCTTCGGCGACGCCTTGACGGGCTCGACCTCGGCGGCCGCATCTTTCAATCTCGCGGTACCCAGTGCCGGCAGCGCGACTCGCACCGGCTTGTGTTCTTTACTTCCGGGGGCGTCGATGACCACGGTGCGCGGCACCGGCAGCGGGTTGAACGCCACCGCCCCGCCGCCGCGCTTGCCGCCACGCAGTTCCTTCTCCGCCGCGTCCTGCTCGCGCTGCACGATCTGGCGATACTCCGCTTCGAGCTGTTCATAGACGATCGCGATCGAGCTGCCGGGCAGCGCATCGTGGAACTGCCCGAAGCAGACGCGCAGCCACGCGTCCTCGCCCAGCGGCTGCCCGCCCTGCGCGACGCGCAGCGCTTCGTGGGCCTGCAGCGCGGTCTCGCAGGCGCGGTAAAGCCGCTTGAACTCGGCCTGGCTGGTCTGCACGCCGCGGTGGTATTCGAGGTAAAGCTCGCCGCGGTAGATCGGCAGCTTGTCGCGCACCTTTTCGAGCCGACGGAAGAACGCATCGGCGGTGGACCAGGTGTTGCGGGGTGAGCCGGCGAGATTGCTGAACCGCCGGGCGCGTTCGACGACGGTTTCGTTGACGCCCCCGCCGCCGTCGCCGTAGCCCGTGCCGATGAGCATCTCGGGGTGGATGTCGGCCTGGCGGTGGTGCCTTAGCGCGCTGCGGTTGTCGGGCAGGTTCGCCTCGCCGTTGTAACCGATCGTCGAGAGGTGGGAGACGACCTCGCTGCCGTCGCTGCCCTGCCAGACAAAGCTGTTGTAGGGGAAGCGGGTGATGCACGACCAGGACATCTTCGTGGTGTAGAAGCGATCGACCCCGCCGAGGCGTAGGACCTGTGGCAGGCAATTGCTGTAGCCAAACACATCAGGGATCCAGCACACGCGCGAGGGCTTGCCCATCAGCTCGGCGATCTTGCGGTTGCCGTATACCAGCGAGCGCGCGAGCGCCTCGCCCGCGGGAAGATTCACATCCGGCTCGACCTCGAAGCCGCCCATGACCTCCCACTGCCCGTCGGCGATCTTGCGCTTGATCTGCTTCATCAGCGGCGGCGAGAGGCGTTCGATCGCGCGATACAGCGACGGCATCGACTGCACAAAACGCATCTCGGGGTATTGATCGAGCAGGCGGATCATGCTGGCGAAGCTGTGGACGGCCTTGCGGTCGGCCGCCATCTCCGGCCAGAGCCAGACCAGGTCGATGTGCGCGTGGCCGGCGAGCGCGGCGGTCGGCTGCCACCACTCGGCGGGCATCGCCTTGATCAGCGCGGCCGAGGCTTTCGCCATCGCCGCCATACCGCCGTCCACCCACGCGTCACACAGCTCATCGAGGCCGGTCACGAGCCGGCGCAGCAGCGGCGCAACGTCATCGAGCGGCGCGGCAAAGCCGTTGCCCGCGGGCAGCTTGAGGTCTTCGTCGGCGAGCATGAGGTCGAGCAGTTGCCGCAGCGCATCCAGGTCATGATGCAACTGCCAGGCGGTCTCATCGCGCACGACGACTTCGGCCCCGTCGAAACGCAGGCCGTAAGGCCCGACCGGCTCCGAGCCGCGCACCCAGATGCCGGTGACCCACGTCGAGCAGTCGAGCCAGAGCGTCGCGGCGTGGTCCGGCAGCGGGCAGGTGGGGTGTCCGACATCAAGCCCGGCCCAGGGTTCGCCGTCGAGGTACACGGTCGTCTCGCCCTGGCAGCGCCAGCGCAAAAATCGCCTTCCCCGCTCATCTTTCCGGGGGGCGGGGATGCTCAGCTTGAACCAGCGCTGGTGCCACCCGCCGCCCGCGGGGCCGAAATGCTCGCCGGGTTTCACGGGCGCGAGCTTCAGCTTCTTTGCGGCGGTCAGGTCGATCGGGTCTTCGATGACCTTGCTGCCGAGCACATCGACCGGTTGGGCCGTCGGGTAGAGCAGCGTGCTGACCCGTTGGGCGATCTTCCAGAAACGTTGCGGGACAAGCTGGGGCAGCGGGTTGCGGTGGACGTGCATGCGATCATTCCTTCAGAAAATAAGGTCGCCGAGTGTATCAGTTTGTGCGGGGCACATAGACATCGAAGCGCAGCGCCCGGCCGGTGTGCGCCGAGACGGGTGCGGCCAGTTGCGGCGCGAGCGGCGGGGCCTTGGCGGGACGCTTGACGACCACTCGCTTCACCCCTGCCGCGAGCGCCGCGGCCAGCAGCCGGGCGTCATCCGCATTGGCCTTCGTCTCGTCCTGCTCGATCAACAACCGGGCGAGACGCATGGGTTTACGCTGTGCGGTCTTGCGCTTGGCGGGGAACATGGGGTCGAGGTAGAGGATGGTCGATTTTCGATCTTCGATTGTCGATTGCGCAAGCCAGTTGATGGCGTCGGTGTGATGCAGCGTGATGCGGGCGGCGAGGTCGGGGTGGGTCACGGCGGCGCGGTGCAGCGCGTCGCGCAGCAGCGCAAACATGACGGGGTGTTGTTCGCAGGCGGCGACGCGGCAGCCGGCGGCGGCGAGGAGCCAGGCGTCTTCGCCATAGCCCGCGGTGAGGTCGAGGATGTCGGGGCGATGCGGGTCGCCCTTGCGGAGGCCGACCGCTTTGAGCAGCGGGTTCTGCAACGAACGCCCCGGGCCGCTGGTGGTGTCGATCGCGGCGAGTTCGATCCAGGTCGGCTTCGCGGCGGCCAGGTTTTCATCACCGCGCTGCACACGCACTTCGAGACGCTCGGGCGTGACGACGAGCACCGCATCGGCGTTCGCGTCGAGCGGCAGCCCGAGTTCGGCGGATAGCCCCGCGGCGCGAGCATCGCACGACGGTTCGGACGCGATGATGCCGAGGGTGATGGGCATTGGGTTCGATGTTTAGCGGGTGGCACGAAGTGCCCCGTTTTCACGCATGGCAGGGGCACTGCGTGCCGCCCGCTAAACGAGGGATTGTCGCCTCACTCTGCCGCGGCCGAGGCGCTGCCGGTGGCTTCGGCGGCGGCGACCTGACCCTCGTAACGCTGGCGGTTGGTCCGGCTGTCCATCAGCAGATGCACCCGCTCGCGATGGTTGGGCGGGATCACCTTGTCGAGTTGCTCGCGCGCGGTGGTGATATGCGTGCGGCGGGAGAGGTGGCTGAGCACGACCGCCTCGGCGGTGGAGCCTTCCAGCAGGTCGGCGATGTGCTTGAGGTGCAGGTGCTTGCCGACCGCGGCCCGCTTGTGGTCGCCGGGTTCCAGAAACGTACATTCGGTGATCAGCACCTTGGCGTTCATCACGTCGCCCCGCTCGAAGTGCGGGCCCCACGCGGTGTCGCCGGTGTAGGCGATCAGCGGGATCTCGTTGACCTGCGTGATCGCGGTGCCCGAGGCCTTGAGCTCGACCAGCTTCTCCTGCGGCAGGCCGACGTATTCTTCCTTGAGCTTCGAGCGCTTCTCGACCAGCACGTAGCCGAGCGACGGCACGGTGTGGCGCGTCTCGAAGGCGCGCAGCACGATGTTATTTTTGATCGGCAGCTCGTCCTCGGGCTTCATCGCGATCAGGTTGTAGGGCGTGCGCTGGTGCTCGACCTCGATCCACGCGTTCATCAGGTTGTGGATCGGCTTTTCGAGTTGCTCGTGGCAGAGCAGCGTGCCGGTGCCCATGCCCTGGAAGTTGCGCTGGGAGAAGTAGTAGGCGATCTGCGCGGAGTGGTCCATGTGGCCGTGCGTGAGCGCGACGTACTTGGCGGTGAGCATGGGCTTTTCGCAGGCACCGATGTCGAAGCAGACGTCGAGTTCGGGGACGTGTACCGCCGACTCTTCGCCGGCGATGCTGATGCCCTGGATGCGGTAGGGGTGGACGTAGAGGAAGCCGAGCTGGGGTCGGCGGGCCGGTTCACGCGGGAGCATGGGGTGGTTCCACAGCGGGCGGCCGGCTTGATAAAGTCCCGTCCAGCGCCGACCGCCCGATGGGGCACGCGAGAGCGGGAAAAGGCCGTCGGGGGACTCGAACCCACCCGGCGAGGCGCGAAACCTCGCCACCCACGCCCGCACGCCGCGCTGCGGCCTCAGGCGATCACGACCCAACCAAACCGCGGGGGACCGCGGCACGAGCGGTAGTATCGATCCAGCCTGTTTCCCGGTCAACCGCGGCGGCTAATCCCTGATCTCGCGCTTGGGGCCGGCGAAGCGATTGAAGATCGCCCGGTGCCGCCGCAGGCCGTATTCATCGTCACGCGTTTCGTACTGGCGGACCCAGGCGATCAGCTGATCCAGGGATGCCTGCTGCTGGGCCTCGCTGGCGAACTTGCCCGGCTCCCACGCACGGCCCAGGCAACGGGCCACGCAGGCCTCGATGCCGGGGTTGATAAAGATCAGCCCGGTGCAATCGGGCAACGCGGCTTCGATCAGGTCGCCGTAGCAGCCCTCGATGACCCATTGCTCGTGCTGAGCGATGAAGTCGTCGAGGCGTTGGAGGCTGTGCCTGGTGGGCAAGCGGGCGGCACCCGGCCCCCAGGCGATGTCATCGAGCGTGAGGATGGGGATCGGCCGCGAACCGACGGCTTGCCGCGCCAGCGTGGTCTTCCCGGCCCCGGCGTTTCCGAAGATCAGCGT
Organism: uncultured Phycisphaeraceae bacterium; assembly: GCA_964614575.1. Lineage (GTDB taxonomy): Bacteria > Planctomycetota > Phycisphaerae > Phycisphaerales > Phycisphaeraceae > JBGTLW01. Next base: position 14,077 of record CAZTLX010000040.1, on the reverse strand, counting down.
GCGCAGAGGTTGCATAGAAGCTGAACCCGTAGAAAATCTGGGACTCGATTCTTCGTCCGCGGGCGGCATGTGGTTAGAATACGGGCTTGCGGGGAAGAGGTCACAGCCCCATGATTCAGTCCTTCTCGACGATTCTCCGCGGCATGATCAGTGCCGCACTCTGTTCGCTTGTGATTGCACCGACCGCCGTCGGGCAATCGGCTCAGGACATCCCGATCGGTGGGTTTACGCCGTGGGCGATCTTCGGCTTGACCGATGAGTTTAAGACCGATGACGCTCCGAGTACCTGGTTTATCGCCGATGCACAGAACCAGCCTCAGCCCGGTGCGAGTTGGTTTGAGTTCGACGATGGCGTCAACAGCGACATCGCCTTCGGGGTGGGGCTGGTGGACTCGGGCGCGCAGGCGTCGGTGCTGCGCTACGACGCGTGGCAGCGTGCGGGGCTGGTCGGCTCTGGTTTCGACGGCGCCAACACGGCCGAGATCGGTGGCGTCAGCGGGATCGAGCTTGGTCAGGTGCAAAACCCGCTGGGCATCTACTTTCAGGGTTTTGGTGCGGCCACCGGCGCTTCACCTTACCTCCAAGCCGACACCTCCCAGATGGTCGGGCAGACGAGCGTTTCGGTCATCCGAGGCGGCCCGAACTCCGGCCTGCCCAACGTGCTGGGGCTGCCGATGTTTGAGCCTTACACCATCGCGATCAGGAACAGCCAGCCGGTGATACAAGCGGTCGGCGGCACCACTTATCGCACACCGACGGTCCAGTTCCTCGGCGCAAACCAGGGGGCCGCGCAAGGGATCAGCCGCAGCCTCACGGTGAGCTTTGAGGTCAACTCCACCGTCGGTACACCCGAGCCCTTTTACATTTACGACCTGTTCGGTGCTTTGGAAGGCAATCCGCTGCATGAAAACCCGCTGAGCCCGACCGCGATCGCCGGCGCGATCTTCAACAACGCGGTGGATGTCTCCGACAACGGCCTGACCCGCACCGATCGCCGTTTCTTTGTGGACACCGGCGCGCAGGTCACCGTGATCGATCAGACGCTGCTCTCCCAAACCGGCAACAACATCAACAACCCCGATTTCACGGTGCCGATCATCGGGGGCGGCGGCACGCTGACACAGGTGCCCGGCTTCATCCTTGATTCGCTGACGATCTACCCGAACGACGGGCCGATGGTGCTGACGAACATCCCCGTCGTCGTGCTGGATCAAATCCCGAACCCGACGCAGGAAGGAACCGCACCGTCGGGCATCCTCGGCATGAACGTGTTCTGGGATCGCGACATCGTGATCGACATGACGCAGATCAACACGTTCACCCGCGTGAATAAGATCTTTATCTCCGACCCGGTGACCGACGCCCGCGAATGGGGCACCGCGGCGGCCTCGGCGAGTTGGCACGCGAGCACCAGTTGGGACGCCGACGGCACGCCCGGCATCATGTGGCTCGCCACCGTCAAGCCGACCGGTGCCGCCGACCAACAAGCGATTGTGAATGCCGATTCCCAGGTTTTCAAAGCCTACATCGGCGGCCACGGCGGGGCGACCATGACCGTCGCTGTCCAGGGCGGTGCCACGCTCACGACATTCAACGATCTGGACGTGGGCAGCGGCGGCGTGCTGCGACTCGAGGGAGGCACCGCGTCTGCCGCCAACCTGAACCTCTATGGCGGAACACTCGCGGGCGACGGCACGGTCGCCGCGTCTCTCGAGAACTACGGCATCGTCACCCCCGGCGCTTCGGCCGGCATCCTGCAGATCGCCGGCACCTACGGCCAACGCGGTTCCGGCTCGCTAGTGATCGAACTCGGTGGCACCGACAACAGCACCACGCCGCAGTTCGACCAGGTGCTCGTTGATGACTTTGCCGTTCTGGGGGGCGGCCTCTCGCTCTCCCTCATCAACGGCTACAGCGCCACGCTCGGCGACCAGTTCGACATCCTCATCGCGGACGGCGGGGTCTCGGGCACCTTCGACACCCTCGTCGGCATCACGATCGATCCCGACACCGCGCTGGCGGTGACGTATCAGCCCGACCGCATACGCGTGACCGTCGCGACGGTCGGCGACCTGACGCTTGATGGGGTCGTCAACGAATTTGACCTGGCACGGATGGCGGCGAACTGGCTCAGCGACGACGCGACCTGGGCCGATGGCGACGTCAACGGCGACGGCGTGGTGGACATGGCTGATCTTTACGGCCTGGCCGGGCAGTGGCACAGCGGGCCGCTCTCGACCGAGGCGGTGGCGGCGCTGGCCGATGCGTTCATCCCCGAGCCGGGCACGCTGGCGGTGCTGGCCGGGTTGGGTGGTCTGATGGCGGCTTATCGGCCGCGGCGACGGGCGGCACAGGCGGCGTGATCGGCACAGGCGGCGTGGATGGTACCCCGGCCCGGTCTGGGTCGCGTCAATATCTCATTGACGCTTCGTTTGGCAGATCGCGCGGGGTAGAATGCTCGTGGCGTATCGCTGAGTCAGAAGAACGGGCGAGGAATCCAGACACCATGATCAGGCTGTGGTCGTGCCGAAACGCTCGGGCGGGGGTGTGCCTAGCTGTCTTGGCGACGGCGGTGGTGGTCCACCGCGCCGACGCGCTGACGATCCGTCACGACGTCGCGGACTCGGTGTACATCGACCTCGCGGCCCAGCCGGAATACGAGTCGAACGGGCGGCTGGTGTCGAGCGTCGGCGGTTGCACGGCCACGCTGATCCACCCCGAATGGGTGTTGACCGCGGCGCACTGCGTCTCAGGAAACGGCAGCGGGACCGTCACGTTTCAGCTCGGGGCCAGTTCATCACAGATTGACCTTGCCGTGTCCGCCGATAGCTGGACGCGGCATCCTTCCTACACCGGAAACGATGCCGACCTTGGCCAAGGCAACGACTTCGCGCTCGTGCATCTGAGCAGCCCGATCCTCGACATCACCCCCGCCCAGCTCTACCGCGGCAGCTCCGAACTGGGGCAGACGGCGACGATCGTGGGGTATGGCAGATCCGGCACCGGCCTGACCGGCGACACGATCAGCGCGGGCACCAAGCGGGCGGGGACCAATGTCGTGGATTCGTACGCCACCGGCGTGATCACCGGCGGGACCAGCAACGTCATCATGATCGACTTTGATTCGCCTTCTAATAATCCAAACTCGGACAACCCGCTGGGATTGCCGACGCCCACCGCGACCGAAGTCGGCGTGATCGATGGCGACAGCGGCGGCGGGTGGTTCGCCACCATCGGCGGCGTGCAATACCTGATCGGCGTGACATCGTTTAAGGCGACCAACGACGGCAACAACAACGCCGACTACGGCGACATGGGCGGAGCCGGCCGCGTCGGGCAGCACCTTGCCTTCATCGACGCCAACCACGACGCTACCGTTTTCTCCAACGGCAGCAGCTTCAACTGGAACACCGACAGCAGTTGGGCAGGCGGACCCGAGCCCGGCAGCGCCAATGCCGCGGTCATCAACGGCGGGACCGTCAGCGTGACCAACCACGGCGAGGTCGTGAAATACCTCTACGTGCAGGACAACGGCACGCTGAACATCACCGGCGGCAGCCTGGCCGCCAACGCCATCGTCCAGAAGACCGGCGGCTCGATCAGCTTCACCGGCGGCACGCTCTCGACCACCCAGATCATCGGCAGCCTCGTCAACACCGGCGGGGTGTTCGCACCGGGAGCCTCGCCCGCCGCGTCCACCATCTCCGGCACCTACAGCCAGAACGGCTCATCCACCCTCCAGATCGAACTCACCGGCCCCACCGCCGGCACCCAGTACGACCGACTTACCGTCACCGGCAGCGTCAGCCTCGACGGCGCCCTCGATCTTGTGACCACCTTCACCCCCACGCTGGCCGCGTCGTTCGATGTGCTGATCAGCAACACCTCGCTTTCGGGCCAGTTCGACACCGTCGCCGGGTCGATCCTCAGCGATGACCTGGGGCTGGCAGTGACCTATCTGGCCGATCGGGTACGGGTGGTTGCCGCAACGCCCGGCGACCTGAACCTCGACGGCACGGTCAACGAGTTCGACCTGGCGGTCATGGCGGGCAACTGGCTGGGCACCGGGCAGACTTGGCTGGGCGGCGATGTGAACGGCGACGGGGTGGTCGATGCGGACGACCTGGGCTACCTGGCGCTGAACTGGCATAGCGGGGCCTTGTCCGCCTCAAGCATCGAGGCCATCGCGGTGTCCTTGGATGGCAACGCGATCCCCGAGCCGGGCACGCTGGCGGTGCTGGTGATCGGCCTGACCCTGACGCTGCGCCGATGCCGCCATCAAGCCCAAGGCTAACGCGGCCGGCGGCCACTAACCAACATCTCACGCGTCCGAAAAAAATCAGCTTTACGGCTCTGTTTTAGCTTGGCGGGGGAAGCTGATCGCATATTTTAACAGGGGTCGTCGTCGGCCTTCTGCCGTGTGACGGCGCGGGTTGGGCTTGGCGGCTCGGGCTTTTGGGGTGGCCGTTTGCGGCCGCGTGTCCGGTGGTCCGTCTTGGCCTTGTCCCGGAAAACTCTCACGATGCGCGGGCCCGTGATGCCGGTGCCCCGCGGACACTTCTTTTCATCCCGCCCGCTGTCGCGGGTCAAGCGGAGGCACATATCCGATGCAACAACGCACACCCAGCACCACATGTCGCGGCGGATTGGTCGGCCTGACGCTGATCGCGGCACTTCTCGCGACGGGCCCTTCCGTGGCCCAGACGATCTACACCTGGGGCCCGCTCTCAGGATCGCAGGGCAGCTTTAATGAACCAAGCGACTGGTCGCCCGTCGGCATCCCCGGCAGCGCCGACACCGCCCGATTCAACTTCGGCAACAACAGCACCGTCAACTTCAACGCCCAACACACCATCGCCGCCCTCCAGCATTGGTCGGGCAACACCATCTTCCGGCCCATCGGCTCAAACCGCGGCCTCGAAGTCACCGGCAACTCCACCCTCACCGGCGGCAGCCTCACCATCGACAGCAACGGGGCGAGCCTGATGTACCTGGACCTGATGGGAACGCTCACCACGTCCGGCGGATCGACGCTGACCCACAATGCTGGTGATTTCTTCCACGGCAACGCGCTGCGCGTCGGCAGCAGTTCCAGCGCGACCATGGTCATCAACGGCCCCAACGCGTACTACGAGAACTACTCGACCCAGCAGAGCGCCCTGGGGTATGGCAATAGCAATGGCTTTGGCACGCTGCAACTGAATAACGGGGCCACCGCGGAGTTCAGTGCCGGGCTGCGCATCGGCGGCGGGCCCAGCGCCGGCGGGGACTTGAGCGTCCTTGGCGGCAGCAGCCTCTTCTTCGGCACGGCCAACATCGGCGATGGCTCCACGGCGGGCCAGACCGCCACCGTCCTGGTTGCCGGCAGCGGGTCCACGGTCTCCCAGTTCGGTGCCTCGACGCTCAGCCTCGGCAAGACCTCCAACGGTTCGGCCACGATCTCGGTGAATCAGGGCGGCAGCTATACAACCGGCACCGGCACCACCACCATCCGCAACACCGGCGTGCTCAACGTCGGCGACGGCTCGTCGGCCGGCACGTTCGACGCACGCGGGCTGGTCAATGTCACCGGCGGCACCATCAATGTCTTCAACAGCAACAGCGTGTTCACCACACCGGAGCTGACCATCAGCGGCGGGCAAGTCACCCGCAACAGCGGCGGGTTGCACATTTCGTCCGTCGTCACATCCACCACCAACGCGTTGACCATCGGTCACGACAGCGGCTCAGGCGCACTGACGATCAACAGCGGCGGCGTGCTCGACAACCACGGGGCTGCTTCGCTTGGCAACAACGCGGGATCGACCGGCACCGCTACCGTCACCGGCAGCGGCTCGCAGTGGAATAACGCGACCAGCCTGAGCGTGGGCCTCTCGGGCCAGGGAACGCTCACCATCTCCGACGGCGGAAGTGTCACCAATGCAGTCGGCATCGTCGGCTTTAACAACGGGTCACAAGGCCAAGCGACCGTCACCGGGACCGGCTCGAACTGGACCCAGACCAGTGGCCTGACGATCGGCGTCAACAACAGCTCCGCGGTACTCACCGTTGAACAAGGCGGAACTGTGCAAAGCAGCACTGGCCTCATCGCATCCAACGTCGGCTCGCAAGGCGAAGTCACGGTGACCGGAGCGGGTTCAAACTGGACGCTCAGCAACGATCTGCGTGTGGGCAACACCGGCACGGCCACGCTGAGCATTACCGATGGCGGCAGCGTGACCAGCAGCGGCGGCGGCGCGATTGGCTTCTCCTCAGCCGGCTCAGGGGCCGCCCAGGTGACCGGCAGCGGCTCGCAGTGGAACACGCAGTCTTCCGACATGATTGTCGGATATTCCGGCCAGGGCTCGCTGGATATCCAGGACGGTGGATCGGTCACCAGCTTCGCCGGGCGCATCGGTCTTAACGGCACCGGCAGCGGGGCCGTGAACGTCACCGGCGGCGGCTCGCAATGGAACTCCGGCAACCTCTTCGTCGGGGATTCGGGCCTCGGCAACCTGACGATTGCGGACACCGCCAACGTCACCAGCAACATCGGACTGATCGGCAATACTCAGTCTGGCCTGGGGACGGCAACGGTCACCGGGGCCGTTTCACAGTGGAATCTGCTCGGGATGGAGGTTGGCGTCCAGGGGCAGGGGACGCTGAACATTGAGGCGGGCGGTGTTGTTACCGCGGCAAGCACGCTCATCGGCATGGAAAGCACCGCGGCAGGCTCGGTGAACGTGACCGGCCCGGGGTCGCACATGAACACCGGGGCTGGTTATGTCGTCGTGGGGATCAACGGCTCGGGGTCGCTGAACGTGACGGATGGGGGCGTGGTCAGCAGTGAATACGGAAGCCTGGCGGATAGCCTCGGGTCCGCCAGCGTCACTATCAGCGGCAGCGGATCGCAGTGGAACATGACCACTGACCTCTATGTCGGGCTCGGCGGACAGGCAACGCTGGACGTTGAGAACGGCGGGTTCCTTTCCGGCCGGGATGGGATCATCGGCATCTTTGGCGGGTCGAACGGCACGGCAACCGTCAGCGGCAACGACGCACGCTGGGTGATCGCACGCGATCTGCTGATCGCGCCCAATGCCAACAGCCAGGGGGCATTGACCATCGGGCCCGGTGGGACCGTCGAGGTCGGCGAAGCGATGAGCCTCGGCAATCAGGCGGAACTGACGATTCAAGGCGGAACGCTTCGCCTGGAGACGGACCAATACCAGCACGCCGCTGGGAGCACGTCGCAATTCCTGTTTGGCACGCTGGAGCTTGCGGGGAATCGCACCATCGGCACCGACGCGGCCATCAGCGACCTGCTGGGCATCGTGCCCGATATTTCCCTCGGCAGGGAACTGCGGATCGACGGCACAGCCACCTTGCTGGCCCCGGCCACACTCAACGGCGGCACGCTCACCGTCGCGGACCTGGCCGGTGGATCGCTGCTGAGTCTAATCAGCGGCACGCTGAACATCACGGCAGCAGATGTACACGTTGGCAACGCCGGCACCTTCGGGGATTCACTCAACCTCGGAGCCGGGCAGACGATCAATGTCAGCCAGCACGCCCAGGTCGCATCCGATGGCCTGCTGACCATCGCCAACGGCGGGCGATTCAATGCCGACACGCTGGCTAACTTCGGCGAGATTCAGCTTGCCGGCAACAACGCACGCATCGCCACCGCCTCGGCTACGCTGACCAATCACGGCCTGCTCTTTGGCGACGGGCGGATCGATGGCGCCTTTGTCAACACCGGCACCGGCATCGTCCACGTCGCGGACGGCAAGCGGCTGACCTTTGATTCGACGGTCCAGAACCTGGCCGGCGGACGCATCACCGGGCGCGGCACGCTGGTGGCCCCGGCGATCGACAACAGCGGGCAGTTGCTGTTCTCCGGCGGGTTTACCGATGTCTTTGCCGCGGTCACCAGCGAGGCGGACGCGCAGGTCATCGTCAGCGGCGGCGCGACCGGCACGTTTTACGAGGCGGCGGAGTTCAAGGCCGACGCGGAGCTGCGCGTCTCCGCCGGGGCGACGGCGGTGTTCTTCGATCACGTGCAACTGCGCACCGGGGCGCTGGTCACCGGCAGCGGGCAGGTGTTCTACGAGGGCTCGCTGGGCATCGGCAACAGCCCCGCCCGGCAGGTCTTTTCCACCCACACGACCCTGAGCCAAACCAGCAACCTCATCGCCCAGATCGGCGGGCCCGACCCGATCACGCCGCATCACGATCAGTTCGTCTTCACCAGCAGCCTCACCCTCGGCGGCGGCGACCTGACCCTTGAACTGATCTCGCCCGATGGCACCAACCCGGCATACGACCCGCAGCACGGCGACCAGTTCGTCCTCATCGAAGCGACGGGCAACTTCACCGGCAAGTTCGCCAAGGTCCATGGCGTGGTCATCGACCCGGCGACGGCGCTGGCGGTGACCTACACCGGTGCTCAGGTGCTGGCCACGGTCGCGCTGCCCGGCGACATCAACCTCGACGGCGTGGTCGATGAGTTCGACCTGGCGCTGATGGCGGCCAACTGGCTGGGCAACGGCCGCACATGGAGCCAGGGCGACCTGACCGGCAGCGGGCAGGTGAACATCGACGACCTGTACCTGTTGGCGGGCAACTGGCACAGTGGGGCGATCCCCGAGGCAACGGTTGAGGCGATCGCGGCGAGCCTGACGCCCGTCCCCGAACCCGGTTCGCTGGCGGTGCTGGTCGTGGGGCTCGGGGCGTGTCTGCGGCGGCGGCGTTCGTTGAAGGGCATGACATTCGAGTCGAGGCCTGAGCAAGCCGCGCCCTGAGCCGGCAGGAAAGGGCGGATGGGGTGTCGGGGTACCGACCCGGACCAGGCACCCGTTCCCGCCCTTCGCTGAGCCTCGGGGCTTGGCTTGTTCCGTGGATTGCCCTTCGGGGGGTCCGAGAAACATTGTCTTTGCGTTGTGCCATCGGCCGATAGTAGTCCGGTGCTGCGACCGGCTCATGTCATCCAGATCTGTGCCACCGCCCTGCTCGCGCTGGGCGTGGTGATGGTGCATTCGGCGGGGGCGTCGGTACACGGGGCCGACTCCGCGGCGACCGAAGCCGGGCCGATCACCGCGGCCACCAGCGTGCTCAACCCCCGCACCCTGATCTATGCCGGTCTGGCGCTGGGGGTGATGATCGTCGCCAGCCGGATCAACGTGCGGGAGTTGTTCTCGATCCGCCCGATCCACGTGGGCCCCGACGCCACCCGCTGGGAACGCCTCGCTCACAGCTTCCGGGGACGGGGGTGGTTTAATCCGTTGTGGATGATCGTGCTGCTGTCGCTGGTGCTCACCGCCCTGACGCTGGTGCCGGGCATGGGCCGCAACGTCAACGGCGCTTCGCGCTGGCTGTATCTGGGCCCGCGGAGCCTGGGCATCTCGTTCCAGCCCAGCGAGCTGGTCAAGTGGGTGATGGTGATCGCGGTGGCGTGGTGGTGCGCCCGCCGACGGTTCGTGATGCACAAGCTGTTACACGGCCTGCTGCCGCCGATGCTGCTGATGATCCTGGCCTGCGGGATGATCGTCATCGAAGACCTGGGCACCGCGGCGCTGATCGGGCTGGTCGGCGTGTGCATGCTCATCGCCGGGGGCGCGCGGTGGTGGCAACTAAGCATGTTCGCCGTCGCGGGCGTGGGGGCGCTGGTCGCGCTGACGATCACGACGCCCTACCGCTTCCAACGCCTGATCACTTTCCTCGACCCCTGGGCCGACCCCGCCGGCGCGGGCTATCACCCGATCCAGTCGATGCTCGCCTTCGCGCAGGGCGGGCTGCAGGGCCGAGGCCTGGGCCAGTCGATCCAGAAGTACTACATCCCCGAGGACACGACCGACTTCATCTTCCCCGTGATCGCCGAGGAACTGGGCCTGCCGGGCGCGGCGATCGTGGTGCTGCTGATCCTCGCGATCCTGTGGGTCGGGCTGGGCATCGTCAAAGACTGCAAGGACACGTTCGGCCGACTCGTCGGGCTCGGCGTGCTGCTGACCTTCGGCATCCAGGCGGCGGTGAACATCGCGGTGGTCACCGTCGTCGTGCCGACCAAGGGCATCGCCCTGCCGCTGGTGTCCAACGGCGGGACGGGGTGGATCCTCTGCGGCTTCTCGCTGGGCCTGGTCGCGGCGCTGGACAACGCGAACTACTACCATGTCGCGCCCGAGGGTGACGAGTTGGTCGAGGCGGAGTTGGACGACGAGCCGTTTCGTCGCGAAGATAACACGCCCGCGGAAGACGATGCCCCCCCGGGGATCGTGGACTTATCTCTGGCGTGAGGTCACACGATGCTTCGCTGCACCTGTCTCTTGCTTACGACGATGGTTTTGCTTGGCGGGGGCTGTGCGGTCCCGTCGCAGCAGGTGCCCGGGACCCGCGCCTTTCCGCTGACCGATCGGCAGGACATCGAGCGGGCCCTGTTTGCGCATTACGCAGAAGGCCGGGGCGATGCGAAGCCGGTGAAGCTGCAGCGGATCGAGCTGTACCGCTTCTCCTCGCGCTCGGACTGGTTTGCCGCGGTCTGCGACTGGGAAACCAACTGGTGGGGCGACTTCATCGTCTTCGAGTTTGCCGATGGCAAGATCAATTGGGTCGCGGACTGCCCACGCATGCCGACCGAGCAATCGATCCTTTCCATCAAGCCCATCGCCTTGCCGGGCTTTGAGGGGCCTTGCCTCGAGGTCTATGGCACCACGCACATGGGCCACGGCAACCTCTACCTCTACCACTTCAACCCGACCACCCGCACGCTCGATCTCATCCTCGAAACCTTCGCGGTAGACCGGCACCAGGACGGCACCCTGATCCGCGGCGGCAAGCTCACCCCCGTCTATTACATGCCCAGCCGCTTACGCACAAAAGGCAACGTCGTGATCGTCGGCATCGTGGACTACTACCCCAAAGATGCGCCGGTCAACGACCCCGGCGACCCGATCAAGGCCCGCCGGGTCCACAAGCTCTTCCTCTACGACGAAAGCAAAGACCGCTACCTCACCGACCCCGACGACTGGATGGGCATGGAACCCTACAAAAAGACTTCTGGCGAACCCCGCCAAGCCCGCTGATGCGCATCGCATTTCCGGGGGCGTAGCTGCGGCGGGATATGCCCCCCGAACCACCCGCCGGTTCGACACGCGCCTATGCCCCACCCCCCCACCATCCTCTTCGCCGGCGGCGGCTCCGGCGGGCACATCTTCCCCAACCTCGCCGTCCTCGAACGCCTCCGCGAGCGCGGCGTCGCTTTCACGCCCCGTCTCATCCTCTCCCATCGCCTGATCGATCGGCAGATCGCGCAAGCAAACCAACTTCAATACACCGTCATCCCCGCGCGACCGCTCGCGCTGCACCCGCTGCGCCTGCCCGCCGTGATCGCGGGCTACGCAGGCAGCAAAAGGATCGTGCGGCAACTGATCAAGCAGCACCATGTGGCCGCGGTCATCGGCACCGGCGGGTTCGTCTGCGGCCCGGCGCTGGCGGCGGGCGCGGCGGCCGGCGTCCCCACCGCGATGGTCAACCTCGACGCCGTGCCCGGCCGCGCCAACCGCCTCATGGCCCGCAAGGCCGACATCGTCTTCACCGCGCACGACACGCCCGCCTTTGCACACCTGCCGCGCGTGCAGCGTGTCGGTGTGCCGCTGCGCGCGTCGGTGCTGCGCCAGACCGAGCCGGGCGAGGCGCGGCGGATGCTCGGCCTCGACGCGTCGCGGCCGACGCTGCTGATCACCGCCGGCTCGCAGGGTGCCATGTCGATCAACCAGCTCATGCTCCGGCTCTGCACCGACCCGCCCGCGCGCGACGCGCTGCAAGGCTGGCAGGTCGTGCATCAGTCCGGCCAGCAGGACACCGATGCGCTGCGCTCGGCCTACGAGCAAGCGGGGATCCCGGCACGGGTCGAGCCGTTCATCGACGACATGGGCCTGGCGTGGTCCGCGGCCGACCTTTCGATCAGCCGGGCGGGCGCGGGGTCGGCGGCGGAGGTGTGGGCGAGGGCCGTGCCCACGCTGTTCCTGCCCTACCCGCACCACAAGGACCAACACCAGCGGCTCAACGCCCAGCCCCTGGCCGACGCCGGCGGGGCCTTGGTGCTGACCGACCACGTCGAGCCGATCGCTAACGCCGCGGCCGTGGGGCCGGTACTGATCGAGCTGCTGACCGACGCCGCTCGCCGTGACACCATGCGCCTCGCGCTGGCGCGCACCGCCCCCGCCGACGGTGCCGCCGTCATCGCCGACTTTCTCGCCCGGCACCTGAACCCTTGATCCCGACCCCACCGATGCGCAGCCCTTCCGGGGGCGGAGCTTGAGCGGGACATTCGCAAGCACCCCTCCGCTGAATTGCGCCGCGCGAACCCCCCTCCCCCGCGCGGCGTTAAACTACCGACATGCCTTCGTCCTCCACCGATGCCGTGACCGCGCCGATCGACCTCGACGCCCTGCGCGCGTTGGCCCGGCGTGTCGATGCCTTCATGGAGGCCTACCTCGGCGACCGCTCCCTGCCCCGCTCGCTGCGTGAGGCGATCGTCTATTCGCTGCTGGCCGGCGGCAAGCGTCTGCGGCCGGTGCTGGTGCTGCGTTCAAGCGAAGCGGTGGGCGGCGATGCCGAGGCCGCGCTGCCCGCCGCCGCCGCGGTCGAGATGATCCACACCTTCTCGCTGATCCACGACGACCTGCCGGCGATGGACGACGACGCGCTGCGTCGCGGCCGACCGACGCTGCATGTCCAGACCAATGAAGCGATGGCGATCCTCGCGGGCGACGCGCTGTGCAGCCTGGCGTTTGAGGTGCTGGTCACCCGCATCGAAGACGCGACGCGCTCGGCCGCGCTGACCCGCGAGCTGACCGTCGGCTGCAACGACATGATCGCCGGGCAGGTCTATGACACCCTGCCCGAAGCGGACGACGCCGCCTCGCCGCGCGACCGGCTCGAACAGATCCACCGCAACAAAACCGGCGCGCTGCTGCGCGCTTCCTGCCGGATGGGCGCGATCTGCGGCGGCGCGGACCAGACGCAACTCGCCGCCATCTCCGCCTACGGCGAAGCGATCGGGCTGATGTTCCAGGTCGTCGATGACCTGCTCGACGTCACGCAATCCTCCGAACAACTGGGCAAGACCGCCGGGAAAGACGTCGCTCAGGGCAAGCTGACTTATCCCTCGCTGCTCGGGCTGGAGGAGACAAAGAAGGTGGTCGATCGCCTGCGTGGCCAGGCGCACGCGGCGCTGGAGCCGCTGGGCCCCGCCGCCGACCCGCTGCGGCAGCTCTGCGAGTACATGGCGGTCAGAACCAAGTAAACGACGGGGGACGCGCACCGGGGACGCCGCGGCTGGAAATGACACCCAAACGCCCTTTTTAGTCGCGGCGTCCTCGCCGCGCGTGCCCAAGCGACATACAATGACCTCATGATCTTTCGCGTCGTCACCCCCACCGCCCCCCGCCGCCCCGTCAAGGGCCGGGCCGTGCGTTACCTCAAGTCGATCACGGGGTTATGACGAATACTCACCGACAAGCCGAACCGCTTATGAGCTATCCGCTGCTGCAAACCATCCAGACCCCGGCCGACGTCAAGGCCCTACCGATCGATCGCCTGCCCGAACTCGCGCAGGAAGTCCGCCAGGCCATCTGCGATCAGGTTTCTAAAACCGGCGGGCACCTTGCGCCCAACCTCGGCGTCGTCGAGCTCACCCTCGCCCTCCACTACGTCTTCGACTTCGTACAGGACCGCCTGCTCTTCGACGTCGGCCACCAGTGCTACCCCCACAAGCTGCTGACCGGCCGGCTGCCCTTGCTGCCCCACCTGCGCACCAGCGCCGGCATGGCGGGGTTCCCCGAGCCGCGCGAGTCCGACTACGACCTGTTCAGCGTCGGCCACGCGGGCACCGGCATCTCCACAGCCGTGGGCATGGCCCGCGGCGACGACCAACTCGCCGGCGGCGAAGGCAAGTCCGACCGCAAGGTCGTCACCCTCATCGGCGATTCCTCCATCGTCAACGGCGTCGCGCTCGAAGGCATCAACAACGCCGGCACGCTCAAACGACAGTTCCTCGTCGTCCTCAACGACAACGGCATGTCCATCGGCCACCCGCAGG
>CAZTLX010000039.1:0-23654 GCA_964614575.1 uncultured Phycisphaeraceae bacterium | reverse complement strand
CCCACTCCCCCAAGCCGCGGGCTGAGAAGCCACGCCTCGAAGCCCCGGACCACGATGCGCCAAGACCCATCCGCCTCGGCTGCGTCTCCTACCTCAACAGCAAGCCGCTGATCCACGCGAGCGATGCGCCGCTTGTCCCCGGTGAACGCCCCCCCGCCGTCCGCTTCGATGTCCCGGCCAACCTGCTGTTCGACCTGGAAGCCGGCGAGGTGGACCTGGCGCTATGCCCGGTGATCGACTACCACCGCGCCGCCCTGCCGCTGGAGGTCGTGCCGGTCGGGGGCATCGGTTGCGAGGGATCGACGCTGACGGTGCGTCTGTTTAGCCGCGTGCCGATCGAGCAGATCACCGCGGTCCACGCCGACACCGACAGCCACACCTCCGTCGCCCTGCTGCAGGTGTTGCTGTTCGAGCTGCACGGGCTGCGCCCGCGGATGATCGACTACCACGCCCCCGGAAGTGGGCACCCCGATAGTGGGCGCCCCGAAAGTGGGCACTCCGGAATTGGACACTCCGCAAGTGATCGCGAGCAGGTCGCCGAGCCCAAGCTCGCCGAGTTGCCCGCGACGATGCTGCTGATCGGCGACAAGGTCGTGACCGATTCGCCCAAGGCGGTGACGTATCCGTATCAACTGGACCTGGGCGAGGCGTGGCACGCATTGACCGGCCTGCCGTTCCTCTTCGCCGTGTGGATGACGCGCTTCGGCACGGACCTGAGCGACGCGCCCGAGCGTTTGGTCCGGCAACGCGAAGCCAACCTCGCGCAGCTCGACGCGTTGGTCGCGCATTACGCGGAGCACCACGGCTGGCCGGCCGATCTGGCGACGCAGTACCTCGGCTCCATCCTGCATTACCACGTGGGGGAGCGCGAGCTGGAGGCGATGCGGCGGTTCGCGGAGATGGCCGCGGCGTTGGGCCTGATCGACCACGCGCGACCGCTGCGGGTCCGGGGCGAGCCGCGGTGAGCCGGCGTTCCAAGCAAACCTACATCTGCCGCGAGCTCGACGAGCTGGCCCGGCAACTGGTGCGCGCGCCGACCGAACGCCGCGCCGAGCAGGTCCGCCGCGCCGAGCGCCTGCACGATGAGCTGGAGCCGGACGCGAGTTATCCGTTCGACTACCTGGCGTATCGGCTCACGGGATTTCGCGCGGAGACCGAGACGACGGTGCTCCTGATCGGCGATGCGGTCGCGGGCGACCTGCGGCTGCTGATCGACACGCTGAGCCGATCAACCCCGATCTACGCGGCCGCGCACGAGCAGCTCGACACCCCCGAAGCCCTCGCGAAACGCCTCGGCGTCAGCACCAAGACCATCGGCCGCTGGCGCAAGCAGGGCCTGCGCTGGCGGTGGACCTTCGACCCGAAGCGCGGCAAGAGCGTGATCACGATATCCCTGGACGCGCTGGCCGCCTTCCGGCAGCGCGAACCGACGCGGATCGAGCGGGCGCGGCAGTTCACGCGTCTCTCGGACGAGCGGCGTGCGGCCTTGATCGCGGCCGCGCGCGAGATCGCCGCGCTACACCCCACGTGGTCGCTCAACCGTTGCGCCAAACGGCTGGCGCGGATGCACGGCCGCGCGCACGAGACGATCCGCCTCATCCTCCAGCAGCACGACACGCAGCACCCGGCGCAGGCGATCTTCAACGACGAAGCCGGCCCGCTGTCCGAGCGCGATGGTCGGCTGATCGCGCGGGCTCGGGCGCGGGGCATCGCCGTGCGCGAATTGGCCGAGCACCTGGGTAAATCCGTCTCGACGGTTCGTGCCGCATACGCACGCCATCGGTTGCACCAACTGCGCCGGGTCGATCTGCGGGGGTTGGATTCACCGCTGTTCGAACGGCCCGACGCGGAGCAGGTGTATCGGCACAGCCCACGGGCGCAGGCGGCGGACCGTGAAACCGGGCCCGACTCATCGGTGCCGCTAAGCGACCTGCCCGCCCCGCTGCGTCCGCTCTACCGTCAGCCCACGCTCGACGCCGCGACCCAGCGCCACCTCTTCCGCCGCATGCATTACCTGCGTTTCAAGGCCCGCCGCCTGATCGGCGCAATGCCGCCCAGCCAGCCGCGCCTCGCCCAACTCGAGGAAGCGAGCGACCTGATCGCCGCGGCACGGGCGACCCATCATCGGCTGGTGCGCGTCAATCTGCCGGTCGTGCTCTCGGTCGCGCAACGGCATCGGCTTGGCGTCATCACGCCCGGCGACCACCTGATCGATCTGCTGGAGGTCGGCAACGACGAGTTGATCGATGCCGTCGAAGCGTTCGACCCGTTCAAAGGGCAGGATCGGGCGTTCGCGGCATACCTGACCAACCGGCTGCTGCGACGGTTCACGCAGGCGAGCGCGAACCGCCCGCGGGCCCGGCGGCGCGAAGATGAACACGCGATGCGCGAGCGCCTGCTCCGCGCCGCGTCGCAGCGTGGCGTGAAACTCGACGATGGCGTTTAGCGGGAGGCACGCGACGCCCCCTGTTTCGCGGACCGCATGAGGGAAAACCGGGGCACCTCGTGGCGCCCGCTCAACGGGGGTAGGCCCTCCGCGTCAGTCACCGGCGTATTCGGCGCTGGAGGTGCAGGTCTCGCGGACGCGGACGAGCTTGATCATGGGCAGGCCGGGCGAGAGCCGATCGTAGATCCACTTGGCGAGCATCTCGGCGGTGGGATTCTCCAGGCCTTCGATGTCGTTGAGGCAGTAGTGATCCAGTTGCTTGACGATCGGCTCGGTCGCGGCTTTGACCTGGCCGAAGTCGATCAGATACCCCTTGGCCATATCGACCTCGCCCTCGACGACGATGTCGGCCTTGAACGAGTGGCCGTGCAGGCGCCGGCACTTGTGCCCCTCGGGGAACGTCGGCAGCCAGTGCGCCGCCTCAAAATCGATGGTCTTGGTGAGCGATGCTCGCATCGCGCTAGTTTATCGCAAGCGGCGGGCGGGCGGCAGGTCAGTTCAGGGTGCCGATGGTGGTTTCGCCGGTGGAGGCCTGGATCGTGATGGTGATGGTGGAACCACCGGAGGCGAGGGTGATGGTGGCGTCGGCGGCCTGATCGATCTGGCCGTAGATCCCATACCCGACGCGGTCGTCGGTCGCGCCGCTGTCACCGTCCATCGACAGCGCCTGGATGGTCACGCCTTGCAATTGCGCCGCGCGGCCCTCGCCGAAGCGGGTGACGTATGGGCGGCGGGTCACCGGGTTGATCAGCGGGGTCTCGGGGTCGGACGCGGCGGCGAGGTAATAGCTGTGGTCGTCGGTGTCGAAGACCAGCAGCCGCAGGTCGTCGCCGTGGGTGATCGATTCGTTCTGCGCAAAGGCGAGGTCGGCCACGAGGAGTTTGGCGGCTTCGCGCAGGCGGGTGGTGTTGTTTTGCCCGGCCATCGGTGCGGCGAGGCCCGCGATGACGCCGATCACCAGCACGACGAGGATCAACTCGATCAGCGAAAACCCCCCGCGTCGTGGCGGGCGCGCGGCGCGGGCACCAAACCGGGGCATGGCTTGCTCGTGCATAGCCCCCCTATCGACGCGGGTGCCGTGCGGCTTTCGCGTGGGCCGCCTCGCATGACGCATGATCCGTCGGCAAGGCTTAGGCAGACGTTACAAACAGTACCGCCCGGCCGATAACCCCGCGCGGACGCTCGTCGGCGATGAACCGCGGGTCCTCAAGCGTCGATCAGCCTGACGAGGAGCCCGTCTGCGCGGGCGTTTAGAAACAGGGAGGCCCCGGTTGATCCAAGCTTCGATGCCAACACGGCGGACCCCGCGCGGTCAGCGCGGCTTCACGCTGCTCGAAGCGTTGTTTGCCGCGACGGTGCTCGCCTTCGTGGTCGCGGCGCTCTCGCAGTCGATCGTGATCGGGCAGATGCAGACCTACGACGCGATGCACAGCGGCCGGGCCGTCGCGCTGGCCGAGGCGATGATGGAAGAGGTCCTCACCCTGCCGTACCACGACCCCGGCGGCGGAGTCACCCTCGGCCCCGACAGCGGCGAGACCACCCGTCAGGACTTCGACGATGTGGATGATTACCACGGCTATGAGGAAGAGGCGGGCGCGCTGACCGATGCCGAGGGCAACCTGTATGCCGACCTTTATCAGCGATTCAACCGCCGCGTGAGCGTGGTGGCGGATCACGTGGATGTCGCGGCGTTTGGCGCGTCTCAGCCGGGGCTCACGATCACCGTCACCGTGCAGGAAGGTGATGACGGCCGCCAGTGGACGGTCAGCCGCTTTGTCCCGGAGCCCCATGAATGACCAACCCCGGAAGCTGGCAATCCGCTCCCCCGACGCATGCGGTTACGCGGGGAACCCGCCGCGGCCTGACGCTGGTCGAGCTCATGCTCGCGGTGCTGCTGACCGCACTGATCGGCGCGGCGACGGCGTCGATGCTTGCCGCGGTGACCTACGGCACCGAATCGAGCAAAGACATCCGCTCGCTGGTCGCCCGCAACAAGGCGGTCAACGCCCGCATCAGCGCCGCGGTGCGCGGCTCGATGATGGTGCTCGATCAGGGGCCCGGCTATCTGGTGCTCTGGACCAACGATGACAACGAAGACGGCCAGCCGAGCCTGCGGGAGATCCGCCGGCTGGATTTCAACGCGGTCGGGCAGACGATCTCTTCGTATCGGGCGCCCGAAGACGCGACCGATGTGATCTACAGCCTATCGGACGATTTTGAGTTGATCACCGCGGCGCTGATGGGATCGGCCGATTTCCCGCAGGAGTTGTGGGCGACCCGCGTGGCCGCCTGGGATATCGCGATCGACTCGGTTGACCCGCTGACCGCGAGGCTGGTGAGCTATCAGTTGGAACTCACGGCCGGTGACCTGAGCGACGTCGCGCTCGCGGCGGTGTCCATGCGGAATCGGAATTAACTGTTCCAAGAGAAGAGGCGGCGACCGATGCCTGACAACGGAATCCGACAGATCGCCGCTTCACGCCGTGGCATCGTCATGCTGCTGGTGATGGTGGCGTTGGTCTGCGCGGTGATCCTCGCGGTATCGTTCCTGGCCAGCCAAAGCACGACCAGCGGCATCAGCCAGAACGTCAGCCGTCACGCGCGGGCCCGCCTGATCGCCGAGTCGGGGTTGACCGCCGCGATGCAGTACGTGCGGACCAACGACGATTGGCGGTCACGGCAGGCGGAAGGTTACTGGCTCCCGGATCAGCCGCTCAACGGCGGGTCGTTTACGGTCCTCTTCGAAGAGGAAGACGGCGACCTGACCGACGACCCCAACGACCCCGTGATGCTGCGCGTGATCGGCCGCTTCGAGGGGGTGAGCCACGAGGTGACCGCCCGGCTGATGCCGTCGGTTCCCGCGGCCGCGAAAGACCTGCTGCTGGTCGTCGATAACCCCGGTTTGCTCAGCGACTCGGACAAGCTGCGCGTCGCGCAGGCGCAGGCGTGGGACTACAACGTGACGCTGATCGGGGCCGATACGCCTCAAGCGGCGTTGGATGCCGCGACCGCGGTCAACGACGTGGTATGGGTCTCACCCACATCCAAGGCCAATGCGCTGGCCGGCAAGCTGGTCAACTGCACGATCGGTGTCGTGGCCGAGCACCGCTCGCAGTGGCAGGACCTGAAGTTGTGTACCGCGCAGAGCGGGCAGACGACGCGCGAGACACAAGCACAGATCACCGACGCGGGCCACTACATCACCTCGCCGCTGGGGGTGGGGCCGGCGACGCTGACGCATCAGACCGCGGACCTGCTGCGCATGATGCCGGCGCTCGCCGCGGGCGTGCGGGTCCTGGCGACAGACGCGGGCGGCAGCGGCGCGGCGTTGGTCGCGCTCGATGCCGGCGGCGAGTTGGCCGACAGCACCGCCGCGGTCGGCCGACGCGTGGGCCTGCCGTGGGGCGTGAGCGCCGACTTCGCGTTTGCGGAGTTGACCGGCGCGGGCCTCACGCTGCTGCAACGTTCGCTGGAGTGGGCCGCCGCCCCGCCGCAAGGCCCCCCCGCCCTCGCGCACTGGATGCTCGACGAGACCGCCGGCGCCATCGCGTACGACGCCCGCGGCAATCACGACGGGCAGGTCATCGGCGGCTCGGCGTGGTCGCTGGGGCAGGTCATCGGTGCCTTGGAGATGGACGGCCACGACGACTACATCAACGTCTTTAGTCACGACGATTTCAAGGTGACCGAGGCGCTGACCATCTCCGCGTGGGTGCGGCCGGACAGCTTTAACAGCGGCAGCGATGTCAACGTCATCATGCGCAAGGGCGAGGGCAACCCCAATAACTGGCAGTTCGCGATCAAGGACGGTCGGCCGACGTTGTTCCTCGATACCTACGACGACTACGGCATCAAGGGCAACACCACCCTCAGCGCCGGACAGTGGTATCACCTGGCCGCGACATGGGACGGCCGAACCGCGCGGCTCTTCGTCAACGGCCAGCCCGACAACGGCCACGGCGCGACGCACCACGCGCCGATCGGTACCGACGACCGGCCGATCTACATCGGCGGGCGCTCGGGGGCCGCGGGTTACGACCGCTTTGACGGGCGGATCGATGATGTGCGGTTCTATAACCGCGCGATCAGCGCCGCCGAGGTGAAGGTGATGTACGAGGAAGGCATCGCCGAATCCGACGAGCCGCGGCTGGTCGCGCTCTACCGTTTCGAAGAGGTCAAGCCCACGCCCGCGCTGGTCGGCCACTGGAAACTGGATGAATCGGCGCAGGGCGGCGGCGGCATCGTCTGCCGCGACCTGTTCCGCGTCTATGCCACCGCACGCATCAACAGCTACGAGGGCGCCCGCGGCCCCTACCTTGACGCCACCGCCACACGGGACGCCCAGGCCGCCACCACCTCCACCAGCAGCAAACGCTTCGTGATGGACACCAGCTCCAGCCTCTACGGCCACGCGTTCGGCGGCGTCGGCGGCAACCCCAACCACATCATCAGCGCTCACATCGGTTCGATCACCGGCCAACGCGCCGTGATGAGCAGCGCCCCCACCATCAACGACGCCCCCGCCCCCACCGGCATGCCCGCCTCCCAGGGCGATCAGACCTACGCCGGAAACATCACCCTCGACAGCGACCGCACGTTCAGGAACCTCACCCTCAACAGCGGCACGGTGATGATGGTCTCCGGCCACCGACGCATCGAATGCACCCGCGCCTTCACCGCCCGCGGCGCGGCGACGATCGTGATCCCCGACGGATCGAGCCTCACCCTCTACGCCGGCCGAAACGTCATCGTCGAGGACGACGCCGTACTCAACGCCGACACCGCCAACCCCGCAAAGCTCAAGATCATCGGCTACAGCAGCAGCTACGACGTCATCTTCCGCAACCGCGCCCACGTCGCCGCCGTCGTCCACAGCGACCGCAGCCTTACCATCGAACACGACGCGGCGTTCTTCGGCTCCGCGACCGTACGCGACGACATCACCCTCGATGACCAGGCACGCGTTCACCTCGACACCAGCCTGCCCAGCCTCGGCATCGACAACCCGCTGGCCTTTGATGAACGCCAGCGCAGCACCGGCAGCTACCGCAACGGCGTGGTCGGCCTGCAAGCCGGCGCGGCCCCCCACACCGGCACCTCCGTCCGCCTCGACGGCAGCAACGACCTGATCGAGATCCCCCACCACGACAACTACCGCCTCGACAGCGGCGCGATCGCCTTCTGGTTCCGCACCGATGACGCCGGCGACGATCAGGGCCTGTTCACCAAGGACGCCACCGGTTTCGGCGGCGGCGGGCACCTCAACATCTCGCTGGTCAACGGCGTGGTCCGCGCCCGCCTCTCCAGCACCAGCGCCCACCACGACCTGACCAGCGGCCCGATCAGCAGCGCACGCTGGTATCACGTCGCTTACTGCTTCGGGCCCGATGGCACGGCGCTCTACCTCGATGGCAGCCGCGTCGGCAACGGGAGCTACACCGGCGGCATCACCGCCAACGCCGAACCCATCGCCCTCGGTGCCGACACCGCCGGCAGCACGGCCGGCAGCATCAGCGGATGGAACAACCCGCTCGATGGCCGGCTCGACGATGTGCGCATCTACGACTACGCGCTCGATGCGGCGCAGGTCGAGGCCTTGTTTCGCGGCCAGACGCTCGGCGACTCCAAGCTGCCCGGCTCGATCGTCTATGACACCGCCAACTTCGGCGCGGCGCTGAACCTGCGCGTGCCCGACACCCACGCCATCGCCTGGGACGCGGGCGGCGGTCTGAGGTTGCGCGGTTCGACGGCGATCAGCTCCCTGACGCAGGCCCGCAAGATCGCCGACGCGGTCGCCGAGACCGGTCAGTTCACGCTCGAAGCCCGCTTTACCCCGGCCAACGTCATGCAAAGCGGTCCGGCTCGGGTTGTCACGCTCTCGGCCGACCACAGCGACCGTAACTTCATGCTCGGACAATCCGCGACGCGCTATCACTACCGCCAGCGCACGACGAATACCGGCTCGGCGGGCTCGATCCCCCAGGAGATCGAACCGCCGCTCGACGATGAAACGACTCAGCACCTGATCATCAGCTACGACGGCGTGAACCTGCTGTTTTACCGCAACGGTGCGTTGGAGCACACCGAGCCCTTGGCCGGGGCGCTGGACAACTGGGACCCGGATTTTCTTTTGACGCTGGGCGGCGAGCCGGATGGCACGCGGCCGTGGCTGGGCACGCTGGAGCGAATCGCGGTGTTCGACCGCGCGTTCAATCAGCGGCAGGCCGGCAACGTATTTCGCGGATTATCGCCGGGCCGGGGGGTGGCGACGACGGTGGATATGCGATGGATTGAGGTGACACCATGACCATGACAACGACGATGAAGACGACCACTCCGACCACTCCGACCACCCGCCGCGGCGCGGCGTTACTGATGGTCCTGATCGCGATGATGCTGGCGGTCACGCTCGGGGTGACTTTCATGATCAGCCAGAGCCCGAGCACCGCGATCGCGGAGAACGTGCGTGACCACGCCTCGGCCAGGCTGATCGCCGAGTCGGGGCTGACCACCGCGATCGAATACCTGCGCAACAGCGACGACTGGCGCAGCACGCAGCCCGAGGGCGTGTGGCTGGCGGCGCAGGATTTCGGGGGGGGCAGCTTCCGTGTGATGTTCGAGGATGCGGACGGCGACTTGTCCAACAACGACACCGACCCGGTGCGGGTCACGGTCGTCGGCCAGTTCGGCGGCGTGACGCACCAAGTCAGCGCGTGGGTCACCCTCGGCAGCGCGAACGGCGCGACCCCCGGGCTGCTGGCCAAGCACTTCCACAGCGCGTGGTATGACCCCTACCCGGTCAACAACCTCAGCGAACTGGATGACATCGACTGGGACCGCGAACCCGAGCACACCGAAACCGTTACGCAGGTCAACGTGCCCAGCAGCAGCGGCGGGTTCTACAGCGGCGGGCCGGTCGATTACTTCGGCGTCAGCTACACCGGCTACATCACCATCCCCGAAGACGGCGACTGGACGTTCTACACCGACAGCGACGACGGCTCGGACCTGTGGATCGACGGCCAACGCGTCGTCGAAAACGACGGGCTGCACAGCATGCGCGAGCGGTCCGGCGACATCGAACTCGAAGCGGGGACCTATCCGTTCTACGCGCGGTTTTTCGAGCGGACCGGCGGGGCGGGGATGATCGTGCGCTGGCGCGGGCCGGGCGTGAGTAAACAGGTCATTCCCGCGTCGGCGTTTACCTTCGACGCCGCCCCGGACCCGGACGGCCCCGGACTCAGCCCGCAACTGCTCGCGCTCTACGAGTTCAACGAGATCCCGATCTACCCCAACCTCGTCGGGCACTGGCGGCTGGATGAGACGGGCGCCAGCGGCGGCGGGCTCGCGATCGGCGGGCGCTTGTACATGTACAACAACGCCCTGATCGACGGGTACGACGCCTCCGCCGGGGCCTACGGCGGCGACAACGTGCTGACCGACGTGCCCATCGGCACCAACAGCACCGGCAACAATCACGTCCAGATGTACAGCGAGACCCGGATCAACGGCGACCTCTACGTCGGCCCCGGCGCCGACCCCGATGACGTCATCGATCTGTACAACAACGCCGCGATCAACGGGTCCGTCGGCTCACTGTCCGACGAGATGGACGTGAGCGTGCCCGGCGAGCCGAGCGGCATGCCCGGCCAGGAAGGCAACCAGACCTACAACGGCGGCAACCACGTCTGGAACTCGGACCGCAAGTTTGCCCGCCTCACCCTCAACAACGGCGCGACCATCACCGTTGATGGCCACGTCCGCGTCGCCGTCAACGCGCAGGTCACGCTTAACAACGGCACCATCATCGTTCCCGAAGGGTCGAGCCTCGAACTCTACGTCGGCGTCACCCTCACGCTCAACAACAACTCCGCGATCAACCCCGAATCCGAGCACCCCGATCGGTTGAGCATCTTCGTGCACGGCAACGGCAACAGCCGAAACATGACCATGAACAGCCAGTCGGTGGTTGCCGGCCGCGTCCACGTCGCCAACAACCTGACCCTCAACAACGACGCCACGATCTACGGCTCGGTCGTGGTCGGGAACACCGTGACGATGCACTCCAACTCGGCGATCCATCTCGACCGCATGCAGCCGAGCCCCGTGCTGGGCATCATCGTCCGGGACAGCACCGATCGGGAGAACCACGGGTCCTTGGCCGATGGGCAGGTCGGCCTGCCGGGGCAGTTGGGCCGGTCCTATCGCTTCGACGGTGACGATGACTACGCCGTCATCCCCCACCACGATGATTACCTGCTCGACGCCGGGACGCTCTCGCTGTGGTTCCGCACGGAGGATCGGAACAAGAACCAGTCCGTCTTCTCCAAAGACCATCTCAACCTGGGCAGCGGCGGGCACCTGACCGTCATCATCGAGGGCGGTGCCGTGAAGACCCGTCTGCAGAGCACCAGTGAAACCTGGCCCCTCACCGCCGCCGCCCCCATCTCGAACAACACCTGGCACCACATGGTCTTCACGTGGGGTCCCAACAAGATGCGGTTGTATCTTGATGGCAACGAGATCGGGGACGCGTACAACTACATCGGCGGCACCGGCGCGACCTCCGGCGGTGCCGGCAACTTCGAGCCGATCGTCCTCGGGGCCGACGCCCGCCACTCTGATCCCGGCCTGCCCACGCCGCTGCGTGACTTCTTCCGGGGCCAGATCGATGATGTCCGCCTCTACGACCAGGCGCTGGACCTCAGCCAGGTCACCAATGTGCGCGCCGGCAACGAGCCCGGGCCGTCATCCTTCCCCGGCTACATCGTCGAGGACACCAGCGGCTTCGGTGAGGCACTGCACCTCACCGTGCAGGACACCGACGCCATCGCCTGGGCCGACGGCGGCGGGCTGATGTTCACGGACGACACCATCGCCCGTTCCGATGTCCCCGCGACCAAGCTGCACGACGCCATCACCGCCACCGGCTCGTTCACCCTCGAAGCCGTTTTCACCCCCGATAACCTCACCCAGAACGGCCCGGCCCGCATCGTCAACGTCGCCGCCTCCAGCTCTTCACGCAACTTCATGCTCGGGCAGGACGGCTACGAATACGCCTTCCGCCTGCGCACCTCCGACACCAGCAGCAACGGCACGCCCGATATCAACTCGCCCGGCGGCCTCGCGGTTTCCTCGCAACACGTGGTCATCACCGCCAACGGCGAGGAGGTCCGCTTCTACCGCAACGGCAACCTCGAACTCACCGAGGCCCGCACCGGGTCGTTCAACTGGGACGACGACTTCGACCTGATCTTCGGCGGCGAGGCCGACGACTCGCGCAACTGGCGCGGCTTACTCAGCCGGGTCGCGATCTACGACCGTGCCTTGGCGGCGTCGCAGGTGGACAACCTCTTCGATGGCCTGCCCCCCGGCGACGCCGAAGCACCCGGCGGGTTCAGCGTCGTCTGGACCGAACAACCCTGACCCCCCGCTTATTTGCCTTCCCCCGCGTTCTTAGCGTGCTCTGCGCGCAAGACAAAACAGTGGCGCACAGAATGTGTGACCACTTCGCCCGACCTTCCCGGCTGGGTCTATCCCAAGGTCTTCGACGCCCGCGGCACCAACGGCGTCGAGGCCAGCGCCCCCGCCACGCGCACCGTGTCATCCGCCAGCTCGGCGATGCGCTCGCGCACCACCGCGTTGGGTGAGCCATCCTCATCGAAATCCACGCCGGTGGCGTAGACGAAGCGCGGCAGAATCAGGCAGCGGAAGTCCAGCATCAAACTGTTGGCCAGACCCATCACCGACATGTAGCTGCCCCGCCCGCCCGCGGCACAGAGGAAGCCCACCGTCTTGCCCAGCCACGACTTGCCGGTCAGCTCGACCAGGTTCTTTGCCGCGGCATTCACGTCGTAGTTGTAGATCGGCACGGCCAGCAGCACCGCATCGGCCCCCGCCACCGCGCGACGCATCGCCTCGACGTGCTCGTGGCCATACGCCTCGCCCGCGTCGCACAGCGGCAGGCCGTATTCACGAAGGTCCACCGCCTCGACCTCCACCCCGCGCTCCGCCAGCGCCACCCCCACCGCCGCGGCCAGCTGCGCGGATCGGCTCTCGGTGTTCAACGAACAGGCTATCACCAGCACTTTCATGCCCGCATGATAGCGGCGCGGTGGCGGCCCTACTCGACATAAACTTCCACCATGCGGTCGGCCAGCACCAACTGCAGGTTCTGGCCGACCGACAGCCACTGGGCCGCGTCCTTGTTCTCGCGGACGATCTCGAAGTAGCGGTCGGAGTTGAACGCGACGCGCTCAACCTTGAGCTGCTGCGCACGCTCGGTCTGTGCTTCGGTATCGACCCACTGGCTGCCGTTGAGCACGAACGACTTGCCGTTGCGGTAGAGCGATGGCTGGGTCAGAGAAATGGCGGTGGCGCGGCCGTCGGACGGCCGCATCGCCTCAACGCCGAGCTTGGCGTAGGTGTCTGCCTCCGCGGCCGCGGGCGCACTGGCCGCGGATTTGAGGACCGCGTTGGACTGCGCCCCGCGCACCGATCCCGCGCCCGCCTCGGCCTGGGCCATCTGGTCATACGCCACCCCCGCCCGCTCGCGCCGCGCGCCATCGCGGTCGATCTCCTGCATGGTCCGCGCCGCGACCGGCACGTTCCGCCGCGACTCGTCCTCGACGATCAGGTATGACGTGTAAGGCGTCACCACCCCGAACGCCCTCGCCAGCGCGACGACCTCGTCCTTCAGCTCGTTGTTATCACCCCGCAGGCGGATCTCGTCGAGCAGGTAGCCGATTCGCCGCGTCGCCCACAGCCGCGGGATGAACGCGTGCTCGATCGATTGCTTCGCAAACGTTGCATCATCGACCACCTTGTGCTCCCCGCCCGCGACCGAGCCGGCCAGCGTCACCGCCGCGTCGCCGCTGCCGGTGTAACGGCCGATGACGACGAGCTGATCGCCCGCAAACACATCCGGCAGGTTCCGGGGGTAGGTCTTGAGCAGCTTGATGTCGCCGGTCACCGCCAGCGTCGGGTTCGCCAGCACCGGCTCGCTGATCTTGGTGTAGAACCGCGAGACCTTGATCTCGATGTCTTCGTCCGGGAGGACATACTCCGTCACCGCCCGCGTCGTCTCGGTGATCTTGTCCAACAGCTTGGTGTTGATATCCGTGCCGATGCCGAAGCAGAACACGCGCACCTTGTCCTGCGCCTTGAAGCGGGTGATGGCGTTGTGGATGATGCGGTCGGTGGCGGTCTCGCCGATCGTCGGCCGGCCGTCGGTCAGGAAGATGACGTAATACGGCCGCTGCGAGTCGCGCCGGGTTGTCGGCTCGATCGCCTTGCTCAACGCCTCCTCGATGGCCGTGCCCCCGATGGGCTTGAGGCCGTCAACAAAACCGTTCGCCTTGCCGCGGTGTTCATCGTCGGCCGGCTTAAGGCCATCAAAGAGCGTCTCCGCGTCCGTCGAGAACCGCACGATCTGGAAGCGGTCGTCATCGTTGAGGTTCTCGATACAGAACCGCAGCGCCTTCTTCGCCTGCTTGAGTTTTTCGCCCTGCATCGACCCGGACGTATCGAGCACGAAGACCACGTCCTTCGGCGAAGGCTTGCGCTCGGCGCTGAGCACCGGCGAGGCGAGCAGCATGAAGTAGCCATCCTGGCTGCCGAGCACGTCCGCGTGCCCGTCACGATACGTAAACAGCGTCAACCCCACCGCGCCCTCCGGCTTCTCGGCACTGAAATAGACCTTCAGGTCGCCCTCGCCGAGTTGTTCGGATTCATAACCGATGACGGCCTTGTGGTCGCCTTGCTTCTTGATCTCGACCGCGTGGCTGGGGCAATAGACATTCGCCAGCGGCTGGGTGGTTTCGAGGTTGAGCTTGAGCGCCAGCTTGCCCACCTGGGCGTTCTGTACCGTACGGGCCGCGAGCGGGTAGGTGTATGTCGTCGTGCCCGAATCGGATTCGAGCAATTCGGTGTATTCGAGCGTCACGCGTTTATCGCTGTTGGGTTCGATCGGGAACACACGGGCCTTGAGCAGGCCATGCTCCGCGTATTCGAGCAGCGCGGGATCGCGCATCGAGCGGACGATGTCTTCATAGATCTTGCGGGCCTTGTCCGCGTCGAGCAGCTCGGCCTCGGTCATCTTGCCGTTGACATCCATCTGGAAGCGGTCGATGTTCGCGCCGCTCGGCAGGGGGAACACGAAGTGCCCTTCGAGCCGTTGGCCGGTCGGGTTGTGAAAGATGTGCTCGATGCGCGTGGTCGCGACCTGGTCCTTGATCGTGACCGTCACCTGGTGCTGCTTGAGCTGGAGGCAGTGGGTCATGGGCTGCGCCCCCGGAAGCGGCGTCGGCCGGATGATGATCATGTCCGGCGGCGTGGGGGGCACCGGGATCGGCCGATCGATGATGATCAGCCCCTGCCCCATCGCCGGGGCGATGAGGAACACGGTCAGCAGGACGGCACAGAACGCAAAGGTCAGGCGGCGCAGCATGGCAAAACTCCCGCAAGAGGTCGGTTTCACCACCGATAGACGCTCCCGCGGACGAGGAGTTCCCTCCCGGAAGCGACGGCCCCGTATAAAACTTTCCGGGGGCGCTTGCGGCTTCGCGGAAACCCCACATCACCCCGCCCCATCAAGCCTCGCCGATTCAGTGATCGCTCCCCGGGATCACCCCCGACCCGTTCGGGCACGGCTTCTCGCCCGCCAGCATCGCCTCGTAATCGGGGTTCACCGCGGGCACCTTCGCCCCCACCACCTCGCGCCACGAGACCAGTTGGCCGTGCAGCCGCTCGACGGTCTCCGGCTGCGCGGCCGCGAGATTATGCGTCTCACCCAAGTCTTCCCGCAGGTTGAACAGTTCCAGACGGCTGTCCTCGAAGTGCTCGATCAGCTTGAAGTCGCCGGCCCGCACGCTGCACGCCGGAGTATCACCCTGGTTGGAGTAGTGCGGGTAGTGCCAGAAGATCGCCTCGCGGTCGAGCTTGTTTTCGCCGCGCAGCAAAGGCATGAGCGACACGCCGTCTTCGTGCTGCCCCGGCATCAGGTCCAGGCCCGCGGCGTCGAGAAACGTCGGGAAAAAATCGGTCGAGGTCACCGGCACATCGGTCGTCGTGCCCGGCTGGATCACCCCCGGCCAGCACGCAATCTGCGACACGCGGTTGCCGCCCTCGTACATCCAGCCCTTGCCCTCCAGCAGCGGCGCATTGCACGTCGGCGAACCTTCCGCGGTTGAAAGACCGCCGTTGTCCGACGTGAACATCACCAGCGTATTCTCCGCGATGCCCTCGGTGTCGAGCGCGTCGAGCAGCCGGCCGATGTTCGTATCCAGGTTCTCCATCATCGCCGCGTAGGTCGGGTCCGACTGCAGAAGGCGGCGCTTGACGCGCTGGTCTTTCTTGTGCAGGCACGGGAAATGCTCGCCTTCTTCATACGTCTGCTGCTGGTCCAGACCCAGGTCCTTCGCCTTCCGCTCATACTTCTTGATCAGTTCCGCGGGTGCCTGGATCGGCGTATGCACCGCGTAGTGGCAGAAGTTCAGGAAGAACGGCTTGTCGCCGAGGTCGTGGATCAGGTGGATCGCTTCGGTGGTCAGGCGATCGGTGAGGTACTCACCTTCCGGCCCGTCGGAGAGCGTCGGGCAGCCGTAGGGGCTGAAGTACCCCTGCTTCGGCATGCCCCAGTGGCATCCGGCGATGTTGCGGTCAAACCCGCGGTCGCTCGGCCAGTTGCCCTCCGGCCCCAGGTGCCACTTGCCCGCGTGCCACGTCTGATACCCGCCCGCCCGCAGCGCATCGGCCACCGTCGTTTCGCTCTTCGGCAGCTCGAAGAAATACGGCACGCCCATCAGCTTGCCCCACGCGTTGCCGGGGATGTAGTTGGTGATCCCCACGTTCGCCGGGTACTTGCCGGTCATGATGCTCGCCCGTGTCGGCGAACACACCGGGCACGACGCATACGCATCGGTAAACCGCAGCCCGCGTTGCGCGAGCCGGTCAAGGTTCGGCGTCTCATAAAACGACGACCCGAAGCAGCCAAGGTCGGCCCACCCCAAGTCGTCGATCAGGATCAAAATGATATTGGGTCGTGTCATGCCTGAGCGTTATACCGCGTTCTGTACCAACCTTCAACCCGTCACGCCCCGGATACCCCGCGTAGCGGTCACACCGCAGGTACGCATTATGATTGCGTCATACGTTCGGCAGACATGTCCCAACCGAGCGGCCGTCATGCCACTACATACGGTGGACTACACCGTCTCCCGAAACGCCGTGGGGCTCATGCCGGTGTAGCGTTTGAACTGTTTGGAGAAGGAGAACGGGTCGGGGTAGCCGAGGCGATAGGCGGTTTGTTTGACCGTGAGGCGGTCGTGGGCGAGGAGGCGGCGGGCGGCATCCAAGCGGTGGCGGATGCGGAACTCGCCGGGCGATACACCCACCTTGTGACGAAACACCTTGCGGAACCGCTCGTAGCTCAGACCCAATCGGCCGGCCAATTCCTCCATGTCCAGCCGTCGGCCGGGGTCGCGGGCCAGCGCCTCGCATGCCCGGTCAATCAGGTGTTGTCCGTCGTCCGCCTCCGGCCGCATATCCAGCCGCTGCACCGTCACCAGCAGCTCGTGCATCCGCGCGACGATCAGCGGCAGCTCGCGCTGCGGGGCACGACGCAGATCGTCGAGCAAGCGGTCGCAGCGCTCGAGCAGCTCCGTGTCCAGTCCCGGTCGCAGCACCGTCCGCCGATCGGTGACGCCCATCGTGCGCAGCGCATCGAAAAGCACGGAGGGAAATCGCAGGTAAAACTCGTGCCAATCGGCGTTGATCGGCACCACGCCGTGCGCCCGGCCGGGCAGGTGCTGGATGTAGTCGCCGGGCCCGACCGCGTGGCGTCGGCCGCGGGCGTCGATCGCCTCGCCGTGGCCCGCGAGCACCAGCACGCCGACGTAATCGCGCGTCACCCGATCGGTGTAGCCCTCGCCCGGCCCGGACTTGCGCATGAAGCCGCAGTCCAACGCCCCCGCGACAAGGCTGCGGAACGCGACGTCGCGGCGTGGCGGCGGCGTCATCCGGGCGGGTTGGGTTGAGCGGGCCATCTCTCCAATTATGACATGAAATCGACCACGCGGCGCATGTCGCGGCGGCTTGGGGCGGGTATGCTGTGCCACCCGAGACATGATCCGGGGCAGGACCCAAGGAGTTTTTACGATGTCGAAGAAGCCCGTTGCCTGGGGCATCATGGGTGCCGGTGCGATCGCCAAGGCGTTCGTACACGGCGTGAACGAAACGCAAACCGCGCAGGTCGTCGCCGTCGCCAGCCGATCGCTCGACAAGGCGCAGGCCTTCGCGAAGGAGCACGGCATCGCCACGGCGCACGGCGACTACGACGCGATCCTCGCGGATCAATCCGTCGAGGCGGTCTATATCGCGACGCCGCACCCGATGCACCCGCAGTGGGCGATCCGCGCCGCCGAGGCGGGCAAGCACGTGCTCTGCGAGAAGCCGATGGCGATCAACCACGCCGCGGCGATGGCGATGTTCGGCGCGGCGCTGGAAGCCGGCACGTTCATGATGGAAGCGTTCATGTACCGCTGCCACCCGCAGACCGCCAAGCTCGTCGAGCTGCTGCGCGACGGCGCGATCGGGCAGGTCCGCATGGTCCGCGCGACATTCGGCTTCGGCGGGGGCGATTCGATCAACCCCGATAGCCGGCTGTTCGCGCCCGAACTCGGCGGCGGGGGCATCCTCGACGTCGGCTGCTACGCCGTATCCATGTCGCGCCTGATCGCCGGGGCGGTGGATGGCCAGCCGTTCGCCAACCCCGTGAAAGTCAGCGGCGAGGGGCAGCTCGGCGAGACGGGCGTCGATGAATGGGCGGCGGGCACGCTCAAGTTCGCCAACGGCATCGTCGCGCAGGTCGCCACCGCCGTGCGCGCGGGCCTGGAGAACACCGTCCACATCGTCGGCTCGGCCGGGTCGATCACCCTGCCCAACCCCTGGGCCGCGTCGCGCAACGCCGCTCCCGACTGCAAGATCATCCTCCGCCGCAAGGGCGAAGCCGAGGAAATCATCCCGGCCAGCGAAAAGTCGTCGTTCGGCTACGAGGTGGAGCTCGCGTCGGAGGCGATCCGCGCCGGGCAGACCCAGGCCCCCGCGCCGGCGATGACATGGAACGACACGCTGGGCAACCTCGCCACGCTCGACCAATGGCGGCAGGCGATCGGCCTGAGCTATCCGATGGAGGCGCCCGAATTCGAGCCGGCACTCACCATCACCCGGCAACCGTTGCGACGCCGCGGGGATGCGCCGATGATCTACGGCCGGGTCAAGCACCTCGATAAGCCGGTGTCGCGGTTGATCATGGGTTGTGACAACCAGCGCAGCTACGCCCACGCCGCGGTGATGTGGGATGACTGGATCGAGCGCGGCGGCAACGCGTTCGACACCTCCTTCGTGTACGGCGGCGGGCACCAGGAGAAGTTGCTGGGCCAATGGATCAAAGCCCGCGGCGTGCGCGAGGATGTGGTCGTCACCGTCAAGGGTGCCCACACGCCGCGCTGCACCCCCGAGCTGCTGGAGCAGGATTTCAAAGTTTCTCTCGAACGCCTGCAATTCGATCACGCCGACCTCTACGTGATGCACCGCGATAATCTCGATGTGCCCATCGGCGAGTTCGTCGAAGTGCTCAATAAGCTGATCGATCAAGGCCTGATCCGCGGCGCGATCGGCGGCAGCAACTGGTCGCTCGATCGCTTCGGCGCGTTCAACGAGTATGCCGAGAAGCACGGCAAGCAGGGCATGACGGTGCTCAACAACAATCTCTCGCTGGCGCGGATGGTCAAGCCGGTTTGGTCCGGTTGCGTCCACGTTTCTGACAGCCAAAGCCGCAAGTGGCTGGAGCAGACACAGACGGCCAACTTCGCGTGGTCCAGCCAGGCGCGGGGCTATTTCCTGCCCGGCGACCAACGCATGAAACTCGGCGCAGGCAACTTCGAGTGCTGGGACGCGGAGGACAACCGCGCCCGCCGTGCCCGCGCCGAAGAGCTGGCCGAGAAGCTCGGCGTCTCGGCGATCAACATCGCGGCCGCCTATGTGCTCAATCAGCCGTTCCCCAGCTTCGCGCTGGTCGGGCCGCGCACGGTCGAAGAGACCATCACCACGATGCCGGCGCTGAACATCGCACTGACCGGCGAGCAAATCGATTGGCTCTGGGGGAGCGACGCCTGACCCGACCCACACAAGTGCTTTGAGGCCGGACCGCGGCGGCGAGCGCAGCGCGTTGCCGTGGGGTATCCTGTGGCCATGCGCAACCGGGTCCTCCCCCGCATCACGCCGCTGGCGATCAGCATCCTCATCGTCCTGACGCTGATGGTCCCCGCCGCGTACTTCACCTTCCCGCACCTCTACCGCTGGCGGATGCTCCAAGGCCTCACCAGCGCCGACAACGACCGCCGCGCCCGCGCACTCGGCTACGTCGCCGGCCTCGCCGACGATGACGACGCGGTGCTCACCGGTGCGGTCGCGCGGATCGAGAACCTCAATGATCCATACTTCCGCGACCTCGTGGCGTCGCTGCAGACCGCCGAGCGCTGGGAGCGGTCGATCGTGGGTGACGGCGCGTGGTTGCGTTGGATCACCCTCGCAGCAGATAACGCCGAGCCGCAGGCCCGCATCGCGGCCGCCCACCTGCTCGCGGAGTTGGGTGATTTGTCCGGCGACGCGCGCCTCCGGGCCGTGCTCGAGCGATTGATCGCCGACGAAGCGCCGGACGTGCGTTTCAACACGATGTTTGTCACCGCGGAGTTGTGGGCCGCGGGATCGCAGCACGCGGAGCTCGAGCAGTTGATCGCCAGCCGCACCGATGATGTTGAGCCGGCCATCGCCCGACACGCGTGGCTGCTGCTGGGGTTGATCGATCCGCTGCGGGGCTTCGTCGCCGACTGGCAGAGCGCCCCGCCGCAAGTCGCCGAAGCCATCCTCTGGTCGGCGGTGCAAACCAATCCGCGGGCGATCGCTCCGGCCATCGCGGCGTTGGGCGATCACGCCGCCGATCCCCGCGTCCGCGCCGCGGCGGCTTACGCGCTTAGCCTCTCGACCGAACCCCAAGCGCAGGCCGTGTTGCCAGAGGCGTTGCCCGAAGCCGTGACCTCGATCGCAGAGGATGAACTGCTTGTCGCTTGGCGTGCGGCGCTGGGTACCGCGGACCCGGCCGCGCTGCCGGCCAACACGCACCAGGCCTCCGCAGCGCCCATGCCGGTGCAACTGGCCCTGACTTTCGCGCGGGCCGAGTTGCCCGCCGAGGAACCGGCCGCCGACGATCAGGCCGGCTGGCTGGCTTACCTCGCCGCGCTCGAAGGTCACCTCGCGACCGGTGCCGACGGCGACGCCGCCGCCCCGCCGCTGTCCGAGTTCACCCCGCCGCTGCACCGCATCGCGTATGTCGCGGCAGGATTTTCCGATGACCCGAACGACCTCAACCCCGTTTTCATGGCCGAGGTGTCCACGCTGCGTGATCTCGCCTGCCTCACCGCCTGGCAGCGCTTCGACGCCGCCGCGCTCGAGCCGGTCGTCATCAACCTGCTCACCGACTTCAACGATGAGATGAAAATGTCCGGTGGCATCCTCGCGGGGCTCACTGGCCTCCAGCCCAGGCTCCTGGCCAACCGTTACGAGCACGAAGACCAGCCGGGCGTCCGCTCCGTGCTCCGCCTCGGCCTGTGGATGCAGGGTCGGCGTGACCTGCTCGATATCTCCGGAGCCATGCTGCTGATCGACCGCTCGGAGCTGGGCCTCGGCTCGTCCGTCCTGCTCGCGATGCTGCACGTCGGCCGCGTCGGCGATCAGCCCGCCGTCGCCCGGGCCGCGCTCGATTACCTGCTCAACCCGCGCGGCGAACCCGAGGTCGATCTGCGTCAGTTCTTCGATCAGTTGCGCTGGTGGCGCGTCCTCGATTTCTATCTGGCCGCGTCTTTCCCCGAAGAAGAGCGCCCCGTCTTCTGGCTTTGGGGAGACCCGTTGCTTCAGGATTTTCAGATCGACGTGCTGCGCGACTGGTATCTGCTGCACCGGCATCGCCTGAATGAATCTTGAACACATCTTGCCGCGCCGACGTTGTCGGCGGGCTATCATCAAGCGGTCCTTCACCGAACTCAGGAGCATTTTTTCATGGAACGTCTTGCCGACACGCAATACCCCGTCCTTGATGTGATCAAGAAGCGCTGGAGCCCGTACGTCTTCGCCGACCGCCCGGTCGAGAAGCAGAAGCTGCGCTGCCTGCTGGAAGCGGCGCGTTGGGCGGCCTCCTCGTTCAACGAGCAGCCGTGGCGTTTCATCCTCGCGACCAAGGGGGACCAGGCCGCGTTCGAGAAGCTGCTGGGCTGCCTCGTGGAGGCGAACCAGGCGTGGGCCAAGCACGTGCCGGTGTTGATGATCGGCATCTCCAAAGACAACTTCACCAAGAACGACAAGCCCAACCGCGTCAGCCAGCACGACCTCGCGCTGGCGATGGGCAACCTCACCCTGCAGGCCGCGTCGATGGACCTCTACGTCCACCAGATGGCCGGCATCGATCAGGATAAGGTCCGCGAAACCTTCGCCGTGCCCGACGGCTTCACGCCGCAGACCGGCATCGCCATCGGGTACCACGGCACCAACGACGCGGTCCCCGACGACATCCGCAAACGCGACCAGGGCAAACGCGAACGCATGCCGTTCGACCAGTTCGTCTTCGGCGAGAAGTTCGGCACGCCCTCCGGCCTGTTCTAGCGCCTCGGCGTCTGCCGCCTCATGCTCAACGCCGGCGTGCCCCTGTGCGCGGGTGCCTTTTTCCATCCCAGGCCCTAAAGTATCGGTATGTCCACCCTCACCCCCACCCCCCGCCTCGCCGCCCTGCCCGATGATCGCGGGCACTTCGGGCCGTACGGCGGCGTGTTCATCCCCGAGACGCTCCACGCCGCGTGCGCGCAGCTCGCCGAGGCCTACGCCGCGGCGAAGGCGGACGCCGACTTCCGTGCCGAACTCGATCAGATGCTGCGCGATTATGTCGGCCGGGCAACGCCGCTCCAGCTCGCGCAACGCCTCACCGGCCTGGTCCGCGAGGGTGCCGAAGCCTCCAAAGGCGCGGCGATCTGGCTCAAGCGGGAAGACCTGGCCCACACCGGCGCGCACAAGATCAACAACTCCTTGGGCCAGGCGCTGCTCGCCGTCCGCATGAGCAAGCGGCGCATCATCGCCGAGTCCGGCGCGGGGCAGCACGGCGTCGCGACGGCGACGGCGGCGGCGAAGTTCGGCCTCGAATGCGACGTGTACATGGGCGTCGAAGACATGCGCCGGCAGCGCCCTAATGTCCTGCGCATGCGGATGATGGGGGCGCGGGTGGTCGGCGTCGAGTCCGGCTCCAAGACGCTCAAGGACGCCACCAACGCCGCGATGCGCGACTGGATGGCCAGCTCCGAACATACCCACTACATCATCGGCAGCGTCGTCGGACCGCACCCGTTCCCGATGATCGTGCGCGACTTCCAGGCCGTCATCGGCCGCGAGTGCCGCGCCCAATGCCTCGATCAGATCGGCCGGCTGCCCGAGGCGGTCGTCGCCTGCGTCGGCGGCGGGTCGAACGCGGCCGGCATCTTTTACCCCTTTATTGACGACAAAGACGTCCGATTGATCGGCGTCGAGGCCGGCGGACGCTCCCAGCAATACGGCGAACACGCCGCACCTCTGACCTTCGGCACGCCCGGCGTGCTGCACGGCTCGCTGTCGTACGTCCTGCAGGATGCCGACGGACAGACCGCGCCGGTCCACTCCTGCTCCGCCGGGCTCGACTACCCCGGCGTCGGGCCCGAGCACAGCTACTGGCGCGATACCGGCCGCGTCGCCTACACCGCCGTCACCGACGCCCAGGCGCTCGACGCGTTCACCAGGATCACCCGCCGTGAGGGCATCCTGCCCGCGCTGGAGAGCGCCCACGCCGTGGCCCACGCGCTCAAGCTCGCCGCCGAGCTGCCCCGCGACCAGGCGGTGGTCATCAACCTCTCCGGCCGCGGCGACAAGGACCTCGACGAAGCCATCCGTCTGCTGGGGATGGACGAAGCCGCCAAGCCCTGACGACGCCCGCCGCGCACCACGTCGCGCGGCCAACGCGTCCCCGGCGTGACGCTTGCGGCTTCGCGCGGCGGTCGCGTCTTGCACGTCGCGCGAAGCGCTGCGGTCCGCGACCCATCCGCCGTCACCCGAACTCGCCTCCCATCCCCCTCCCCGG
>CAZTLX010000038.1:0-23752 GCA_964614575.1 uncultured Phycisphaeraceae bacterium | reverse complement strand
CGACAGTTCCTCGTCGTCCTCAACGACAACGGCATGTCCATCGGCCACCCGCAGGGCGCGATGGCGGCCTACTTCGACCGCGTCCGCATCTCCCACGCCTACGCCGACCTCAAAAAACGCAGCAAGGACGTGCTCGACCGCATCCCCGGCGGGTCGTACCTCGAAGAGCTCTACCACCGCGGCTCCGAGGCGCTCAAGGCCATGATCGCCTCCGAGCACCTCTTCGAGCACTTCGGGCTGATCTGCGTCGGGCCGATCGACGGCCACGACCTGCCCGGCCTCATCGATATGCTCGAAGAGGTCAAACACATCGACCGCCCCGTGCTGCTGCACGCCAAGACCATCAAGGGCAAGGGCTTTGAGTTCTCCGAGGGCGACGCGACCACGTTCCACTCGCCCAAGCCGTTCACGGTGGAGGGATGCCGGGTGGAGGTCAAGTCGAGCGGCCGCTCGTTCACCGCCGCCTACGCCGACGCGATGATCGAGCTGATGAACGAGGATGAATCAATCGTCGCGGTGACCGCCGCGATGCCCGACGGCACCGGCCTGGCGCAGGTCGCCAAGGCCCACCCCGAGCGCGTGCTGGACACCGGCATCTGCGAGTCGCACGCGATGGACATGTGCGCGGGGATGGTCAAGTCCGCCAAGACCGCGGCCACCGCGGACAAGGTGAAACCCTTCTTCGCGGTGTACTCCACCTTCGTGCAGCGCGCCCTCGACCAGGTCTTCCAGGAGGTCTCGCTGCAGGGACACGCCGTGCGCATCTGCCTCGACCGGGCGGGGTACGTCGGCGGCGACGGCGCGGTGCATCACGGGTTCATGGACATCAGCATGTTCAGCCCGCTGCCGGGCGTGGTGCAGCTTGCGCCGATCGACGAGCCGACGCTGCGGGCCGGCCTGCGCTTCATGCAGGCCGCGGACGATGACACCACAGTGATCCGCTACCCGCGCGACAACGTCGCCGAGCGGCCGCTGCAGGATGAAGCCGACTGCCCCCCGTTCGAGCTGGGCAGGGCGAACCTGCTGATCCCCTCGCCGGTGAAGAACCAGCAGAAGCTGGCGATCCTCGCCTACGGCACGCTGGCCTACCACGCGGCCGCGGCTCTCAAAGACCTGCACGCGCAGGGCTACGACATCGACCTCTACGACGCCCGCTTCGCCATGCCGATCGATATCGACCTGGTCGAGAAGCTGATCGGGCAAGGCACTTCGATCCTGACCGTTGAGGACCACGCGCTCGCGGGCGGCTTCGGCGCGAACGTCATCGAGGCGTGCAACGAGCGGGGCCTGCCGACACACAACATCCACCGCCTCGGCCACCCCCGGAAGTGGGTTTACCAGGATAGCCGTGCCAAACAGCTTGCCCAGGCCGGCCTCGACAGCACCGGCATCGCCCGGACCTGCCGCACCATCCTCAGCGACCACGTGCCGAGCGTGCGTGAGGAAGTCAAAGAGGATCAGCCGCAGATAAACGCGGATGAACGCGGATGAGGTTAACAAGGCATGGATATGCGCACTTTAAGCTTGTTAGCTTTAACCGTATTAGTCGCAGGCCAACTTTTCAGTTGCGCTACAAATGAATTGTCCCCAGAAACAGTTGAGTACAATCAGCTCCGGCAGAAATTGGATGAGCAGAGACGCCAGCATGAGACGGAGCAGAGAAAAGCACGCCAGCATGGTGTTCAACCGGACTTGCAGGAGCTATCAGCACGATTATCGCTGGCGATAAAAACAATTCGACGTACTGATCCTAAAATGATTTATGATAGGCATTCTTGGTTCTACCACATGGATAAAGAGCCCACGTTACTTGTCAGTATCTTTTATTGGTCGCACGACGAGGGGCGAACGAAATATATTGCTTTTAATGTAGACTTTGATTCGCAAGGCAGCGTTACCAATATTGAAGCGTTCTGACAACAGGTGATCTTGATTTCAAGAAATTATTCTATCTATACAATTGTTGTAGCATCTACAGATAATGCAAATAGCAATCACTGCGTCTCTAGGACTATGCGAAGCGTCTAGACCAAGGTCGAACCCGACAACTTTATTGCCGGAAATATCCTGAGGATCACGACATCTTTTCGTATCAATCAGGAGACTTCCATCCGGGGCATTCAAAAGTGCTTTCCGTAACGCTGATGTCAATTCCGCCTTTTTGCATTGAAGTGGCCTCATGAGTTCGGGATCCTTGTCCTTCTTTCGCGACAATCTTTCATGTGGCTCACAGTGAAGAACCAGATACCCCGGACGTTCCATCTCCCAGTGAACTGAAATACCGGTATAGCCTATTGACTTATCGAGCTGCAATGGCACGATCCATCTGCGTGGCTTAATCTGAAATAGGTCGTGATGATCAGCACCATTCCCATGAAACTCGAATTCATTACTGCCTAGTCCTAATACATGCGGCAAGTCGAAAGGTTTCGCAACGGCAATATCTCGAATTTGCTGCATGTAGCTTTCACTCATGATCTGAACCCCCAATCTGGAATCGCTTCCCATCATGTATGGCCATCGGATTTCTTCAATACTATGGTTAGAACGCGCGGAACATTGTCGGTAGTCGGATCGTAGCCATAGGCGTGGTAGCGAAGGTATTCGAGCGCGGCCAGGCGTTCCTGCGGGGTCTTGTCCCACCAGTACTTGTACGAATCATCGGGATCGTGCAGGGCGCGGAAGCTGATCGCGGTCTTGTCGAGTCGGAAGCCGTTGAACGGTTCGGGCATGTCGGCATTCTACACAACAGCGTACCCCTTTCCGCCTTCAGCTCTCTAAAGGAGACCGGGCTAAGCCTCGGGCAGATGATCCAAGTCGAGCATGTCTTTCGGGCGGCCGCTGGCTTTCTTGTTCTTGCGCAAGTCGGGCAGGCTGATCATCGGTACTTGTAGGCCGTCAAATTCACCAATCGTGGCACGCGCACGACAGTCCTCAAAAGACACGCCTGAGATGTGATTGCATATTTCGATGCGGACCGGGGCACGCCCCATGCGGATGATGCGGCCCGGAATCAAAAAACGCTCCGCTTTGAGCATGGGAACATCGAAACCGAACTCCCGAAGCGCTGCAACGATTCGATCAGCGTTGGTTGGATCGATCGCGATCCAGACATCCAAATCGTCGGTTACCCGGTCATAGCCGTAGTAGTTGACCACATATCCGCCGATCAGCAGGTAATCAACCCGCTTCTCGTTGAGCAAACTCAAGAACGCGTTGAAGTCGGGATGTAGCTCGCTCGTAGCCATAGGCATTCCATCGCAGCATTTCCAGCGCCCGCATACGCTCGGCTGGGGTGCTGCGTGCGATCCATTCGTGATCCACCCCAGGGTCGGCCTGCGCCAGATCGACCACCTCGAAAGCGGTCTTGTCCAGCCGGAATCCGTTATCGCGATTGGGATGGGATGACATCATCAGCATTATATCGGTCGGATCACTTATGCCCCTGCGGCGGTTTGTCGCCGAAGTACTTTTCGCGCACGGCCTGCTCCAGATCAATCCCGTTGATGTTCGCCAGCGTGCAGAGCCACGCCAACACATCCGCAAACTCGCCGGCGGGGTCGTCGTCGCCGGAGGTCTCGCCGCCCTCGCCCGCGGCCTTATGCAGCGCGGTGGCCAGCTCCCCCACTTCTTCGACTAACCACATAAAGGTTCCGGGGGTGCCGCGCGCGGCGTCGGTCTTGTAGTACTTCTCGCGGATGTGCTGCTGGAAGCCGGCGAGCGTCAGCGGTTCGGGGTTTGGCGTGGAGGTCATGAGGACATGATACGCGGCCACGTCCCACACTCATACAATGCCCGGATGACTCGCACCCGGATCTCGATCGACGGCATGCACTGCGCGAGCTGCGTCGCGCGCGTCGAGAAGGCGATCAGGCAGGTGCCGGGTGTGCAGGATGCCCGGGTCAACCTCGCCACGCACTTAGCGGATGTGGACCACGACGAAGCGGAGGGCTCAGCCGAGCAACTGGCCGCGGCGATCCGGCGCGTTGGTTACGACGCGGCGGTCGAGCAGAAGCAGAGCCGTTCGTCATCGCATGATCACGCGCACCACCATCACCCCCAGGCCGCGAATCCGCCGTGGCACAAGCACCTCGCGCTGCTGGCGATCCCGGTAGTCGTCCTCGGCATGGGGTGGATGAGCAACACTTCGGCGTGGATTCAGCTTGCGCTGGCGACGCCGATCCAGGTGCTGATGGGCTATCCGTTCTACAAGCGGTCGCTTAAGGCCTTGCGCCACGGCCGGGCAGACATGGACAGCCTCGTAGCGATCGGCACGACGGTGGCGTTCATCTACAGCGCGGTGGTCACGTTCCGGGGGGGCCACATGGTGTACTTCGACTCGGCGGTGGTGATCCTCGTGCTCATCAGCCTCGGCAAATATCTGGAAACACGCGCGACGACCGCGGCGGGCTCGGCGATCGGCGAGCTGATGTCACTTCAACCCGGCGAGGCGCTCAAACGCGAAGCCGGCCAGGAAATAAGCGTGCCGATCGACGAGGTCCGCGCCGGCGACACGCTGATCGTCAAGCCCGGCTCATCGGTCCCGGTCGATGGCAAGGTCACCGAGGGCAAGTCGTCGATCGATCAGGCGCTGATCACCGGCGAGTCGATGCCCGTCGAGGTGACCCCCGGAAGTGAGGTTTACGCGGGCACGGTGAACCAATCGGGCGCTTTTGAGATGGAGGCGACCGAGACCGGCGAAGGGATGCTGCTCTCGCAGATCACCGAGGCGGTGCGCGACGCGCAGTCGAGCAAGGCGAATATCCAGCGGCTGGCGGACAAGGTCGCGGGTGTGTTCGTCCCGGCGGTGCTCCTGATCGCGCTGGGGACCTATGTATTCTGGGCGGTCAACAGCGAGCCATCGGCGTACATGACGGTGTACGGCATGAAAGCCGCGATCGCCGTGCTGATTGTCGCCTGCCCGTGCGCGCTGGGTCTGGCGACGCCGACGGCCATCATGGTCGGCTCGGGACTCGGCGCGAAGGATGGCATCCTCATCAAGGACGCCGCGTCGTTCGAGCGCGCGGGCAAACTCACGCACATCCTCTTCGACAAGACCGGCACGCTGACCAGAGGCCGCCCCGCGGTGACCGCCGTCGAGTTGCTGGACGGGGCGTACGACAAAGCCGACATCCTGCGCCTGGCCGCGGCGGTCGAGGCCAAGAGCGAGCACCCGTTGGCCCGCGCGATCGCCCGCGCGGCCGAGCAGGAAGGCTTGGACGCGGCCACGGCCTCGGAGTTCGAATCGCTGCCGGGCGGTGCCGTGCGCGGGCGTGTCGAAGGCAAGGTGGTGATCGTCGGCCGGGTTCAGACGCTCAAGGACGCGTCGGTCGAGTTGGGTGCGGGCTTCGAGGCGAAGCGGCAGGCAATGTTCGAACAGGGGCAGACCGCGGCCGCGGTGTCGATCGATAATCAAGCGGTTGCGTTGATCGGATTTGCGGACGAGCTGCGCGACGAAGCGCCCGAGGCGATCGGGGCGCTCAAGGCGCTGGGCCTGCGCACGGTGATGGTCACGGGCGATCACCGGGCGGTGGCGGACGCGATCGCGCGGCGGGCGGGGATCGATCGGGTCTATGCCGACTGTCGGCCGGACGACAAGCACAAAGTCATCGAGGACCTGCGGCGCGACGGGCATCGGGTGGCGATGGTGGGCGACGGCATCAACGATGCGCCGGCGCTGGCCGCGGCAGATCTCGGTATTGCCGTGGGCGGCGGGACGGATATCGCCAAGGACGCGGGGCACATCGTGCTGGTCGGCGCCGACCTGATGAACGTGCCGCGCGCGGTGCGGCTAAGCCGGGCGACGATGAAGCGGATCTGGATCGGGCTGGGCTGGGCGTTTGCGTACAACGTGCTGCTGATCCCGGTCGCGGTGGCAGGCCTGCTTCACCCGATGCTCGCGGGCGCGGCGATGGCGGCCAGCAGCGTGAGCGTGGTGGGCAACGCGCTGTGGCTGCGGCGGGCGTGGCGGGGGTGAAGCGGGATGATCGATTAGCATGAGTCGATTGAGCGTCACGGGTGCCAGCCAGCAGGAACGGACGACATGAAACCCAAAGCGTATATTGAGACTTCGGTCATCAGCTATCTGACCGCACGGCCCTCGCGTGATGTGGTTCAGGCGGGGCATCAGCAGATCACGCGTGACTGGTGGCAGAATGCAAGCGACCGCTTCGATCTGGTCATCTCCGAGTTCGTGCGGATCGAGGCGAGCGCTGGGGATGCAAACGCCGCACGTTCCCGCTTAGCGATCATTGATGAACTCGCCAATGTGGAAGCTACTCCTGAAGCGTTGGGGCTTGCGAAGCAACTGGTCAACGCGAACGCCGTCCCCACCAAAGCGGGGGAAGATGCGGCTCTTATCGCGATCGCGGTGGTCGGCGGCGCAACATACCTGGTCACTTGGAACTGCCGTCACATCGCGAACGCAGCCATGCGCCACCGTATCGAGCAAGTCTGTCGTGACGCAGGCTATGCACCTATAATCATCTGTACGCCGGAAGAGCTTATGGAGCCGAATGATGGATAAATCAGCGCCGATAGACCCGATTGTGGCGGAGGTTCGCGCCGTTCGTGAGGCTCACGCGGCCCGGTTTAACTACGACCTTGACGCGATCTTCCAAGACATCCGCAGGCAGCAGGAAGCGTCGGGACGAACCTATGTCCAGTATCCCGCTCGCCGCCTGCCACCCGAGGAGCGGGCGAACCCGAGGCCGTTGTCCGCGGACGCGGAAGCGTAAATGGCGGTCCGATCCGGGGCTTGGCGGGGCGATGGCTGAATCGTGGGTTTGGCCGATTGCATCGCCCGGTCCGGCGCGGTACGTTGGGTTATGCCCCCCAAAAATCCCCCCGCCGCCGACCACGCCGCCTCCACGCAGGACCGCCTCGCCCAGGCGGGCCAACAATCCCACGAATCCGAGTTCTTCAACCCCGTCCCCGCCGGCTACACCAAGGGCCGTCACAAGTACGTCGTCGTGCTCGGCACCGTCATCTCCGGCCTGGGCAAGGGCATCTTCTCCTCCTCGCTCGCCAAGCTCCTCAAAGACAAAAACCTGCGCATCGCCCCCATCAAGATGGAGGGCTACCTCAA
This sequence comes from uncultured Phycisphaeraceae bacterium, assembly GCA_964614575.1. Taxonomy (GTDB): domain Bacteria; phylum Planctomycetota; class Phycisphaerae; order Phycisphaerales; family Phycisphaeraceae; genus JBGTLW01. The sequence goes on along the minus strand of CAZTLX010000038.1, from coordinate 16,665 downwards.
CATCGACTCGGGCACGCTCAACCCCTACCGCCACGGCGAGGTGTTCGTGCTCGACGACGGCCTCGAAACCGACATGGACCTGGGCACTTACGAGCGCCTGCTCGATCAGAACCTCACCCGTGACAACTACACCACCTCCGGGCAGATCTACCGCGGCGTGCTCGACAAGGAACGCTCCGGCGGATACCTCGGCCGCGACGTGCAGATGATTCCCCACGTCACCGGCGAGGTGAAGTACATGGTCCGCAACCTGGCGATGAAGCAGGACGCGGATGTGGTCTTCATCGAGGTCGGCGGGACGGTGGGCGATCACGAGAACGCTTTCTACATCGAGGCGTTGCGTCAGCTCGCCTTCGAGGAAGGGCCGGGCAACGTGTGTTACGTCGCGCTGACGTACGTGATCGAGCCGCCGGCGCTGGGCGAGCAGAAGTCCAAGGCGGCGCAGCTGGGTTTGAAGAAGCTGCTGGAGGCGGGCGTGCAGCCGCACATCATCGCGGTGCGGGGCCAAAGCCCGGTGCAGACCGGGGCGCGGGAGAAGATCGCGATGTTCTCGAACGTCCCGGTCGAGCGGGTGTTTTCGATGCACGATCGGCCGAGCATCTACACCATCCCCGATGACATGCGCCGCGCGGGGCTCGATCGGCAGATGCTGACGATGCTGAACCTGCACGACCGCGTTGATCAGGCCGCCGAAGACGAGGCCCGCGCCAACTGGCAGGTCTTCGTCAGCCGACTGACCGGCAAACGTCGGCACAAGGTGGCGATCGGTATCACCGGCAAGTACGCCGGGCTGCGCGATTCCTATGCCTCGATCGACAAGGCTCTGGAACACTGCGGGGCGCATCTCTCGGCCGAGCTGGAAACCAAGTGGATCGATACCACCGAGTTCAACCCCGCCGACGCGCCGCGCGTGCTCGAAGGGCTGGATGCGGTCATCGTGCCCGGCGGGTTCGGCGTGCGAGGCACCGAATCGAAGATCGCCTGTGTCGGGCATTGCCGGACCCACGGCCTGCCGTACCTGGGCATCTGCCTCGGGTTCCAGATGGCGGTGATCGAATACGCCCGACACGTCTGCGGCATCGCAAACGCGTCCTCCAGCGAATTCGACAAGGACACACCGCACCCGGTCATCGACATCCTGCCCGAGCAGAAGAAGATCGAGGGCCTGGGCGGGAACATGCGGCTGGGCGGGAAAGACGTGCTGATCAAGGCGGATTCGTTGGCCGCGTTTCTGTTCGCGGACGAGTTGGATCGGCAGTCGATGATCCGCCGCCGTTTCCGTCACCGGTTTGAGGTCGACCCCCGGAAGATTGAAACCCTCGAAGCAGCCGGGCTTATCTTCAGCGGCCGCCACCCCGAGCACCCGATCATGCAGGTGCTGGAGCTATCACCGAGCAAGCATCCGTACTTCATCGGCGCCCAGTTCCACCCCGAGCTGACCAGCCGACCGCTGCACCCTGCGCCGATGTTCATGGGCCTGGTCGCCGCAGCGATCCGTCACGCGAACCCCGAGCTGACCGCCGAGCAGATCAGCCCGCGATGGCTCGCGTTGGCGAAGGTCGCGGCCACGGCGGGGTGAGGGATGCATCGGCTAAGGGGGGCCGTTATACTCCTGCCCGCGGCGGATCAGGGTCTGTCTCCTTGTGGGGTTGCCGCGAGTACAGGGAATGACTACATGCGTGTTCTGTTTTGCACGGCGGTCATCGCCGCGATCGGTTTTGTCCCCGCCACGATCCTCGCCGATACGGTCGAACTGACCAATGGCGACCTGCTCACCGGCAAGGTGATCGAGCAGACCGAGCAGCGGGTGGTGATCACGCACCCGGTACTCGGGGAGGTGACCCTGCCGCGCGATCAGGTCGTGGCGATAAAGATCAGCGACCCGGACGCCCCGGCCGATCAACCGACACAGGAGGCGCAGCTCGAAGCGGCGAAATCCACCCTGACGGATGCGGGATACACCGTCGAGCCCCCCGCCGGGGAAGAACTGCCGAACCCCGGGCTCAAGCTCGGCCCCGTGACGCTGTTCGAGGGCTGGGAGCGGCGGTTCGAGGTCGCCATCACCGGCTCGGAGGGCAATACCGACAACCTCAACGCCCGCGTTGCGCTCGGCGGGTTCTATGAGGACGCCGAGCGGCGGTGGTTTGTCGACCTGGCCTACTTCACCGCCCAAGACAATGGCGACACGACCGAGAACGAGTTCTACGCCCAGGCCACCCGCGACTGGCTGCTGCCGGAGAAGAAGCACTTCTATTTCCTGACCGGGCGCTACGACTGGGATGAGTTCCAGGACTGGGAGAGCCGGATCAGCGGCGCGGGGGGTATCGGTTACCAGTTCGTGAAAAACGACACGTGGGAACTGCTGGGCCGGGCCGGCCTCGGCGGGAACCAGACGTTCGGCGGGACCGATGACGAGTTCACGCCCGAGGCGTTGCTGGGGGTCGGGGTACTCTGGAACATCACCGACGGCCAGAAGCTGAGTTTCTCCAACACCTACTACCCGGACCTGAGCGACATCAACGAATTCCGCAACCTCACCCGCGCCGAGTGGGAGATCACGATCGACGCGGGGCGCAACCTCGCGCTCAAGCTCGGGGCAGAGAACGAGTACCAATCCGAGCCCGGCGGCGACGCCGAGAAAAACGACCTGAAGTACTACCTCGCGCTGATCTGGGATTTCTGATCGCACGCGCTGGCATTCTCACCGATTCATCAAAGCCCCTCCCCGCTCTCGCCCGATGACATCTCTTGAGGGATGCTCACGGAGCGGCCGCGTTGTTTGGGAGGCAACTCATCCTGTGGATTTGTGGTGTGCTGGCGGCGACGCCGGCGCTCGGCGGCTATCGTGTGGTGCTGGTTACCGGCGAGGTGCTGCTGGCCGAGGCGATCGAGCGGGCCGATAACGCGGTGTCGTTCAACCACCCGCTGCTGGGGGCCGTGACGCTGGACCACGACGCCATCGCACGCATCGACGAACTGGGCGACGCGGATACGCACAGGCAAGCGCCCGAACCGGGAGCCGAGGCCGGGACCGGCGCATCCGCGACCGTGAGGGGTGACGCGGCGAGCGAACCCGACCCCGAACCGATCGGACTCTTCGGCACCCGCCTGCTCCGCGGCTGGAACACCAACCTCTCCTTCGGGCTCTCCGGTTCGTCGGGCAACACCGACCGCCAGTCCTTCACCGGGCAGTTCACCACCCACCAGCGCAACGACCGCCACCGCACGCTTTTCGAAGCCATGACTTTCTACAGCGTCAGCGAGGGCGACACCACCCAGAACGAATCCAGGGTCCGCCTCACGCGCGACTGGCTGCTGCCCGAGAGCAAGTGGTTCCTCTTCGCCAACGGCGAGTACGAATACGACCAGCAACGCGACTTCGAGAACCGGGTCTCCGGGTTCGGCGGCGTGGGCTACGCGTTCGTGGATACCGACGACTGGGAAATTCTCGGCCGAGCCGGCGCGGGCGCGACTTATGAGTTCGGCCAGATCAACGAACTGAAGCCCGAGGCGCTGTTCGGCGGGTCGGTCTTCAAGTGGGCTATCAACCGCCACCACAACCTCGCCGCCTCCGCCACGTTCTACCCCGACCTCGAACAGGGCGGCGAGTCCCGCTTCAACGTCAGCCTCGACTGGATCATCGATCTGCCCGACACCTCCGGCCTCAAGCTCAAGCTCGGCCTGGTCAACGACTACGAATCCAACACCCGCGGCGACGACGAACACAACGACCTCAAGTATTACACCGCCCTGGTCCTCGCGTTCTGATGACGCGCGAGCACTCGTGTTTTGCTTAATAGCCGGGACGCTACGCGTCCCCGGACTCCTTGACCAGGGACGCGTAGCGTCCCGGCTATGAATCGCTCACGAGTTCGCAGACTCAACCAGGTCATCCTCCACCACCACCGCCGAGCGCAGCGGCGATAGCTGTACATCGTGGCCGACCTGAAACGCCGACCCCGCTTCCATCTGCACCGCGATCTCGCGGTTGGCAATGCGGACGCGGTAGGTCAGGTCGTGGCCCTTGAACTCACGCGCGATTACCTTCCCGGTCGGGCGGTGTGAGGCGGCCGCCTCCGCCGGGACCGGCGCGAGTGTCAGGTCTTCGGGGCGCAGGGACAGCAGCACCGCGCCGGAGTGCTTGCCGGTGATCTGCACCTTGCCTAGCGGGGTGTCGGCGACATCGGCGTTGTCGGCGGTGCCGGGCAGCAGGTTGGTCTGGCCCAGGAACCGCGCGACGAACGCCGAGCATGGCCGGGCGTACACCGCCTCCGGCCGCCCCGCCTGCCGCACCACGCCGTCGCGCATCACCAGCAGCCGATCCGCCAGCGACAGCGCCTCTTCCTGATCGTGCGTCACCAGCACCACCGCCAGGCCCGCACGCTTCGCCAGCGTGCGTACCTCCGCCCGCGTCGCCTGACGCAGGTCCGGGTCCAGATTCGAGAAAGGCTCATCGAGCAGCACCACCCGCGTGCCCGGCGCCAACGCCCGCGCGATCGCGACACGCTGCTGCTGTCCGCCCGAAAGCGCCTGCACCGGCCGATCCTCCAGGCCCATCAGCCCGACCATCCACATCGCCTCACGCGCGATCTGCCGCCGACGCTTCCGAGAGAACTTCCGGGGGGGGACGCCGAACATCACGTTGCGGATGACCGAGAGGTGCGGAAAGAGGGCGTAGTCCTGAAACACGATCCCGATGCCGCGCTTCTCCGGAGGCAGGTGGACGCCCTTGCCGCAATCCGTACAGACCAGATCGTCTTTGCGGACCCGCCCGCGGTCGGCCCGCTCAAAACCCATGATGGTCCGCAGCGTTGTGGTCTTGCCGCAGCCGCTGGGACCCACGATCGCCAGCACCTCGCCGCTCTCCACGCAGAACGAAACCCCCTCGATCACCGGCTGGCTCTGGCCGGGGAACGTGCGCGTCAGGTCTTCGATGCACAGCAAGTGGGGCGCGGCGTCGGTCATTGCGATTCCAGCCTCGTCTCCCCCGCAAGCAATGCCCCGACAAACACCACCGACACCACCAGGATGCCCAGCGCGAACGGCGCGGCGTCGGCGAACAGCCGTTCATCCGTCCGCGCCCACAACTCGTAGGCGAGGTTGGTGAAATCATACGGCCGCAGCAGCATCGTCAGCGGCAACTCCTTCATCGTCGAGAGAAACACCAGCGCCAGGCTCACCATCAGCCCCGGCCTCAGCAGCGGCAGCGTCACGCTCAGCGACGTGCGCACAAAGCCCCGACCCAACGAACGCGACGCTTCCTCCAGCCGCGGCGTCGCGTGGTACAACGCCGCGCGGATCGGCCCGACACCCTCGGCCATGAAGTGCAACGCGTACCCATACACCAGCACCGCCAGCGACCCGTACACCAGCGTGTCCCCCGCTTCGACAAACAGCCGATCGATCGTGATCGAGAGCACCAGCAACCCCAGCGCAAAGGCGAGCGCCGGCGTCGCGTAGCCCAGGTACGCCACGCGCTCGAGCATCAGCGAACGCTTGCCGGGGTAGCGGGACGCCAGCAGCGCCACCGGCAAGGCTAAGAGCACCGCGACCACCGCCGCGGCGAGTGACGCGAACACCGAATCGGTCACCGCATCGAAAAGCTTGTGCCGGAGATTCGATGCCGAATCAAACGTCGGCTCAAAGAGCCAGAAGCCCGTGGTCAGCGCCGGCAGCAGCACGCCCGCGGCAAGGATCAGCAGCAGAAAACCCATCGCCGGGTAGCGCGACCACCCCAGCCGCGTCACCGCCCGCCCCCGCGCCACGCCTGATCCCGCCCGGTGCAGCCGCAGCCCCCGCAATAGCCACAGCTCCGCCGCGATGAAGGCCCCGGCCAGCGCGATCATCATCAGCCCGTACCACGCCATGCCCGTCGTATCGGACGCGGCGTATTGCTCGTAGAGCGCATAGCTGAATGTCGGGTAGTTCATCAGATGCACCACGCCGAAGTCCGCGACGACGTGCAGGCATACCAGCAGCCCCCCCGCCACCAGCGCGGGGCGCAACTGCGGCAGCACGACGTGGATGAACACCTGCCGCGGCGAACGGCCCAGTGAGCGGCCGACCTCCTCGATCGTCGGGTCCAGCGCCAGAAACGCCGCCCGCAGGTTCAGCAGCATGTACGGGAAGTTGTACAGCGACAACGCGATCAGCGCGCCGAGGTAGCCCCGCACCGGCATCATGACAAACCGCTCCCCGAACCACGCCTCGCTCACCTGCGCCACCGCGCCCATATACCCGCCCAGCGACAGCAGGCTAAACGCCATCAGATAGCCCGGCACCGCCAGCGGCAGGACCATGCCCAGCGCGAAGACCCGCCGCAGCGGCAGGTCGGTCCGCGCCGTCAGCCACGCCGCGGGCAAGGCCAGCACGATCGTGACCACCAGCACCGTCGCACACAGGAGCAGTGTGCTGCCCAGCAGCCGCAGGTTCCGCACATCCAGCAGCGTGCGGGCGAGTTCCTCGGCCTCGACGTTGAGCGCCCGGATGACGAGGTAGACCATCGGCCCCACTACACCCAGGCCGCACAACACCGCGGGCAGCACGAGATACCAGGGCAACGCCTCGCGACGTGGGGGGCGGGGTTTGCGGCGGAGCGGGATGGGAGCGTCGAGGGTGGTCAAGGGCGGTGGGGTGCAACTTGCAAAAACGCTTGCAACAGCCCGCCCGCCACGCGGGCGCGGTGGGCCGCGCCCGCGTCGCGGGCGGGCTATCGAGGTTCGACCAAGCACGCGACTCGCTCGAACCGGTTATCCGATGAGCCCCACCTCGCGCAGCAAATCCTGCGTGCCTTTGAGGTCATCGAGTTCGTCCAGATCGATCTCGGGCAGGTTCTCCTGCACCGATTGAAGATCGAACATCCTGGTCGGCGCGATCACCTGCGACGACACCGGGACCTCGAACGTCTCGCCCACGAAATATTGCTGGGCTTGGGGAGAGAGCAGGAAAGCGATGAGCTTCAGCGCGTTGTCCTGGTTATCCGAAACCTTCATCAGCCCGACGCCGGCGACGTTATTCATGTTGCCGATGTCGCCAGCGGTGAATTGCGTCTGCTCGACAGGATAATCACTGTCGGCGGTCTTGAAGCGGAGCAGGTAATAGTGGTTCGGTAAGCCGAGGTCCACCTCGCCGTTGGCGATGCCCATGACGATGGCGGTGTTCTTGGGGAACGGCTTAGTGCCGTTGGCCTTCATATCGAGCAGCCACTGACGGGTCTTCTCCTCGCCGTGCGCCTGTCGCATGGCGGTGACGAAGGCCGTGAAACTGGCGTTGGTCGGCGCCCATCCGACGCGGCCTTTGTATTTCGGGTCGGTCAGGTCGAAGACGCTTTGGGGCATCTCGCTCTCGGCGACGCGCGCCGGGGCGTAGGCGAGCACGCGCAGCCGGCCGGAGATGCCGACCCACTGCCCCTCATCGCTACGGTATCCCGCGGGCACGGTTTCGAGCAGCGACGCGGGCAGCTCGGCGAAGTGCCCCGCCTTGGCGAGGCTGCCGAGCGTGCCGGCGTCCTGACACCAGACGACGTCGGCCGGGCTGCGATCGCCCTCTTCTTCGAGCATCATTGCGATCTGAGCCGTGCCCGCCGACTTGAACCGCACCGCGATGCCGGTCTGCTCGGTGAACTTGCGGATGATCGGCTCGACCAGCGTCTGCGATCGGCCGCAGTAGAGCGTGATCGGCTCACCCGCGGCATCCTGCGCGGCGGCGGGCGGACCCATCCACGCGGCGGCCAAACCGCCCAGCAGCACGGCAAGCGGGGCAACAAAGGACAGGGCTCGGGGCGGATGCAGCATGGTCGTTTCCTTCCAGGAAATTCAGACAGAACGTCAGCAAAATCCCGCGCAGTGGACCACGCGGGATGGGAAACGGTAGATATTTTGAGACTGAATGTCAATACCACCGGGCCGACCCGGGCGGTGGCGCGCCCCCCTGGCGCGGCCGGGCGCAAGGTCAGCCGGGGATGCTGCCGGCCGCGACGGGTTCGAGGCCCAGCGCCTTGGCCTCTTCGAAGCTGCGGGCCATCATGCCGTGGTCGCCTAAGCGTGTGCCGCACGGCCCGCCGCCGATCGCTCGTTCTTTGGCGATGCGGTTGCCCTCGAAGTCGAACACGGCATACGCGTCGGAGATGTGCGTCGCGGAGGCGGGCATGTAGTGGCAGATGAAGCTTCGCCGCCAGTCTTTGGAGGTGTTGGGCCGCGAGCCGTGAACAACGCAGCCGTTGAAGAACAGCACGTCGCCGGGCTCAAGGATCGCGGGCACCGGTTGCACACCTGCCGGGGGGCGGACGAAGTCGGTGGTAAAGCTCTCATCGGGATTCGCCAACTCGGGGCACTGGACCTCAAGCGTGTGCGTGCCGGGGCAGACGTAGAGCCCGCCGTTCTCCGGATGAGACCGATCGATCGCAGTCCATGCGGCGAGACAGGTTTTGGGCCGGACCTTCAGGTAATAATTGTCTTGGTGCAGTGCCTGGCCCTTGCCCCCTGGCGGCTTGAAGTAGTACATGCTCTGCGTGGCCAGCGGCTGCTCATTGAGCAAGGCCGCGAGCACCGCCTCGATGCGGCGGTCGAGCATCATCCGCATCGCCAGGTCCATGAAGAAGTGCGGGTGCATCACGCGCGGGTAGCGGCGAAGCGGGTCGGTGCTCTGCGCTTCGGGGCTCCACGCCGCTTGCTCGGGGGCATGAGGGAAGACGATCGGCTCGCCGCGCTCGGCCATCGCCTCGAATGCCGCGCGACACGCGGCCACTTCGTCGAGAGACCACAGCCCACGGGCGATGTGGTAGCCATCGCGGTGATACGCGGCGACCTGCTCCGCGGTCAGCGGCGACTGGATTTGATGTGATCGGTCGGGCCGGGCAGCAACCATCGCGCAACTCCTGAGGGGATGACGCCTGACAATGTAGCGCCGCATTTGGGGGGGGCCAATGGACCGCGGACGCAGGATGATGGATAATTTCATCATTCATGCCCAAGCCGGCACCACCCTACACCCCGCCGCTGCCCCTTGAATTGCACTCCAGCGGGCAGTTTGACGACATCCCCGTGGTCTGGACGGCCCGCCCGACCCCGACTGATTTCTTACTGGTTTACGTGATCGCGGGGGGCATGCGTGTATCGTTGAGCGATAAGGTTTACGAAGCAAGTACGGGCGATCTGGTCACGATGCCCCCGGACGTGCCGCAGGACTACCGCTCGCTCGGCGAGCCGTGGGCGTGGCAGTGGGTCCACTTCGGCGGCGACGCGGCCGCGGCGCACACCGAGGCGATCCGCGTCCATGGCGGGCCGGTGGTGCGCCTGGGCCTGGACCCGATGATCCGCGAACACTTCGCCAACCTGATCGCGCTCGACAGCCGGCCGCCGCTGCACCTGACCGATGCACGGCCGCCCGCCGTCGCCGCACGCGACGATGCGCGCACCAACGCGTTGCTCGTCGGCCTGCTGGGGTTGATCCACCACCGCCTAAGTGCCGGGACCGACACGCCGACGCACGCGCCGAGCCTCGACGCCGCCGCCGTCCGCCGTTACCTGCTTGATCGTCTGTCGGACCCGCCGAGCCTGCCGGCGATGGCCGAGACGTTCGCGCTCTCAACCGCACATTTCTCACGGCTGTTTCGGCAGCAGTTCGGCATCAGCCCGGTGCGCTATCTGACGCGGCTGCGTATCGACCACGCCGCGGAACTGCTGCACCGCACCGACCTCAAACTCGCCACCATCGCCGCCCGCGTCGGCTACGACGACCCCTACCACTTCTCCCGCGTCTTCAAACAAACCACCGGCATCTCACCCAACGCCTACCGCCGGAAACGTTGAACCGCCACGACGCGGAGAAATCCACAAGACAGGTTTAACCACAGATCGCACAGATTGCGCAGATCAGAAATCAGCCACAAAAAAGCATAAACGGCACAAAAGTGCGAAACTCATTTTTGTGCCGTTTATGCTTTATTGTGGCTACTCGTCTTCAATCTGCGTCATCTGTGAAATCTGTGGTTAAACCTGTCTTGTTGGTTGATTCACGCGATCAGGCCGACGGGTTTGGGATCGTGGCCGGGGATGATTTTGCCGAGGTTGGGGTTGCCGAGGTGGACGGCGACGACTTCGCTAAGCACATCGCGGAAGTCGGTGGTGTGCATGAGGTCGCGGTTCTGGTGGAGCTGGTCGGGCAGCAGGCCGGGCCAGTCGGTGAGGACCTTGCGGCGTTTTTCCGAACCGACGCCGGCCTTCTCGCCGGTGCGGGCGACGGGGCCGCCGAGGGCGAGCATGGCGTTGGCCCAGCCGTGGTCGGTGCCGCGGGTGCCGTTTTCGCGGGCGGTGCGGCCGAAGTCCGAGAGCGTGAGCACCAGCACGTCGTCGAGCCGATCACCCAGGTCTTGCGTGAATGCGGCGAGCGCTTCGGACAATTGCTCGACCTTGTTGCCGTAGTTGCCCGCGATGCCGTTGCCCTGGTTGTTGTGCGTGTCCCACCCGCCGTAGTCGATCTGAATGACCTCGATGCCGACCTCGGCCTTGATCAGCCGCGCCGCGGACTTGAGCTGATTGGCGAGGCCGGAGTTGGGGTACTTCGCGGATGGTTTGTAGGGCTGCTTCGCGACCGCGTCGATGAGCTTCATGCCTTCGAGCGTCTGCGCGCCGGTGTCGCGCACCAGCGTCGTCGCATCCGCCGACTCTTTCCGGGGGTCGCACTGGTAGGCGTGTTCGAGCGCCGCGGTGATCGCGCCGTGCTGATCGGTCTGCGGCAGGCCGAGGTCGGATAAGCCCTTGATCGCGTAGGCCGGGGCGTCGCCGCGCAGGATCCGCGGCAGCGCATCGCCCAGCGCCACCGCGCGCACCGGGCCGCGGCCCTCGCTGGTCAGCAGGTGGCGGTTGAGCCAGCCGTCGGACCCGACGGTGTTGCCGGTCACACCGGTCTCCCAGACGTCCTGCTCCTCGAAGTGTGAGCGCGAGTTCTTGCCGTAACCCACCGCGTGCGCCGCGACCGCGTGCCCGGCATCGAACGCTTCGAGTAATGCCCTGGCCCGCGGGTGCAGGCCGAAGCTGCCGTCCAGATCAAGGCAACCTTCATCTTGCCCGGGGTTGGCGATGCGCAGGTTCGTGCGCAGCTTCGCGTAGCCGGGGTCGGCGTAGGGGACGATGAGGTTGAGCCCATCGATTCCGCCGCGCAGGAAGATGGAAACGAGCGTCTTGCCCGAGGCGACGGGCGCGCTGACGGTGTCGGCCGCGGCCCCCAGCGCCCGCAGCGGCGCGACGCCGCAGTAAGCCGCCAGCGCCCCGGTGGTCTGCAGAAAGTAGCGTCGGGTGATTTTCATGATCTGCCTTTCACCGTTTAGCGGGTGCGACGAAGTCGCCCATGCCGTCAGCTCCGGGGGGGGGACACTCCGTGTCACCCGCTAAACATGGTATCGGCATTACGCCGATTTTCGATGGCGATTACCGCAGATTTGCCTCGGGCATCTGGGCGATCAGGGTGGCGATCGTTTGGATGTGGGTTGTGCCTTCGATCGGGGTCTGGGCGAAGGCACCGAGCACCGCGTCGTTGGAACGCGGGCTCAGCACCGTACCGGTCAGCCGCAGGGCGATCACATCCACCACCTGCTGCCGCCACGCCTGCATGGCCGCGTCGTCCGCCTTGCCCGGCGGCTGGCGCAGGTTATGAGGCAGCACGCGGGCGAGGGAACCGCGGATCTCGTGGGCGTAGCGCCAGCGCTGGAGCATCGCATTGGTGTCGGCGTAGGCGGGGTCTTCCTCGGGGTACCCGTCCGGGGTGTCGCGGTCGAAGAGCCCGAAGCCCGACAGCCGCAGGTAGCGCTCGAGCTGATACTCCGGCGCCCCGTCGGCCGCGCGGGCCAGTCGCAGGGCGTAGCCCAACGGGTGGGTCATGCGTGGCGCGGCGTCGCGTCGCCACAACTCATCACGCTCGGCCAGCGCCAAGAGCATCGCCCGCGTGTCGCCGCCGCTCTCGTGGAAGACCGCGGCCAGGGCTTCGATAAGCGCCGGGTCGGCGGGGACGTCGGTGTAGTGCTCAACGATCTTGGTCGCGAGGTGGCGGGCGGCGGCGGGGTGGGCGGCGAGCATGTCGATCGCGGTGCGGGTGCGGTCGTAGCGTTGCTCGGGCGGCACGCGCGCGAAGTGGACGCCGAAGACGGTTCGGGGCTCGGGGTCGTTGAGCGCGGGGTCGAAGCGGAAGACGTCGTCGAGGTAGAGGCCCCCGCCGTCGAGCCGGGCGGTGTCGGTGCTGCGCCAGCCGGTCAGAAGACTCGCCAGCTCGGTGACGTCCTGCTGGGTGTACCCCGCTTGGACGCCGAGGCTGTGCAGCTCCATGATCTCGCGGGCGTAGTTTTCGTTGAGCCGACGGCCGAAGCTGCGTTCCTGGTCGAGGTAGTGAAGCATGGCGGGGCTGGTCGCCGAGTGCAGGAGCAGGTCGGCAAACGGTGCCGGCCCGAGCGCGACGAGACGGCGATACTCCGACGCCTTGCGCTCGGCGCGGGTCTTGCGCAGCCAGGTCGAGAAGTGGTTGTCGAGCAGCAGCGCGAAGCGTGCGTGGACGGGGTTGGTGGTCGCCATCGCGTGGGCGACGCTGCGGCGGATGACGTGCCCGCCGTTGCGGTCGTCGTGATGCTCGGCCGCGGCCCAGGCCCACGCGTTGGCGTCCGGCGATCCGCTCAGGCGTCCACGCAGGTATGCCGCGTGCCCCTTGACCAGTGCCTCGGCCAACTGCCGTTCATCCACGCCGAACCCGAAGCGCGACAGGGCGCGGACTGCGGCTTCGTAAGGCGTCAACTGCGGCGGCGGCGTAGCCACAACCGTCACCGCCACCGCGGCGCTGCGGGTCTGATGGCCCGCCGTGTCGCGCAGCAGCACGGCCAGCTCGTGCGTGCCCTCGGGCAGATCGCGCAGCGGCAGCGGCAACAAGACGCGGCCGTGCCCGGCGTCACGGAGGTATTGCCGCACCCCCGTCGCATGGCCGTCGATGAGCAGCTCCGCGAAGTCCAGCTCTCGGTCGTCGCTCACCTCAGCCACCACCGCGTCGGCCTCATAAAGCGTCTGCCCCGCCGCCGGGTACACCACTTGTGCCACGGGCTTGCGTTTATCTTTGCCGCGCGATTCGATGAGCACCACCGAGCGCAGGAACAGGTTGCGGTCGCCTTTGTTTTTTTCGTACTTGTCGTTGACAAACGCCACGCGCAGCGCCTTGTCGCCCTCGGGCAGCGTGACGCTTCCCGCGTGGCGCTCGCCGTAGCCGCGGTAGGCTTTTGCCTCGCCGACTTTCGTCGCATGATCGCCCCGCAGCAGCGTCACCTCGGCGATCGGTTCACCCTCAAAAATGTCGCCGCGGGCATCGACAAAGACGTCGAATGATCCCGCCAACCCGTCGGGCAGCCGCAGCGTCGCGGACGCGTTGCTGGGCCAGGCCTTCACGCGGTCGGTCCCGGCCGGGCGGTCTTCGTTGAGCTTGCCCAGGCCCTGCCACGCGGGGTCCGCGGCCAGGAAGCGCAAGGCCCGGCGCGGCGGGTCGCTGACCGCGATCGTTCCGTGACCCGTCACGGTGATCGGCACGCTGCGCGCGATCAGTCCGCGGACGGTCGCCGCCTCCAACACCAACGTGTTCTCCCCTGTACGCAACGCATCGACGGGTACGCGGAACACCGGGCGGTCGCTGTGTTGCGTGGCGTAGGGCTGATCGTTGATCAGCAGCGTCGCGCGCACCGGGCCGGGGTGGCCCAGCGCCTCGGCGGTGTGGACACGGCCGCGCAGGTCGAAGTCGCCGCCGATCGGTGCGCCCGCCCGCGACGGGTCGAGCGCGACGATCAGGTCGCCGGGCTCGTCGAAGCCTTGCGCTTCCTGCGTGCGGTTCATCGTCGGCAATGTGTCCAGCCTCAGCAGCTCGTAGCGGTCGATGCGCAGGTTGCGGTCGCGGCGTTGGCCGGCGTTGAAGTCGTTCTCGAAGCGGATCAGGGCCGTGTGCTCGCCCAGATCCACCCGGACCGGCCGACCGACGAGGACGCGGTGCCACGCCCGCCGCGCCAGGCGCGTGGCGGTGCTCGGGTGGTTGTCGTTGTTCAGGCGTAAGCTGACGGTCGGCAGCGCGCCGCCCGCTGGATCGCCCGACACCACCGCCGCGAGTTGATACCACCCCACCGCTTCCACCGGCAGCTTGAAGGCCAGCGTCGGCTCGGCACCATTGTTCACCACGAACCGCCCGCCCGAGGCCCGCGGCCCGGCCTCCACAATCAACGCACCCTCCCGGTATCGCTCCGGACGCTCCGTCGTCGCTTGATTCTCCGCTTCGTCGGCCGCGAGCGAAGTGCCCGCGCCCCCGGGCGCGACCACATCCACCCACACCACCGGGCTGCGCATCACGTCTCCCGCATCACCCGCGCGATGGGCTTGGGCGATCAACTTCACCGGACCCGGATCGCGCCCGCTCAGATCCACCTCAAACGCCACCCGGCGCGTCGGGCCTTCCTTGAGTTCGCTCTGCTCCACCGGCTCGAGTCGTGTGCCGTCGTCGAGCACGAGGCTCACTTCCCGCGGCCCGCCCGGCACCTGTACCGGATCATCGAACAGCTCCACCCCCACCGTCACCACGCCCCACGCCACCGCCCCATCCACGGGCGTGAAGATCCGCGGCCGATGCTCACGCATCAACCCCGACGACGACGCCGGCTTCACCATCACGTCGATGTCCGCACCCCCCACCGTCAGCCTCGCCTCCCCCTCACGCAACGGCTGCAGCCGCAGCATCCCCCGGCTCTGCCCGGCCAGCACGCGCGGCTCGCCGATCACCGCCAACACCGGCCCCGCCTCCCCCTCGCCCCCCGCCAGCGACCAATCCAGCACCCGGTCCTGCTCCGCCGCGTCAGCCTCGAACCACAGCACCCGCGTCGCGCCCAGAGGCGCCACCGTCCGCTCAGCAGCAAAGCGCACCTCCCCCGCCGCCGCGCCCGCGATCGCGGTGAACGACCAGACCAGCCAAACCGCGGTGAAGAGAAGCGAGCGTTTCACCATCATTCATATTACCCGGACTCGGGGCCAAACCGCGCCGCCTTGCCATGAGGCGATCCCGACGCTAGTAAAGGGGCAAAGCCCGTGGCCCCGCCCCGGTTGATTGTCCCCCCGCTTCAAGAGGTAACCGCGATGAAATGCGTCATGGTCATGTTCGACTCGCTCAATCGGCACATGCTGCCGCCCTACAACCCGCAAACCTGGGTCCACGCGCCCAACTTCGCCCGCCTGGCCAAACGCGGCGTCACCTTCGAGAAGTCCTACGTCTGCTCCATGCCCTGCATGCCCGCCCGGCGCGACTTCCACACCGCCCGGCCAAACTTCCTGCACTGCGGCTGGGGGCCGCTCGAACCCTTCGACGACTCGGTCCCCCAGATGCTCTCCGACGCCGGCATCTACACCCACCTCGACACCGACCACTACCACTACTTCGAGGACGGCGGGGCGACCTACCACAACCGCTACAACTCGTGGACCTTCCACCGCGGCCAGGAGGGCGACCCGCACGTCGGCCAGCTCAAAGACCCGCCGATCCCCGACAACATCAACCGCAAGGGCCGGCGGCCCGACTGGGTCAATCGGCAGTTCCAGGTCTATGACCACCAGATGCCGCAGACCAAAACCTTCGACGCCGGGCTGCAGTTCATCGACCGCAATCATGATCAGGACAAGTGGTTCCTGACCATCGAGTGCTTCGACCCGCACGAGCCTTTCGTCACCGCGCGGGAATATAAAGACCTGTACCCCTCCGATTACGACGGGCCGCTGTTTGACTGGCCGGGCTATGAGCCGGTGACCGAGACACCGGAGCAGGTCAAGGAAGCGCAGCGCAACTACGCCGCGCTCATGTCACGCTGCGACAAGTCGCTGGGCGACGTACTCGACGCGTTTGATCGGCACAACCTCTGGGAAGACACGATGCTGATCGTGTGGACGGACCACGGCTTCATGCTCGGCGAGCACGGCTGCTGGGCGAAGAACTGGATGCCGCTGTACGAAGAGGTCAGCCACACGCCGATGTTCATCTATGACCCGAAACAGAAGCAGACCGCCGGCCAGCGACGCGCCGCGCTGGTCCAGCCTGCACTCGACCTGGGCCCGACGCTGCTCAACTTCTTCGGCCTGGAACCCACCAAGGACATGCTCGGGCGCGACCTGTCGGGGGTCATCGCAGACGACACGCCCGTGCGCGACGCGGCGATCTTCGGCTACTTCAACAACCGCATCAATATCACCGACGGCCGCTACACCTACTACCGCGATCGCGTCAACGACACCCCCTGCCCGATCCACACCCTGATGCCGACAAACATGCGGCACTGGAAGACCGGCCTCACCGAGGCCGACCTCGCCGAGCCGTTCACCTTCACCAAGGGCCACCGCACCCTGCGCTTCCAGCGCCACACCAGCCAAAAGCCCGATCAACCCGACCACCTGCTCTTCGACCTCGACACCGACCCGCAGCAAAACCACCCGCTCCGCGACGAGGCGATCGAGGCCCGCCTCTGCGACCGCATGGCCGACCTGATCGCCGACGCCGACGCCCCGGCGGGGCAATACGAACGCCTGGGACTCACACCCCGAACGGCCCAAACGTGAAATAGCAGCCGACCTGCCCTGTAGAAACCCTCCCCAGACATAAACGATCATCACGTTGTGGGTG
>CAZTLX010000037.1:6416-24430 GCA_964614575.1 uncultured Phycisphaeraceae bacterium | reverse complement strand
TTCAAACGCGGGAGACCCCGGTTCGACTCCGGGACCGGCAGTTGGTGAGCGGCCCTGTAAACGGGTGGCCCGGCGCGAACGGTTCACGCCACGATCTTTGACAAGTCAAGAGCGGATGGTAGCCGCGGCAACACTTGTACGCCTGTGTAAGGCGTGATGTGCGGTCGCGGCTGAGTTTGACCCGTAGCTCAGCGGTAGAGCGGTCGCCTGATAAGCGGCAGGTCGGAGGTTCAATTCCTCCCGGGTCGATTCCACACGGCAAAGCCCGCTTCACGTGCGACGCACGCGCGGGTGAAACGAGCCGTGTGAGTTCATCCGGGTCGTGGCATGGCCGCCGGGATCGCGTCGACACGCTTGAGCCCGGCGGGGGCCCCCTCCACGACCCTTTTGGTGCTGTAGCTCAGCAGGCAGAGCGCTTCCCCGTCAAGGAAGAGGCCGCGGGTTCAAGCCCCGCCAGCGCCGTTGACACCCACCCCGAGGTCCAATCGGATGGGCAGCGGACTACGAATCCGCAAGGTGCAGGTTCGAATCCTGCCGGGGTGATTGAGAACAGGGGATAGCTTATGGGGTAAAGCTTCGGGCGGTGATCCCGAGGAAGTGGGTTCGAATCCTCCTCCCCTGATTGTTATGGGTTCCCTAGCCCGGTAGCTCAACGGTTGAGCGCCCGCCTGTTAAGCGGGGCGTTGCTGGTTCGAATCCAGCCCGGGCTGCTTGTTGTTGTTGTTGTTGTTGTTGTTGCGCGTGTAGCTCAACCGGCAGAGCGGCGGATTCCAGCTCCGTCCGATGGAGGTTCGAATCCTTCCACGCGTGCTTCTTTCGCATCGGCCGTCCGGCGGCGTCCCCGACCTCGTCCCGCGATCGGCTCGGGGCGTTCCGCGACACGGGTTTTGCCGGTTGATGCGACGGGCGTCAGTAGCTCAACGGTAGAGCCGCGGCTCAACGCCGTGGGTGCCGGTTCGAGTCCGGCCTGACACACACCAGTAGCTCAGTAGGTAAGAGCAACGGACTGAGAATCCGTCGGTCGCGGGTTCGACTCCCGCCTGGACCTGGTCAGGGTTGCCCACCCTTGGGGTTCGACTCCCCCTGTCGGCGCCAGTTGCGCCTCCTCGTGAGTCGGGGGAACTTGCTCATCGACGTGCCAGCCACGCATCGGTTCAGCGCGTTTCGCTTCGGTGAAACAAGCAAGCGATGCACGGCACCGCGGCGTCGGCCTTGAAGCCGGTGGATACCGGAGTCGCAAACCGTGGCGGCTGTCCGGCCCCACGCCGTGCGCGCGTCCCCGATCCGGGGCGGGGCGTAAGTCGGCGTGCGGCCGTGCGGCGCAGCGCGGTCCCTGGCGCACGCCTCAAGCCGGCCTCCGCCGAACACACGGGGCACGCCCGTTGCGCTCCCCCCGACTCACCTTCTTTTCACCCCAAACCGTGGTGGCGTTCACCGCGGTTTTTCTTGCAACCTCCAAAAAAGGAGCCTTAGAGATGTTCATCAAGACCCGAATCCGTTCGCACGAACTGGGCCTGTGGTTCCGCCACGGCGATTTCCGTGCCGTGCTCAAGCCGGGCGTGGTCTGGCTGCCGGGCCGGCTGTTGGGCCGCGGCCGGGACCAGGTCGAGATCGTCAACACCCTCGACGCCAAGTTCACCCACCCGTTGCTGGACCTGCTGGTTCATCACGACGCGGTGCGCGAACACCTGACCGTCGCGGACCTGACCGACACCCAGCGCGCGCTGGTGTGGAAGGACGGCCGCCTGGCTTACATTCTCGGCCCGGGCCGCCACGCCTTCTGGAACGCGCCGGCCAAGATCGTGGTCGAGACCCATGACGTGACCGAGTTCACCTTCACCCACCCGAAGATCGAAGCGATCCTCGGCTTCCAGGGCGGCGGCACCTATCTCGACGGCATCCGCGTCGAGAGCCACGAGCGTGTGCTGCTGTTCCGCGAGGGTGAGTTGGTCGCCGAACTGGGCCCGGGCCTCCACGTGTACTGGAAGCACGCCGGCAAGGTCGTGTGGAAGGCGGTGGACCTGCGCGAGCAGGTCGCCGACGTCGCGGGCCAGGAGATCATGACCGCCGACAAGGTCACGCTCCGAGTGAACCTCGTCGTCACCTATCAGGTGCGCGACGCGGTCGCGGCACTGACCACGGTCAACGATCACGCCCAAACGCTCTACCGCGAAGCGCAGTTGATGCTGCGTGAAGCGGTCGGCGGCCGGACGCTCGACAAGCTGCTGGCCGACAAGGACGCGGTCGGTGGCGAGGTGCGTCACGCGCTGGTGCCGCGCGCCGAGGCGTTCGGTATCAGCGTGCTGGGTGTGGGCCTGCGTGATGTGATCCTGCCGGGCGAGATGAAGGTCATCCTCAACGAGGTGATCCTCGCCCAGAAGCAGGCCGAGGCCAACCTGATCCGTCGCCGCGAGGAGACCGCGGCCGCCCGCAGCCAGGCGAACACCGCGAAGCTGTTGGCGGACAACCCGGTCCTCGCGCGGATGAAGGAGCTCGAAGCCCTGCAGGAGGTCCTGCGCGGCACGAAGGCGACCTTCCTGCTCGGCCGAGGCGACTTGGTCGAGCAGGTGCGTGCTCTGACGGGCCACGGCAACACCCCGCCGTGTCCGCTGAGCGGTGGGGCCGACGACGCGGATAACGCGTCCGACCCCTAGCTTCATTTCCCCTTTCACCCCGCTCGGGCGCGACGATGTCCGCGCCCGGCGGGATTTCTTGCGGTTGTCGCTTAATCGGCAAAGCGCCGCCACGCCAAGGCGGAGCTACGGGTTCAAGCCCCGTCGGCCGCATTTTCCTGCACCTCAAGCCACTGAGTGCCAATTCATATGGAGAACCTGGAGAACCCACCCCAAGCCCGCTGATGCGCAGCGCAGCGAAGCTTCGGCGGGATATATGCGGGATATCCACAAGTCTCATCAAATAGAAAACACCCTCCGCTCTTGATCTGTTCAGGCATCGCGCTACTGAGGCGGTGAAACCCGATCATGAAGTCGCAGCGCGCATCCCGGACCATCGGTGAACTCGCCCAACGCTATGGCGTATCGGCCCAGTCCCTGCGCGTCTGGGAACGACAGGGCCTGATCCCGCGCGCCGACCGCACGCCCGGTGGCCACCGGCGATACAACCGCTCCCACAGGCTCGCCCTCGACGAACTGCTCTATCGTGCGACACCGTTGGCCGCCGCAACGCAACGACAAGAACCTACCCAGGAATGCGTGTGTCGGTAAAGCAATTCTCCGATCCCCGTTCTCCCAAACATCCGGGGGCGGGGGGAAGGCGGGGGTTAGCGCAGCTTGATTGTGGCCAGCGCAACCGCGGCCAGCATCGCGGTCAGCAGCCACGCGCGCACGACCACCTGCTGCTCGGTCCACCCGCCGAGATGGAAGTGGTGGTGAATCGGCGCGCAGCGGAACACGCGTTTGCCGCCTGTGGCCTTGAAATAACCGACCTGGATGATCACGGAGAACATCTCCAGAAAGAAGATGCCGCCGATGATCAGCAGCAGGAATTCCTGGCGGATCACCACCGCGACGTAGCCGATCAGCCCGCCCAGCGGCAGTGAACCCGAGTCGCCCATGAATACTTGTGCCGGGGAACAATTGAACCACAGAAACCCGATACACGCGCCGACCATCGCCCCGCATACCACCGCCAGTTCATCGCTGAAGCGGATGTGCGGCACCAGCAGATATTTGGCAAGGACAAACTCGTTGGGATCGGTGCCGATGCGGTAGCCGGCGATCACGGCCAGGACGAGAAACGCAAACGCGACGATGGTCATGATCCCGCCGGCCAGCCCGTCCATGCCGTCGGTCAGGTTCACCGCGTTGGAGGTGCCGGCGATCACGAGGATGGTCAGCAGCACAAATGACCATGTGCCCAGGGAGATGATGTAAGGCGAGAGGTCGTATCCGTCCGGCGTGCGTACCCAGGTCTTGAAGAATGGCAGGGTGAACGCGTGGGCCGCGGCCTGCTCGTCGGCGTCGGGGAAATACACGTTGTTGCCGCCCCAGTGGTGGATAAACAGCCCGAGGATCAACGCGATCGAGAGCTGGGCCAGAAGTTTCTCGTAGGAATAAAGCCCTTCCCGTGAACCGGGCTTGCGGGTCGCGGCGGTGAGTTTGAGGTAATCGTCGATCGCCCCGATGGCAAACAGCCACACCAGACACACCAGCGCCATCACCACATAAAAACTCGACAGGTCGGCCAGCAGCAACACGCAGACGAAGATCGCGCCCGCGATGAGCACGCCGCCCATCGTCGGCGTGTTCGCTTTCTGCTTCATCAACTGATTCAGGTCCTTGTTGTAAAACTCCGGCCGATCCGCGATCTTCAGCTTGATCAGGAACCGGATCGTCCGTCGCCCCAGCAGCATCACAAACGCGAAGCCCAGGACGATCGCCATCACCGCCCGGAATTCCACCCACGCAAACACCTGCAGCGGCGAGAGGAAGCCAACCCGATCGATCGACGATTCAAATAAACGGTAGAGCAGTGGGATCAAATCGACACCTTTACAAATCTGTATATAGCCGCAGATTGCACAGATTATGCAGATTGCAATACATAATAAAACATGCGTTATCTCAAAATATTAATATCTTCTGAGACAGTATAAACACCTTTTTTAATCTGTGTCATCTGTGGTTATCTGACTTCCGATTCCGGGTAGCGTTCGGTGATCGCGGGGATGATGCGTTCGAGGGCCATGCCACGGGAGGCCTTGATCAGCACCGTGTCGCCGGGGTTGATCATCGCGGCGATGCGGGCGGGCAGATCATCCGACCAGTCCTGCCCCCCGAAGCGTTCGCCGAGGAAGACGCTCACGTCCGCGGCCTGCTCGGCCAGCTCCCGCGTAACACGGTGCGCCTCCGCGGAAGCCGATCCCAACTCAAACATATCCCCCAGCACCGCGACCCGACGCTGGCCGGCGTGCTGGGCCAGCACCCCTAACGCCGCCCGCATCGAATCGGGGTTCGCGTTGTAGGTGTCGTCAATCAACGTCACGCCCTGCGCGAGCCGCCGCATGTTGAGCCGACCCGGAGGGGGGGTTGCGCGAGCCAGGGCTGCGGCGATGCGGTCCTCATCCACGCCCAGATGCATCGCCACCGCTTCGGCGTACGCGGCATTCATGCGGTTGTGCTCACCCGGCAGCGACAGCTCGCCGCCGTAAGGCTCCAACTCATCGCGCGGCGTAAACGCTATTCCGTCGGGGGCCAAGGCATCGAGCAGCGAATACTCTTCGCGTTCAACCCCGGCCAGGTCACCAAAGAACTCGAGATGCTCGGCCCCGATGCTCGTGATGACCGCCACATCCGGCCGCAGGATCTTCGCGAGCGCCGCGACCTCGCCGGGGTGATTCGTGCCGATTTCACAAGCCACAAAATCATGGTCCGGCGAGGCACCGAGCAGGGTCAGCGGCACGCCCAGATGGTTGTTGAAACTCTTAGGAGATTGCGTGCCTTCCAGCCCGCCGGCGATCAGCAGTTGGTGGATGAGGTGACGCGTTGTGGTCTTGCCGTTGGAACCCCCGACCGCGATCACGCAGCATTCGTGCTCGGCCAGCAAGTCTCGGTAGGCGGTCGCGAGCGCTTGCAGCGCGGCAACCGGATCGCATACGAGGAGGAGGTTCGAGGCTCGGGGTTTGAGTTTCGTTGGGTCGGATGCAATGGCGATGGCGGCGCCTTGAGCCAGCGCGTCGGGAATAAAGCGGTGGCCGTCGAACCGGTCGCCGGGGATCGCGAGATAGGCCTGCCCGGGTCGGAGCGTACGGCTATCGATCGAGAGGCCGGCGATGGGCAGGTCGCTCTGCGGTGGGTCGCCCAGCCATTGACCGCCGGTGAGGGCGGCGAGGTTCGCGGCGGTCCAGAATGACGTGGCGGTGATGGTCATGGGGCTTGCTGATCAGTTAACGGGTTGAGGCGGATTAGCCTTGTTTTGCTGCCACAAACGCAAAGCCGTGGCCGCGTGCTCGCGGTCGTCGAAGTGTGTCTTGATGGTATTGCCGGGCTGGTTCGGGTCGGCGATGATCTGGTAATCCTCGTGGCCCTTCCCGGCGAGGAGGACAGTGTCGCCGGGCTCGGCCAGGCGGATGGCGTTTTCGATCGCGGCGGCGCGGGAGGGAAGGATGTTTACTTTCGATTTACGATTTTCGATTGGCGCACACCCGCCCAATCGAAAATCGAAAATCGAAAATCCCAAATCGTAAATCCCCGCCAGCATGTCTTCAATGATCGCGTCCGGGTCTTCGGTACGCGGGTTGTCCGAGGTGATCCAGACCACGTCCGCTAACTCCGCGGCGGCACGCGCCATCTTCGGGCGTTTGGTTTTGTCGCGGTCGCCGCCGCAGCCGATCAAAGCGATTAAGCGACCCGGCGTCACGGGGCGCAGGGCGTGGAGCACGTTCTGCAGCGCATCGTGTGTGTGGGCGTAATCGACGAGAACGTTTGGTACTTTCAATTTACGATTTTCGATTTTTGCTTCCGGTTCGCCGGAGAGTGAATCTTCTTCGTGGGAGAGCAACACACGTTCAAGGCGGCCGGGGACTTGCGGGCAGGTTTCCAGCGACCGGCGCAGGGTGCGGGAGAGGTCGGCGACCGTGCCGGCCAGTGCCGCGGCCTGCAGGGCGTTGGCGAGGTTGTGTCGGCCGATCAACGGCAGCATGAACTCCAGGCTGCCCCAAGGCCCGGTGAACTGCGTGCGACTGCCGGTGGCCCGCATTTCCAGCGCCTGGCCGTAGTTGAAACTCAGCGGTCGCGGTGCTTCGAAGTGGGCGCGGGCGTCGGCGATCAGGGCCTCGTCGAGCGTGGTCCACATCACCCGGCAGCGGCAGGCCTCGAGCATGCGCACGGCGTATTCATCGTCGGCGTTGATCACCGCCCAGCCGCCGTCACCGAGCTGCGCGAAGAGCCGCGCTTTGGCGGCGGCGTAGTCGTCCATCGTGCCGTGGTAATCGAGGTGGTCGCCGGTGAGGTTGGTGAACGCCGCGGCGTGGAACGCGAGGCCGGCGGTGCGTCCCTGATGCAGCGCGTGGGACGAGACCTCCATCACCGCGGCGCGGCAGCCGTGGGCGACCATCGTCGCGAGAAGGCGCGAGACCTCGATCGGCCCGGGCGTGGTCAACTCGGCCGGTTGCGCGGCCTGCCCATCATCGATCTCGATGGTCCCGATCAGCCCACACTTGAGGCCGGCCGCGGCCAGCAAGTGACGGACGAGGAACGCCACGGTCGTTTTGCCGTTGGTCCCGGTCACCCCCAGCAGCGCGAGCTGGCGGGAGGGCTCACCAAAAAGGCGCTCGGCCAGCCGACTGGTCAGAGCATGATCGACCGCGACCCCGGCCGCGGCGTTGACCAGCGCGACCGAATCAGGCAGCTCAGGCAAATACCCCACGGGAGCGAGGATGGCGGCGGCACCCGCCTTGACCGCATCGCCGACATACGCCTCGCCGCTGCCCCCGGCTCCGGACCGCGCGATGAACAACGATCCGGGCGTGACCCGGCGCGAATCGTCCGCCAGGTCGGCCACGTCCATCCCCGCATTGCCTCGGGTAACGTGCAGCCCGTGGCCCTGAATCAATTCATCTAAGCGCATGTCCGATCATCCCTGATCGCGGTTTCCCTCATCTTATCGGCCCGAGACGGCGGGGAACGCAAATGTTGGCGATTCGCGCCGCCGCTCGGCGGGAGGCATGCGGCAGCTTCCGACTGACCGCCCAAAGTCGCTCGGCGGGCGCGTCGATAAGTATGCAGAGGCGGTGCCGTTGCGCCGCTGCTGGATGACACCCACCGGCAGATTCCGACCATGCGACGACAAGACCAGAGGCTGATCGATACCCTCAAGCTTTCCGAACGCGACAAACACCGCCTGGTAAAGGTCGTGGACGAGCAGGGCCGGCAAGTCAGCCCGCTACAGGAGCAGGAGCGGCGTGACCTGCGCGTGTCGTATCAGGGGCGCGGCGTGAAGGTGACGCTGACCGTCGCCGGGCCCGAGGTCGTGTACAGCGTCCTGCCGCGCAACCTCTCGCGCAACGGCATGGCGTTTCTGCACGGCCGATTCGTCCACAACCAAACCCCGTGCCAGGTCGCGATGCCGACGCTCTGCGGCCGAACCGAGCTGCGCGATGCGCAGGTGGTCCGCTGCCGCCACATCGCGGGCATCGTACACGAGGTGTCCCTCAAATTTGCCCACCCGATTAACGTCAACGACATCACCGACCTCACGCCCGAGCAGGTCCAACTCCACGAGCAGGAGCGCTCCGCAAGCGAGATCGATCAACCTTACCGCAGTGACGAGAACGCGCGTGGCCGCGTACTGATCGTGGACGGCTGCCTCGCGGATCGGCGGCTGTTCAATCACTGGCTGCGGCAGATCGGGTTGGTGGTCAAGGAAGTGCCCGACGGCATGTCGGCGCTGGTCGAGATCAATACGCAGAAGTTTGACATGGTGGTGACGGACGTGAACCTGGGCACGGGTCCCAGCGGGATCGAACTGATCCCGCAGCTTCGCGCCGCGGGGTTCAAGGGGCCGATCGTCGCTTCCTCGGTCGATCACACGGAGATCGCCGGCAACGATGCGAAGCGTGCCGGTGCCAGCGCCTTCATCTCCAAGCCGCTGGACCCCGGGCGGTTGACCGACACCGTGGTCAAGCTGCTGGGCTTATGTGACGAGGCGAAAGATGAGAAGCCGATCGTCAGCTCGATGAGCGACGACCGGTCGATGCGTCCGCTGCTCCGCGAATACGTGATGGGGCTATCCGAATACGTGGCGCAGCTCCGCACCGCGCGGGCGACGGAAGATCACGACGAGATGCGCACCATCTGCCACCAACTTCGCGGCTCGGGCGGGGGCTACGGCTTCAAGGAGATCAGCCTCGCGGCCGATGTCGCGATGGCTGCGCTCGAAGCCGATCAGCAAGACGTCGAAGCGGTGCATAAGCAGATCAATGCGCTGATCCGCACGCTGCAGAGGGTGCAGTTCGCGTAAGTGGACCCGAATAGGTTTTTAGATACGCCGCGCGGGCCCGTCCCACCAGGGTTTCGGGCCGGGCGCGGCGGGGGGCAGAGGGCTTCGAGGTCGGCTCAGGCGGCCAGCGGTGTGCGGGTGACCACGGCGCGGCTGTGGCCGTCTCGCACCCAGACACTGTCACGCCCGCGGCGGCCGTTGATGCGCGTCAGCCGGTTGAGGTAACTGCTCAGCGCCTGCTCGTCGAAGTGGACGAGGAACTCGGGGCTGGCCGAGCGGTTACGCTGACGGATCTGGTCGATCATCTCCTGCTTGCTCATCGCGAGTTGCTCCGCTGCCTGGGGTTGCGAAGCCATCCTTGGCCGAGTCTGCCGCACCGGCCGATCCGTGGCCAGGCGTCGCTCGCACTGCATCGGCCGATCCCGTCGCCCTTCATCAAACGATAACTCAAGTGGACCCGGAATCCCGCCGAGCCCCCGCCCGCAGGGGGTCTTAAATGCTTGGCGAGACCGCCATCGCCGCGCGTCACGCCAAACGTGTTTCACGTGGAACATTCTGCGAAAAAACCGCGTTTTAAGCCTGGCAGAGCCGATTTCGGCCTCAATGTTCCACGTGAAACGTCGCAGGCGCGACCCCCCGATCGCGGGGATCAGGTTGGTTGGAGGCCCCGGTAGCACACCGCGATGCCGCAGGTCAGCGGTTGGGCGGTGATGTCGGTAAAGCCCGCGGCAGCGAGGTTGGCCTGCATCTGTTGCCGCGAGAGGAACGTGCTGACCGATCTGGGCAGGTACTTGTAGGCCCCGCTGCGGTCGCGGGCGATCAGCGTCGCGGTGACGGGCATCACCCGTTCGCGATAGAGGCGGTCGAACCCGCGCAGCAGGGGGTTGGTCGGCTGGCTGAATTCGAGGATGATCAGCCGCCCGCCCGGCCGCAGCACCCGGGCGAACTCACGCAGCGCCGCCTGCGGCTGGGCGACGTTGCGGATACCGAACGCGATCGACACGATGTCGGCGCAGCGGTCGGCCAGCGGCAGCCGCATCGCGTCGCCGGCGTGATAAGTCAGGGGCGTATTCTGATTCGCGCCGCGCTTGTGCCGCGCGATCTCAAGCATCGGCACGGTGAAGTCGATGCCGATCACCTTCGTGGCCCCCGCGGCCCCAAACGCCATCGCCAGATCGCCCGTGCCGCAGGCGACATCGACCACCACCTCGCCCGGCTTGACCTGCGCCATCTTCACCGCGGCGCGACGCCACGCCTGGTCGCGCCACAACGAGTGCAGCCGATTGTTCAGGTCATACCGCCGCGCGATCGCGCTGAACATCGCCTCGACCCGCCGGGCCTTGTCGGCCGCGGCGTGCGGGTCTTGCGCCAGATCATCATCACTCCACGCGGGCGCGGCGGGGTCTTGCATCATCATCGGCGAGGGGATGGCGGGCATGGCGGGCTAATGAGCATGCGAGCGCGGCGCGAGCAGGGCGGTGTTGCCGGGCGCATGACCGAGGCCCGCCCCGAGCCGGTGGGCACGCGTCGGCGCTTCGCAGCACGCGCCCATCGCGGCGGCCTGCTGGGGAGGCGCTTTCGGCTCGGGAGGCGGCGGCAGCTTCTCCAGCTCGTCGAGCACTTTCTCTTTGAAACGATCGTGGTAGAAGCGGTACTTCGACGCGTCTTCGTAGTCGGGATACTTCGACGGGATCAGCTTCTGCAGATCGTCAATGCGCTTGCGAGGATTGGGGTGGGTGGAGAAGAAGTCGGACCCGCCGCCGCCGCCCGAGGCCTGTAAAAGGATTTCCATGACCTGTATCTGCGCGACGGGGTTGTAGCCCGCTTCGGTCATGTAGCGGACGCCTAACTCGTCGGATTCGGTCTCCTGGCCGCGGCTGAAGCTCAGTTGATACACCCCGCCGCCGACGCCCACGCCGACCCCGAGCACGGTTAGCCAGTCCTCGTCGGTGACCTGGCCCGCCACGCCGATCGCCGCGCCCGCGATGCCCCAGCCGATTGCCTGCGCCATGCGGTCGTTGATGTGCTTAGCGGTGACGTGGCCGATCTCATGGCCGAGCACCCCCGCGAGTTGCGCCTCGTTGTCCATCTTCTCCAGCAGCCCGCGCGACATGAACACCTTGCCGCCCGGCAGCGCGAAGGCGTTGATTTGTTTGGAGTCGAGCACGAAAAACTCCCACGGCAATTCCGGCCGCTCCGACAACGCCGCGAGTTTGTGTCCGACTTCGCTGACATAACGGCGGATCGTCTCGGAGGGGACCTCGCCCCCGTTCTGCTCGACAAACTGCGGCGCGGCCTCGGCGCCGAGTTGGATCTCTTCCTCACGCGAAAGCACGTTGAGTTGTGAACGGCCGGTCGCGGGATTGGTCGAACAGCCGCCGAGCATCAGCAGCGGCGTGACGGTCAGCAGCAGGGTGAGGAGGAATCGTCGCATCTCGGGGTGCCGGTTGATGGTTGGTGATCAGCGCGTAGCCGTAAGCGGCGGATACAAGTTTAGCACGTTCCCCGCGGCCGACGCTGTCAAGGATGTCTTCGTTCAGCGGGTCACGTTCCACAGCACGGCGATCTGGTCGGCGGTCGTGGGGATGAAGATGCGGCCGTCGGCCATGACGTGTCGGCGGAGGTTGCCCTCCGCGTCATACTCCAAGCGTTGCAGGCCGGAGGAAGGCGTGGGCCGGACGGTGACGAGTTTGCCGCCATCCGCCTGTTCATTGACGCTGATCAGCCGCTGGGCAAGCTCGCCGGTGTTGATGTCGTAGCTGTAGAAGCAGGCGTCTTGAGGCAGGGTGTGCCAAAACGGGAGGAAGCGGTAGAGGTCGGTCTGGGCGAGGTAGGCCACGGGGGGGGTGGGCCAGCGTGAGGTTTTGGGTACGCCCGGCTGCGCGGCGTTGTCCTGCACCGCGCCCCACTGCGACGGTTTGTCGCGGGTGGTCTGAAGGGTGTCACCGGTGCGGAAGCCGGTGTCCACCCAGGTCGCGGTGCGTTCGGTTCCCGCCATCTGCTTGCGCAGGGTGGTGCGGGCTTCCCAGGCCTCAAACGCTTCGGCGTCGGCCTTGTAGGCATTGATCGCGACGTCGAAAACACGGCGGTTGGCCACCAGCCGCATCTGGTCCTTCACCGCCACGCCGGGGCCGAGGTTATCGCCTTTAAGCTCGGCCTCGTCGGTCACAAAGCGCACACGTCGGTAGCCGATATCTTCACCCTTCTCGATCACCCGAAACCACATCTCCCGCGGGACCGTGACTTGTGTTTCACCCTTGACGATCTCGTTGAGCCAGGTCTGTCCGATGAGCATCTGCTCCGCCCGCAGATTCCGCAGTTCGCCCAGGTCCATGATCTTAAGCGAAGCGAGCATCTGTTCGATCGTCGCGACGGCCTGGTCGTAGGCGTCGGGGTTGGCGTCGAGCTGGATCACCGCGAACGTGAAATCGTCGATACCGATAAACACCTGGCCCCAGCGGAACGGTTTGCCGTCATCGTCTTCCGCGGCCACCATGACCGCGGCCCCTTTCTTCCGCGGCGGGGGCGAGATGACCGTTTGCAGCACACTGGAAGTGGGGAATGCGTAGCTGAACTTGTCGAAGGCGCGGTTCTTGAGGTGCTTGAAGTCGATCGCCATCTCGTCGGTGTAGATAAAAACGCTGAGCCGATACCCCGCGGGGTGTTTAAAGACCGCGAGCGCGCCGTCCGCCGTGTTGTCGATGCGCTCGGCACCGACCGGCGGGTGCAGCATCAGGCCGTGCGCAGGCTCGGACCACCACTGATCTTCGAGCAGCTTGTCCTGCGCGTGCGAAGTCGGTGCCAGCGCCAACAAGCCGAGGCAGGCCAAGGCGTATAAAGGGATTCGATGAATCCCGTAGTTCGGTGAAGGCGTGTGTTTATGGAATAACATCATTCATCCCTGAATTGGGTGTTTTGCAGGATCAACTGCGACAAGACGCGCTGCTGATTGAGCAGCGGCTCGATCCGGTCGGGATTGGCGGAGGTGTCGTGCAGGCCCAGCACGAGGAAGGTGAGGCCGTCCCGCGTCGCGACCGATAGCAGGTCGACCGAGCCTTGGCGCTGATTGCCGGGGGTCGGGAACAGGGCATATTGGAACGCGCGCAGGCCCGTCTCACGGTCGGCAAACTCGATGGCGATCGGGGCCTGAGCCTGTGTCGGCCAAAGCTGTTGGAGAGTCTGGCGGGCCAGCGCCTGCGGGGGCTGGGGCGTCGGCGTTCGCAGCGTGAAGGCGGTCAGGCGCTGGTCGGGCCGATCCGGGTTCGCCCACGAGCGGTGGGGCACCTCGGCTAAGGCCGCGTTTTCGGACGGCACTTCTTCCGCGTAAGTTTCGGGCACGGGCAGGTCGATCCCGCCGAGTTCCACGCTGCGAAACGCGACAGGCTCTGCGTTGGCGTCGCGCCGGGCCGGGGACGCGGTGGGCGTGGTTGCAGCACGGATCGGTCCCAGCGGATCGCTCAGCGCGGCCCCGCTGACCAGCCAGGCCGCGATCAATGAGGTCATAAAAGCGACGACCATCCCCGCGCCCACCGCCGCGCGCTGGGCGGTGAGGTTCCTAAAAAGAGGTTCACGCCGCATGGCGGTATGGTACGCCGCCGGTCGGGGTTCGCCAAGCGGCCTCTGCACTTTGCGATACGCTTGCCGGTGCGTAAGCATTTTTCAAATCAACATTTAAAGGTTTCACGGCCTTGCCGCCCAGGGGCGTGGCCTCGCGTGCGTTTTGCGGGAGCGAGGGGGCTATGGGTTTTCCCGAACGGGGGAAGAAAAACACGAAATCTCAATAAAACCCCTTCCACTCGACAGAAACATCCGGTACCATCCGATCGCCCGGAGGATAAAGAGGCCCAAAACTCTTCCGGCGCACCGTGGATAATCTGGGGCCGGTACAAACACCTTTGGAGGGTTGGAGACGTGATGCACATCGCAAATGGTTTGGAGAAAGTCAGCCGGGTCATCCTGCTGGGGGCTGCGTTCGGTATCAGCGTCTCGGCCGCGGCGGCACCACCGCCGGGGGCGACGATTCTTTACGACGCACAGGGGTTTGAGAACCCACCGTTCACCTTGACCGATCTCAGTGGACAGGATGGCTGGTTCGAGGCGATCGGGGCACCGCCCGCGACCCCCATCGACAGCTTCGCGGTGGTCACCGCATCGGCACCGAGCTCGCTGGGGCAATCGGTCGAGGTATTCCGCGCCGCCGACGAGGCGGGCAACTGGTTCGTGCCCAATCTCAACGCCCCGCTTCCGGGTCAGGATGTCGTGGTGATCGAGTGGAGCCAGTACGTGGTTTCACACACCGATGTCGCGTATGGGCCGTTGTTCGGAGTCGAAGCATTTAACAGCACCATCACCAACCTGACCCGTTTGGCCGGGGTTTTCATTGATGCCGCTGACGGTGCCGTATTTGCGCTGGATGCGGACAATAGCGGATTCATCGGAACGAATAATCCTCTGAATCCTGCTTCCACCCCGGACGCCCGGGATGCCTGGCATGACTTTGCGATGTACCTGGATTTCGGTGCTGCGGGGAACCAGCCCGATGGCAGCGAAGGGCAGGTGACGATCTACATGAACGGCGAACTGATTTACACCGACGATTTTGCCGAATCGCTGCTGCTGATCGCCGGGCTTGACTCGACCGCCTTCACCGACGCCCCGATCGCGGCGTTCGCCGACCCCTCCTTCCCGGATCAGGAAGGCACCGCCTACTTCGATAATTATATCGTGTACGTGATCCCCGAGCCCGGGTCGCTGGCGTTGCTGGGGTTGGGAGCCTTGGCGTTGGTGGCTCGTCGGCGTCGTTCGGCGAGCATTCGTTAAGATAGCGGTTTTCTGAAGCGGCCTGCTTCGAATAGATAACCCAACCGGAACCACCGGGGAGATGACCATGCTTAGCAAGACCTGTTCAAGACTGATCCTCGTTACCGCCGCCGGCGCGTTGGTGCTGAGCACCGCGGGGGTGAGCTGGGCGCAACGCAGCCGCACGGTGGTGGCACCGACCATCAGCCGCACCACCTTCAACCCCTACACGCTGGAGACAGCGACGGTGGGGCCGACCACGGAAACCGTCACGGTGTCCCGCACGAGCGAGACGGTGGTGGAGCCGACGAGCCTGCCACCGCGTTCGCCGTTCCTGCCACCGCGTCGGCCGTTCCGCCCGCCGGTGATCCCGCGGTGAAGCGCGGCAGTCGAGATGTGCCTTAAAGGCGTCTGGTGGGGTTAGGGGCCACCAGACCGATGAGAGCCTTTGCCTGATCCACGGATCAGACGTGGCGACACCGGTGACCGACGCCGTTACGCCTGGAGGGGTGGGGGCGTCACCCGATTAGTGATCAGGCGAGTGGACCACGGTGGTCCGCCGCCGGGGTACGGCGGCCGGGCCAGGGAGCTCCGGTCAAATTACTATACGCACGTGCCCGACTTGGGGGATAGCTCAATGCGACCATTCAAACAACTGCCCGGTTCCACACCCGGTTTGCCCACGACCAACCGGGTCGAGACCGTCCGGCTCGGGCAGGGCGGGGGCGGGGCGAATGACGAGGGGGCCCGGCTTAACCTCCTGGAGATCTTCTGGCGGCGGCGGGCGGTGATTCTTTCCTGCCTGGTCGTCTCCGTCCTCGCCGCGTTCGCCTACCTCTGGAACGCCGTGCCCATCTACCGCAGCGGGGCGCAGGTCTATATCGAGCGCAGCAGCCCGCAGATCATCGGCAACGATGTGAGCTCGCTGGTCACCGGACGCGACCTCTACGCCCAGACCGAGATCATGCGCTCCACCGCCTTGCTCGGCGCGGCGCTGCGCCTGCCGGCGATGCGCTCGACCCACATCGCCACCGATTCACCCAACCCCATCATCGACCTCAAGCGTTCGCTGCGCGTCTCGCCCAGCGAGAGCGGCGACATCCTCACCGTGAGCATGGACTCGCCGATCCCCGAGGACAACGCGATCGTGGTCAACTCGGTCGTCGAGGCGTACCTGGACTACCACAACCAGAAGAAGCGCTCGACCTCGGCCGAGGTGCTCAAGATCCTGCGGGAAGAGAAGCGGACGCTGGAGACCGAATACGACCGGGCGATGCGTGAGCTGCTCGATTTCAAGCAGGCCAACGCGGAGCTGTCCTTCTCGCTGGGCCAGCAGGAGAACGTGGTCTCATCGCGGCTGGCGCAGCTCTCGCAGACGCTGACCGCGGCCGAGCTGCAGACGATGGAGGACAAGATCCGCTACGAAGCGGCGCTTAACGTCAAGGACGAGCCGGAGCGGCTGGAGCTGCTGCTGTCGATGGCGCAGATGGACGGCGACCCGGCGGCGCGGGCGATCAAGTCGTCCGATGCCGCCGACCGTATCGGGCGGATGCGCGAGTACCTCGCCGAGCTGATGGCGACGCACGGCCCGGCGCACCCGGTGGTCGAGCGTCACACCCGCCGTATCGCCGAGCTGGAGATGCTCTATCGCGATGACCTGGGCGACGACCCGGGGCAGAAGTACATCACGATCCTCGGCTCGCGTTACCAGGAATCGCTGGCCCGCGAGCAGGCGCTGTCGGAGGAATACGACCGGCAGCGGGCGTTGACCACGCAGCTCGGCGCCAAGGAAGCGGAGATGTCGATGCTCCAGTCCAAGACCCGCCGGATCGATCGGCAGGTGGACATCATCGACAGCCGCATCAAGGAGCTCAACGTCACCGAAGACGCGGCGGTGATGAACATCTCGATCCTCGAGCCGGCCTCGGCGTCGATGTCCCCGATCGCGCCCGACCGCCCGCGAACGTTCGCGATCGCCATCGTGATGGGTCTGATGATCGGCCTCGGCGGCGCGTTCCTGCTGGAGCTGGCGGACGATCGCCTGCGCTCGGCCGAGGAGATCGAACGCCTGACCGGCCTGCCGGTGATGGGGGTGATTTCTAACCTCGGCCGCGCGAAGGACACCAGCCTCGCCCAGGTCGTCCGCGACAATCCGCGATCCAGCATCACCGAAGCGTTCCGCACGATCCGCACCGCGATCCATTTCGGCACGGCCCAGTCCTCCGCCAAGACCCTGCTGGTCACCTCGCCTACGCCGGGCGACGGCAAATCGACCACCGCCAGCAACCTCGCGATCGCTTTCGCGCAGTCCGGCTCGCGGACGGTCCTCGTCGACGCCGACTGCCGCAAGCCCGTGCAGCACACCCACTGGGGCATCGACCAGAGCACGCCGGGCCTCTCCAGCGTGCTGATCGGTGACACACCACTGGCCGATGCGATCACCGGCACCGATGTGCCCAAGCTCGACATCCTGCCCTGCGGCCAGTTGCCCCCGCACCCCGCGGAGTTGCTCAACTCGGCGGATTTCGTGGAGATTCTGCGGCAACTGGGTGAGACGTATGACCGCGTGGTGATCGACTCGCCACCGATCGGCCCGGTGACCGACGGTCGGATCATCTCGGCGGTCGCCGACGCGACGATGCTGGTGGTGCGGGCCGAGCAGACCAGCCGGCGGGCGTTGGTGTCCGCGTGCCAGGCGATCGCGGATGTCGGCGGCCGCCCGATCGGCGTGGTGATCAACGCCGCGCCGCGACGCCGCGCCGGATACTACGGGTATCGTCACTACGGCGGTTACAGCAGCTACGGCGGGTACGGCGAGGCTTACGGCGGGCAGGTCGATCCCGATCACATGCTCGCGGTCAACGGCCACGGCGCGCCCAACGGCCGCGACCTGACGCCGGTCCGCCCTAACGGCCGCGGCGGCGTTCACCCCGCCACGCCCGATCGCGCTTCACGGGGTCATGAGGCCGAGGCCGCCGCCTCCGCCACTCCCGATCAACCCCAGCGAGAAGACGCGTGAGCGACGGGCCGGCCACCAATATCCACCCCAATCAGGCGGATCGACTCAAGCGTTTCGGCCAGCCCGAGTCGGTGGATATTCATTGCCACTGCCTGCCGGGCCTCGACGACGGCCCACACGACCTCGAGGCCGCCCTCCGGCTCTGCCGGGCGCTGGTGCAGGACGGCATCACCACCGTGATTGCCACCCCGCATCAACTGGGCAAGTACGACACCACCAACTTCGCCGCCGCCATCCG
>CAZTLX010000037.1:0-6406 GCA_964614575.1 uncultured Phycisphaeraceae bacterium | reverse complement strand
CGCGCCGCCGTGGCCGCGCTGCAGCAGGCGCTGGACCGCGAAGCGATCCCGCTGACCGTGCGCCCCGGCGGTGATATCCGCGTCGATGAGCGGCTGATCGAGCTGCTCGAGGCCGATGAGCTGTGTACGCTCGGCGATGGCGGGCGTTTCGTGCTGCTGGAACTGCCGCACGGCGTGTGGGTGGAGCCCGAGCCGCTGATGACGCGTCTGCACGCCGCGGGGTATCGCGGCATCCTGTCGCATCCCGAACGCTATCCCAAGGTGATGCAGCAGCCCGACGCGGTGCGGCCGTGGGTTCAGGCCGGGGCCGCGCTGCAGGTCACCGCGGGCAGCCTGTTGGGGCATTTTGGGGCCGCCTCGCAAGACGCGGCGTGGGCGTTGTGTGACGCCGGGCAGGTCGCGCTGGTCGCGACCGATGCGCACGACGCGGTCGCGCGGCCGCCGATGCTGACCGACGCGATCACCGCGCTACGGCAGCGCTACGGCATGATCCGCGCCAAACGGCTGTGCCTCGAAAACCCCCTGGCCATCCTGGAAAACACCGGCCGCGTCTTCGGCGAAGCGGCGGCCGCCCGCGCCTCGGAGGTGAGCCCCGCGTGACGACGCTGAGTCGACATGCCGTCGAAACCGACACGATCCATCTACCGGCGTCCACCGCCGAGCGGTTGATCGAGTTGTTGCTGGGCGCGATGCTCCTGTTCGCGCCGTTCGCCTATGGCTCGGTCGAGGCGTGGAGCCAGCAGGTCCTGTTCCTGCTCACCGCGGGCATGCTCGTTGCGCTGATCGTCGATCGCATCGCCCGCCCGCAGCAACCGCTGGCCTGGACCTGGGCCTATGCCCCCATGCTCGCGTTCCTCGCGCTCGGCTCGCTGCAACTGATCAACCTGCCTAACGGCCTGCTCGGCGTCCTTTCGCCCGGCACGGTCGCCACGCGTCAAGACCTGCTGGCCGACCTGCCCGGCGGTGCGCCCGCCGCGCAATCCATTTCGCTGTACCCGCACGCGACACTGCGTGACCTGCGGCTGGTGGTGTGGGTGATCGCGCTGTTCGTGGTCGTGCATCAGAGCATCCGCCGCTCAGACCAGATCCAGCGCGTACTCGGGCTGATGGCCTTGTCGGGCGGGGCGGTCATCGGCTGGGCGCTGTATCAGAACGCCACGGGGATGCGGGCGGTGTACCCCGGCGTCGCGGCGGGGCACCCGTTCAGCGGCCCGTTCTTCAATCACAGCCATTTTTCGCAATACGTGAACCTCGCGATCGGCTCGGCGGTGGCGCTGCTGCTGGTGCAGATGACCGCGGCCTCTCGCCGCCACATCAGCTTCATCGAGCAGTTCTGGCGCGGCCACGGATCGGCGCGTTATGTCCGGTGGGGCCTGGTCGCGGTGGTGGTGCTCGGGGCGCTGAGCATCTGCCTGTCGATGAGCCGCGGCGGGGTGATCTCGCTGTGCGCGGCGTTGGGGTTGGGCGTGGTGTTCCTCGCGTGGCGCACGCGGCTGGGGCGGCGCTCTTCGGTGCTGGTGACTGTCGGCATGCTCGCGTTTGTGGTGCTGTTGGTCTTCGGGTTCGACATGGTGTACGAGCGCGTCGCGACGCTGCGCCAGTTCGATCAGGCCGAGGGCGGCCGCATGCAGATCCTCCGGGACATCGCCGTCGCCTGGCAGCAGTACCCGGTCCTGGGCACGGGGCTGGGCACGTTTGAAGTCGTCTTCCCGCAGTTCGACCGAACCGGCGCGCCGAACCTCGCGACGCACGCGGAAAACGAGTACGCCCAACTGCTCATGGAAACCGGCATCGTCGGCTTCGCACTGATCGTCGCGTTCATGGCGCTGATCGCGTTCCACGGCCTCCGCTGCGCACTTTGGCCGCTGCGCTCGATGCACTGGGCGGCGATCGGCCTGCTGGTGGGCCTGATCGCGATCGCGATCCACAGCGTCTCGGACTTCGGCCAGCACGTGCCCGCCGTCGCCGCGATGACCGCGGTTTCGGCCGCGCTGATCTGTCGGCTCGACCGCCATCGTCAACTCGCCAAGGCCGATCATTGGGAAGACCAGGACGTGTCGGTCACCGCGACCGGTCCGCGGGCGAAGCGCTCGCCCGGGCTGATCCGGCGGGCCGGGCTGGCGGCTATGGCTGCGGCCGCGATGATCTGGTGCCTCTGGGGCGGCAACACCGCCCGGCAGGCCGAGGCCGCCGCCTTCCGCGCCTATGACTGGGAGCGTCGCATCTTTGACCAGGAGCAGGCCCCGTCCGATCGGCAGTTCGCGGCGTTGATCCGTGATGCGCAATCCGCCGCCGAGGCCGCGCCGCTCGATGTCCACCGCGCCTATCAGCTCGCGCAGTTCCGCTGGCGGTCGATCAATCGACGCTTCGATCCCGAGACCGGCGCGCTGCTGATGAACCCGGCCGAGCTCGGCTTTTCCGAGCGCATCGCCGAAGACCTGGAAGCCTGCCGCCGACTCGCCCCGACCTACGGCCCGCCGCTGCTGCTGGCCGGGCAGTTGCGCATGTTTGTGCTCGGTCAGGCCGATCGCGGCGAGCACCTGATCGCGTTGGGCCAGCAACTGGCGCCGCTTGATCCGATGGCGTCGGTGTTTGCCGGCATCTTCGCCGCCGAGGACGGGGACTTTGATCGCGCGTTGCAGGCCTTTGCGCAGGCCCGCCGTACATGGTCGGGGGCGACCCGGATGGCGCTGGACTATCTGCTCTACGATGCGGATCGACCGGACCTCGCGGCGCTACTGGTCGCCGGCGACCGAGGCTGGTTGCTGCGGTTGGCAGACGAACTGTCCCGGCGGGACCGCAGCGGCGACGCGTTATTGGCCGCGGACTGCCGGGCGCGGGCCCGAGAACTGCTCTTCGCCGCGGCCGATGCGCCGCGCGCCCCCGCCTCGTTGCAGGCGGAATTAGGCGTGATGCTCGCGCGCGAGGGCGATCATGAGGCGGCGGTGACGCGCCTGCGGGATGCGCTGGCGGTGGACTACGGCCAGGTGAATTGGCGCTACGAATTAGCTCGCTCGCTGGCGGAGATGGGGTACGTTGAAGAGGCGACCCGCGAAGCGCGGATCTGCCTGCGCCTGCGGCCCCAGATGACCGCCGCGATGGAGCTGATGGACGAGCTGGTTATCCGGACCGACCAGTAGCCTGATCGTCCATCGACCCGCCGCCGCACGCGGTGGCGGGCACAACCGGTGATTTGTTGAACAAGTCGGTGCACCGACGGGGACAGGGTGCGCCTGGGCAATGACGAATGACGAAATCAGAATGACGAAAATAGAACCAAGCCCCTGTGACCACAGACGGCGACGCTTCCGCTTGATTCAGCTTCGTCATTCGGGCTTCGTCGTTCGTCATTCCACCAAGCAACGCACCGATTACCCGGCTCGCGACAATCACTAAGTGCTCAAGCTCGCCGACAACCCGCCCCTCCGCCCGACCACGCTGCCCAGCGTCGCCGACGCCGTCGGCCCGTGGTGGGTCGCGCACACCAAGGCCCGCAACGAAAAAGCGCTGGCGTGGGACTTGGCCGCCAAACACATCGATTACTTCCTGCCCATGACGCTGCGGGTCACCTTCTCCGGCGAACGCAAGCGCAAGAACATGGCCCCGCTGTTCGGCTCGTACCTCTTCTTTGCCGGCGACCGCGAGGCCCGCTACCAGGTGCTCGCGACCAACCGCGTCGCCAATGTCATCGAGGTGGACGATCAGGAGCGGTTCGTGGCGGAGTTGCTCGGCGTCGAGCGGGCGCTGGACAGCGGGGAAGTGCTCGAGTTTTACCCCCGCTTCGCCGTGGGCCAGCGCTGCCGCGTGACCAAGGGCCCGCTCAAGGAAACCCTGGGCACCGTGCTCGACACCGGGGAGGTGACCCGCATCGTGCTGCAGATCTCCACCCTCGGCGTGGGCGCGGCGCTGGAGATCGATGCCGACCTGCTGGAGATCCTTGAAGATTAACCCCAAGCACTTCAAGCCCGCCGATGCGCAGCGCAGCGGAGTTTCGGCGGGGTATTCGGCAGAGCTTCCCGTGGTTGTCATGATTTCGCGCTTCACATTTCGAGGGACTTCACATGAATAGCTGGCTGCTCATCCTGCTGGTCGTCATCCCCGCCGCGTTGGTCACCGTGTCGTTGATGCCGGTGCTCATCGCCGTCGCCGCGCGCTTCGGGTTGGAAGACCCGCCGCACCCGCGGAAGATGCACGATGCCCCGGTGCCGCGCGTCGGCGGGATCGGCATGATGGCCGGCATCCTCGTCGCCGGGGTGGCCGGGCTGGTGACCGCGGTGATGCTCGGGCAGACGATCGACGACCTGATGACGCGCAAGCTGTTGGTGCTGCTGGTCGCCGCGGTGTTTATCTTCACCGTCGGGCTGGTCGATGACGTGCGCTCCGTCTCGTCGCAGTTCAAGATGCTGGCGATCCTCGCCGCGGGCGCGGCGCTGTGCGGCTCGGGGGCGAGCATCGACCTCTGGCACCTCGGTGAGACCGGTCAGTTCGCCACCGGCCTGGCCGCCTGGCCCATCACCATCGCCTGGGTCCTGGCCATCACCACCGCCATCGCCTTCATCGACGGGCTCGACGGGCTGGCGTCGGGCCTGGTCACCATCGCCGCCGGCACGCTCGCCGCCTTGCTGCTGCTCGCCGGCGAGACGGTCATCGCGGTGGTCCCCCTCGCGCTGGTCGGCGCGAACCTCGGCTTCCTCGTCTTCAACCGCCACCCCGCCAAGGCTTTCATGGGCGACGCCGGCAGCCTCACCCTCGGCTTCCTCGTCGCCGGCTCGGCCGTCATCGCCAACCCCCTGATCGGCACCGCCCGCGGCATGCTCCTGCCCGCCCTCGCCCTCGCCATCCCCCTCGTCGATATGGCCCTGACCATGTTCCGACGCAAGTTCGTCCAGCGCCGCTCCGTCTTCTCCTCCGAGCGCGGCCACATCCACCACCACCTGATCGACATGGGTGTCCGCCACCCCCACGCGGTCGTGCTCATCCACCTTGTCTCCCTCGCCGCGGTCGGCATCGGTGTCCTCGCCATCACCGCCCAGGGCTGGGCCACGCTGGGCATCCTCACCCTCGCCGTGCCGCTGATCTACGGCCTGTTCCGCTTCGCCGGGTCGCTGCGCACGCGTGAGATGCTCTCGGCCATCCGCCGCAAACGCAACCACGACCGCGTCTCCAAACGCTTCCACAACGCCTTTGAAGACATGCAACTCCGCTTCCGCGAGGTCCGCAGCTTCAGCCACTGGTGGCAGCGCGTCTGCGAGGCCGCCGAGTCGTTCGACCTGGTCGCGCTCGACCTGCCCGTCACCGGGCGCGACGGCTCCACCCGCACCCTCTCCTGGCGCCCCGTCGAAGAAATCGACGAGACCCTCGAACGCCTCACCGCTACCGTGCCCATCCGCCAGCGACGCGGCGACGAGTGCCTCCGCGCCCGCGTCGAGGCGCTGACCACCGGCTCGCTCGAATCGGCCGGGCACCGCATCGCGCTCTTTAGCCGCCTGATGTCCGAGCACTCGGTCGCCGACATCCGCGATCAGCACCAGCCCGCCGGCCGCGCCGGACGCAAGGCCCTGCCGCAGATCGACGGCTTCGAGAAGATCAACCCCGCCACCATGCGCCGACCGTGGGTCGGCCCGCGGCCCGACGCCGACCCCGCCCACCCGCTCGACGGCCTGCGCATCGCCGTCGTCCACGACTTCCTCTACACCTACGCCGGCGCCGAACGTGTCCTCGAGCAGATCATCGACCTGTTCCCCGACTGCGACATCTTCAGCCTCTTCGACTTCGTGCCCGCAGAACACCGCCACTTCCTCCGCGGCAAGAAGCCGAAAACCTCGATCCTCCAGCGCATCCCCCTCGCCGCGAAAAAACACCGCGCCCTGCTCCCGCTGATGCCCTTCGCCATCGAGCAGCTCGACCTCTCCAGCTACGACATCGTCATCTCCAGCTCCTACACCGCCGCCAAGGGCGTGCTTACCGGGCCCGATCAACTGCACATCTGCTACTGCCACTCACCGGTCCGCTACGCCTGGGACCTGCAGCACCAATACCTCGAACGCCAGAACCTGCGCTACTCGCCCAAGGCCATGCTCGCCCGCAGCATCCTCCACTACATCCGCACGTGGGATGCGCGCTCGTCGCTGGGCGTCGACGTCTATGTCGCCAACTCCGACTACATCGCCCGCCGCATCGAAAAGACCTACCGCCGCAAGGCCGTGACGATCTACCCGCCGGTGGAAGTGGGGCGGTTCCGCGCTGATGCCGACCGCGAAGAGTACTACCTCACCGCCTCGCGCATGGTGCCCTACAAGCGCATCGACCTGATCATCGAGGCGTTCAACCGCATGCCGAATCGCAAGCTCGTGGTCGTCGGCGAGGGGCCGGACCTGCGCAAGCTCGCCGATCAGGCCGGGCCGAA
>CAZTLX010000036.1:0-24851 GCA_964614575.1 uncultured Phycisphaeraceae bacterium | reverse complement strand
GCGCGGATGATGCGTTCGTCGGCCGTCATCGTCAGCGTTTGCCCCGGCTCGAGCACGAGAAAATCCTCATCGGGCCACGGGCCGTGCAGCAGCGCTTCGAGCAGCGCCGGATCGCCGGTTTGTTCGTCGTACGACCAGCCGAGCCAGCGGGCGCATTCGCGCGTGTGCCGGCGATCCGCGTCGCTATCGCCGAGGGTCAGGTGGACATACGTGGCGCGGGAATAGGTCGAGAACCAGTGGTGCTCGCTGTCCATCAGAAAGTCGGCGTTGTCCTCACCGAACTTCGCGACGTACTGCTCGCGCAGCTTGCGGTAGCGCTGCGGGCCGGGCGGCAGGTGGTGGCGGTTCCAGCCGGGCGAGTACCAGTAGGTGCCGGGGTGCTCGGCGACGTCTTGGGCGTAGCGCTGCCGGCTGCCCAGCAGCAGCGTGATGCAATCGTGCGCGCGGGGCACGACCAGCCGACAACGCGTCGTCCGCACGCCTTCGACGCCGCGGCTGCACAGCCCATAGACAAGCACGATCACTGCCGCGTCGCTCTGGGCTTCGGTCAGATCGATCTGCCGTTGCAGCTCGACGCGTAAGCGATCGGGTTCGTTGTGCAGGCCCTGCCCGAGCTTGTGGTACGCGACGACGTTTGGCCGGGCGTTGATCAGGTGTTCGACCTCCGTCTCCATCACGGCGCAGGCGATGACCGCGACGGCCGGTTGCGCGGGGTCGGCGGCGGGCGGGGTTTGTCGGGCGGGACACATCGGTGCGGGTCCGCGGGATGAAGCGGGACGCGTATTGTGTTAGCGGAGCGGGCGGCCGCTGTCCAGTATGCTTCCGCATGCCATGGCGAATTCTGGTCGAGAAGCTGGCTCGCGTGCGGAAGGCCCGGGGCTCACCGCGGCGGGGTTTGCGCGTCTGGCCGCCGAGTACCTCGAGCGATGGCCGGTGCGGCTGGCGGCGGTGAGCCCCGACGGCCGACGACGCTACGCCCGGCGGTGGTGGAGCGGCCGCGACCCGGCGGCGCGGCGGGAGATGATGGCGTTCGTGGTGCAAGAGGCGCTGCGCTGGGGCGAGCCGACGATCACGTACGCCGAGGGCGGCGACCTGTTCTGGGCCGTGCCGCTGATGCACAACGCGGTGTTGCGGGGCGGGGTGGTCGCGGCGATCCACGAAGATGCGCTGTTCCCCGGCGGCGGCCCCGCGCCGATCGTCGAGCTCAAGCAAGCCTGCACCGACCTGCGTCAACGCGCGGAGCGGGCGAACCTGACCAATGCGGCGCTGCTGGAGGCGCGGCGGTGGCAGTATGTGCGCGAGCAGGAGCGGGCGGAACTGCTGCAGGGGTCGAAGACGCGGCAGACATTGGGCGTGCGTCAGTTGTATCTCGAAGCCGAGCCGCGGCTGATGGCGGCGGTGCGGCGGGGTGATCAGCCCGGCGCGCGGGCGGTGCTCAACCAGATCCTGACGCAACTGCTGGGTATCGCCGGGGAGCGCTTCGCGCTGGTGCGCAGCTTCTGCCTGGAGCTGGTGGCGACGATGGGGCGCACGGCCGTGGAAGCCGGGGGTGATGCCGACACGCTGCTGGGCGCGGGGCACCGCGGTCTGGCGCAGCTCGCGGAGGCCGAGTCGCTCGAAGCCCTGGCCCCGATCCTGCACGCGGCGCTCGACGAGATCGTGCGTTCGATGCAGCGGCACGCGCGTTCGACCCACGGCATCGTCATCGCCAACGCGCTGGCGTACATGCGTGAGCACCTGGCGAAGCCGCTGAGCCGCGATGCCGTGGCCGAGGCGATGTGCCTCTCGCCTTCGCACTTCTCGCGTCTGTTCAAACAGGAGACGGGCAAGTCATTTGGTGAGGTGCTGGCGCGGCTGCGGGTGGATCAGGCGGCGGAGCTGCTGGCGCGGACGGACCTGAGCGCCGCGCAGGTCGCGCGGGCGTGCGGTTTCCACGATGCGAGCTACTTCAGCAAGGTGTTCGCGCGTCAGTTGGGGGTCGGGCCGCGCGACTACCGGGCGACGCGGGTTGGTTTGTCCGGGCACTGAAACACCATCCTGCCAGCAATAATTCGACAATAACGGGCATGTCGGCGCGTATTTCAGTCATGCGAGCATGATTTTACCATTATTTGATCGCAGATGGGGCTTGGCTTTGCCGACCGCGGGGGTAGATTGGCGGTGTGGTCGGTCGGCCCCGATGGGCGCGACCGGCCGGACCGCAAACCACGGAGCCACGCCATGCCCACCGACCTGACTCAACTCACCGAAGCCGTCAAGAAGGGCGACCGCAACACCGCCAAGGCCCTGACCGGTGCCGCGCTGGCCGAGGGCGTCGGTCCCGAGCAGATCCTCGACGCGATGGTTGTCGGGATGGATGACATCGGCGACAAGTTCAAACGCAACGAGGTCTTCGTGCCGGAGATGCTCATCGCCGCGCGAGCGATGAAAGAGGCGTTGGCCATCCTCGAGCCAGAGCTGGTCAAGGGCGGGCACAAGCCCGTCGCCACCGCCGTCATCGGCACGGTGCAGGGCGACCTGCACGACATCGGCAAGAACCTGGTCGCCATGATGTGGAAGGGCGCGAACTTCAACGTCATCGACCTGGGCACCAACGTCCCGGCCGAGCGCTTCGTCGCCGCCGCCAAGGAACACAGCGCGCAGGTCATCGGGCTCTCGGCCCTGCTCACGACCACCATGCCCGCGATGAAGAACACCGTCGACGCGATCCGCAACGCGGCGCTGCCCGGCGTCAAGATCGTCATCGGCGGCGCGCCGATCACCGACAGCTTCGCCGCCGAGATCGGCGCCGACGGCTTCGCGGCCGACGCCGCCTCGGCCGTCGACAAGGTCCGCGAGCTGCTGGCGGCCAGCGCGTAAATCAACGAGCCGCGACTGCCTCTTATTGAAAGCGACCACCATGCCCCGCTACACCTCCCTCGCCATCGATCATCCCGACGGTCTGCTCTTCGGTAGAGCACCGCATCCGCTGACCACCCGCCGCGGCATGGTGCTCGGCGGCGGGACGGTGTACCCCGAGCTGAACTTCACGCTCCCGTCGATCCCCGTCGAAGAGAGCACGCTCGATCAGATTGATGCGCATTACCGGCAGATCATCCACGGCGCGACGCAGCGGGCCGCCGAGCTGGCGGTGCCCGGCCTGGTCGTGGAGTTCGAGACCCTGCCGCCGATGACCGAGTTCCCCGATTGGGGCATGCGCGTGGTGCGCATCCTGCTCGACGGATTGGCCGAGGCCTCAGATCAACACGGCCTGCCGGGGGTTTTGCGGGTCACGCCCAACGACAACCGCGAGTTCATCCGCCCGCCGCGGCTCCGTGACGGCCGCTTCCACGACGCGATGTTCGAGCTGTTCGACCGCGCGGCGGAAGCGGGCGCGGAGCTATTGAGCATCGAGTCAGTCGGTGGTAAGGAATTGCACGACGAGGCGCTGACGATGTGCGACCTGCCGCGGGTGATCTTCTCGCTGTGCGTGCTGGGCGTGGCGGACATGCGGTATCTGTGGACCAGGATCGCCAAGATCGCGGCCGCACGCGGCGTGCATGCCGCGGGGGACACGGCCTGCGGATTCGGCAACACCGCGATGGTGCTCGCCGAGCAGAAGATGATCCCGCGCACCTTCGCCGCCGTGGTGCGTGCGGTCACCGCCGTGCGCTCGCTGGTCGCCTACGAGTGCGGCGCGGTCGGGCCGGGTAAGGACTGCGGCTACGAGAACATCATCCTCAAGGCGATCACCGGCTACCC
Source organism: uncultured Phycisphaeraceae bacterium (assembly GCA_964614575.1). Classification (GTDB taxonomy): domain Bacteria; phylum Planctomycetota; class Phycisphaerae; order Phycisphaerales; family Phycisphaeraceae; genus JBGTLW01. Next base: position 21,110 of record CAZTLX010000036.1, on the reverse strand, counting down.
GATGGCGATGGAAGGCAAGAGCGCGACGTGCGCGCACCTGAGCCCGGTCGGCAACGTCGCCGCCGCCGCCGCGGACACTTGGTCCAACGAGTCGGTGCAGAACATCAAGCTGCTGGGCGGCATGGCGCCGACCTGCTTCCTCGAATCGCTGGCGTACGACTGCCGGCTGATGAACCGTGCCGCGGCCGACGGCCCGGATGCGGCGCGCACGCTGCGTGACTGGCTGGTCGCCGGCGACGTGGCGCACGACCCGCAGGCCGTGGTGCTGAGCCCGGCATCGGCGGTTCGTCTGGGCCGCGCGATCGTTTCGGCGGCCGACCCATACGCCGCGGGCAAAGCGGTCGCACGGGAAGCGGTCACGCTCATCCGCGAGGCACAGACCGGGGGCATGCTCAAGCTGCCCGAGCGCGAGGCGGTGTACCTGGACCTGATGGACCAGTCGTTGGATGCGATGCCCGAAAATGGGGGCGTGTTCATCGACGAGCAGTCCGCGTTGACCGACCCGGCCGTGTGCGACCTGACGCAATACGACATCGCCTCGGTGGTCGCGATCTGACACCCTGATCGTTGGGCCCCTATGTCCAAAGCGACCCGAATCCCCGATCTGCGGTCTGCCGTCAACACCGCGGTGATCCTCGCCGATGGCGGCATGGGCAGCTCGCTGATCGCCGCGGGTCTGGCGGTCGGCGACTGTGGGGTGGCGTGGAACCAGACCCATGGCGAGGCGGTCCGCGCGATTCATCAGGCCTACACGGACACGGGGTGCCGCATCCTGACGACCAACACGTTCCAAGGCGGTCGCCCCGCGCTGGCGGCGCATGGCTTAACGGATCAGGTTTCGGCACTCAATCGACGCGGTGCCGAACTGGCGCGCGAGGTCGCGGACGCGTGCGGCGACGCGGAGCAGCCGTGCTGGGTCGCGGGCAATGTCGGGCCGTTCGGCGGTTTCCTCGAACCGTTGGGTGAGATGACCGCCGACCAACTCGACGCGATTTTCACGGAGCAGTTGGCCGCGCTTCGTGCCGGCGGCGCAGAGGTGGCGTGGATCGAGACGATGAGCGACCCGGCGGAGTTTGAGGTCGCGATCGCCGCGGCCCGACGGGTCGCGGATTGGCCCGTCGCGGTGACGTGTGCCTACGAGCGTCACGGCAACGTGTTTACCACCATGATGGGCACGCCGGTGCGCGACGCCGTGGCTCGCGCGCTCGACGCCGGTGCCGACCTGGTCGGCGCGAACTGCGGCACGAATCTGTCGCTGGACGAATACCTTGAACTGGCCGAGGAACTGGTCGCCGCCGCGGGGGAAGCGCCGGTGATCGTCCAGCCCAACGCCGGCACCCCGCAAACGATCGACGGCCGGCTGAGCTACCGCGCGACCCCCGAAGCGATGGCCGACGTTGCCCGCGGGCTTATCAGTCGCGGCGTGCGGATCATCGGCGGCTGCTGCGGCACCAACCCCACCCACCTCGCGGCGATGGCTGACGCGCTGCCAAGAGCCTGAGCCATGACCACAACGACACAACTGACCGGACGCGACCGCGTAAACCGCATGTTTGACCGCCGGGATCAGGATCGTGTGCCCCGGCACGAATCCGTGTGGTCCGATACGCTCGAGCGCTGGCGGCGTGAAGGCTTTACCGGCTCACTGATCGACTTCATCGACGGCGATTTCCACGGCGTCGGCTGGTCCTGGCCGGGCATCTATCCGGATGAAGTCGTCCTCGAAGAGGACGAACACACGCGGGTGAAGCGTGATATCCACGGCCGCGTCGCGCGGTGGTGGAAAGCACGCATGGGCACCCCGGAACACATCCGGTTCGAGTGTGACAGCCGTGCGAAGTGGGAGCAGACGTGCAAGCCGATGTTTCTGGAGCGCGGTTGCCAGGTGAACCCCGAGGCTTTGCAGGCGTCATACCGCAGCGGGATCCAGAGCAGGCGGTGGCTGCACCTGACCGGGGTCGAACCCTTCGAAATCACCCGCGCGCTGATCGGTGACGAAGCGACGGCTTACGCCATGGCGCTTGAGCCGGAATGGATCGTCGATATCGCCAAAACCTACACCGACCGCATCCTGGCCGACTACCAGCACTGCCTGGATGCCGGTATGCACTTCGATGGGCTGTGGACCTACGGCGACATGGCCTACAACCACGCCACCTTCTGCTCGCCCGCGATGTATCGCGAGCTGATCTGGCCGCAGCACAAACGCCTGGCCGACTTCGCCCACGCCCACGGCATGAAGTTCATCTACCACACCGATGGCGATGTCAACGGCGTGATCGACCTTTACCTCGACGCCGGCTTCGACTGCCTCCAACCCCTCGAAGCCAAGGCCAACATGGACGTCCGCAAGCTGTGCCCGAAGTATGGCGACCGCCTCGCGTTCTTCGGCAACATCGACATCATGGTCATGGCCACCAACGACCGCGAGAAGATCGAGCACGAAGTCCGCACCAAGCTCGAAGCCGGCAAAGCCACCCGCGGCTACGCCTACCACTCCGACCACTCCGTCCCGCCGAGCGTGAGCTGGGAGACGTATCAATACATCATCGGACTGGTGAATCGCTATGGGCGGTATGAATAATGGAGACGACACGATGACCCCTCGACAGAGATGGCGGGCGACGCTGGCGGGTGAGCCGCGGGACCGCATCGCGACGGATATCTGGGCGACTTCGGAGATGTCGGCGAAGCTGCGCGATCACCTGGGGGTGGCGAGCAACGAAGCGGTGTGGGATACGCTGAGCATCGACACGGTGCGGTCGGTGGGGGCACGTTATGTCGGCCCGCCGCTGCCGGCAGACACCAGCGTGTGGGGCGTGAAATACAAACAGGTCTCTTACGGGGCCGGAGAGTACTCCGAGACCGCCGAGTCGCCGCTGGCCGGGGCGCAAACCGTGGCGGAGATCGAAGCGTACCCCTGGCCGCGGCCGGAATGGTACGACGTGAGTCATATCCCCAGCCACCTGGCGGAGATGGGAGACGACCTGATCGTTCGTGGCGGGGCGTATGAACCGTTCCTTCTGTACTGCTCGATGCGCGGCATGGAGCAGGCCTACATGGACCTGATCGCCGACCCCGAGATCGCCGAGGCGGCGCTGACGCATATCTTCGCCTTTCATGAAGAGGTCAACCGCCGTCTCCTCGAAGCCGGCGGCGGGCGGATCGATCTTTTTTACCTGGCGGAAGACCTCGGCGGCCAGCACGGCCCGCTGTTCTCGCTCAAGGCCTATGAACGGTTCCTGATGCCCAACCAGGCGCGCATGGCCCAGCTCGCCCGCGACCACGGGGCCGCCGTGTTCTACCACTCCGACGGCGTGATGCGATCGTTCCTGCCGCATCTGATCGAGCGGGTCGGTATCGACATCCTCAACCCGCTGCAATGGCGCTGCCCCGGCATGGAACTGCCCGAACTGGTCCGCGACTTCGGGCGGGATGTTGTGTTCCACGGCGGGATCGACAACCAGCACACGCTGCCCTTCGGCACGCCGGATGAGGTGCGCGATCAGGTGACGTGGGTGGCGGGGGTGATGTCCGAGGCCCGTTGGGTCTGCGCCCCGTGCCACAACATCCAACCCAATACCCCACCGCAGAACGTCGTCGCAATGTACGAAGCGGCGCACGCGCTGGCGGTGGGCGCGTGATCGGCTTGTCCATCAATCAGATACATGTGTCTACGGACGGCGGACGCGCGGGCGATACCGCGGGGGGAACGCCATGAACGACCGCCAGCGCTTCACCGCTTAGATGCACGATCAGCCGATCGATCGGCCGCCGCTCTACGACTTCAACTATTTGGACGTGACGATCCCCGCGTGGCACGCGCAGCGGTTGCCCGAACATCTCACGCGCTGGGACACCGGTGCGTGGCTCGGGCGAGATGTGACGTTGGGCGGCGGCGGACGGGCAGGCGATCGGCCAAGCCCTCGGGCGGCTTCACCCGCTGGCGCGGCTCATTGATGTTGCCGTGGGCACTGCGGCGGTGGCTGTTCCAGGCCCGCCGATCGCTGCGTCTGATGTTCGACGCCGGCGATCACCGACCGCATCAACTCCACCCAGCCGCCCGGCCAAGATTGGCGGCGTGGGGGCGCGGCATGATCGGGGAGGACGAATTGTGCCCTTGTCGGTACTTGGCGCCCGCGGTCAAGCGTTTTGAGCAGTCGCACTTGCGGGACCGGGCCGGGGACGGCGCAGGCCTACTCCTTTGCCTCCTCCCCGGCCGGCTCCTGCGGCAGCCCCGCGACCGGGCGAGGCTCAGACCCACGCTAAGGCGGCCTCAACCTCACCAACCCCGCATTTGGCTCAATAAAGGTACCAAATTCATGGGGACGGGCTTCTCGCGGACGCAGCAGGGTATTTCGGCTTAAAATCACGTGTTTTGCGAATTATGCGTCTGATCTCGATGATTTTGTTGACGCAAGGACCCGGATTGTGGTACTCTTGTTGAACCAATGGCGACTTTAAGCCCCCACCTCGTGATGCGTGCATCCGCGACGGCCCAAGTAGCCGCCGCCATCCGACAGCGGGTCCGCAACGGCGGGTTGGCCGTCGGCGACTCGCTGCCCGCCGAGCGCAAGCTCGCCGAGACCATCGGCGTGGCGCGCAACACGATCCGGGCAGCCCTCCAGCAGCTTGAGAGCGAGGGCCTCATCGTGCAGGATGGCTACCGCCGTCGCATCGCCTCAATCCCGGAGCCGGCGACGGGCGTGCTTTCCGGCACCATCGGCGTCGTCGCGGCCCGCAGGGACACGGATGTCAGCCACCGGGCGCCGGGCTGGGAAAGCTTCGTCGAGGTCGGTGCGATGGAGGAGGCGCGGCAGCAGCACATGAGCACGCTGATGCTGCACGCCGAGGCGCTCGAGAGGCCGGCACCCGTCGAGGAATTGCTCGCCCATCCGCTCCGCGGGATCATCATCTGTTCGGGCGCTTACCGCAGCCCGGGCATCATGGGCCTGATCGATCGCTTCCGCGACGCGGGGCTGCCCGTCGTGGTCGAAGGCGACCCGGTCGGCACCGAGTCGTTCGACCGCGTCATCTCCGACCACACTCAGGGTGCCGCGATGCTCACGCGTCTGATGCTCGAGCGCGGCCGCAACCGCATCGTCTATCTGCTGCCGCGCAACGAAGCCAACCGCTACTGGGTCGAGCGCCGCCTCGCCGGCTACCGCGCCGCGATGCAGGAGGCCGGCCACGAGCCGCTCGAACCGATCCTCACCGGCCGGATGGCCGAGAACACATCAGACCCCGAGCAGTTCGAGATCGCGACGATGCAGATGCTCGGCTACCTGGTGGACCACCGCCAGCGCTATGGAGCCCTCGACGCCCTGCTCACCGCCTCCGATGCGCAGGTCTGCATCGCCGCCGCCGCCCTGCGCAAGCTCGGCCTTGAGCCGCAGAAGGATGTGCTGATCGCCGGCTACGACAACTTCTGGCAGGAGCTGCCCGAGCGGGCGTTTGAAGACACCGCGCCGGTGGCGACGGTGGACAAGGACAACGTGGCCATCGGGCGCAGGCTGGTTTCGCTTTTGTTGACCCAACCCCGAGCTACGGGAGAACCACCCCGCGTGGAGGTGGTGAGCCCACGGCTGATTCTGCCGGCCAGCGTGGTCGCAGGCTCATAAGTTTTTTTCTCTTACTTTCATCTGAAGGAGACTGTCAATGACTAAGCTGATTGGAACAGCGTTTCTGGTAACCGCCTTGGCGACAAGTTATGCCGGTGCGGCACCGTTGTCGTGGGACCCGAGTATTTCGGGCGGACCGGCGGGGGGCGGCACAGCAAGCGCTGCAACCGAATGGAAAACATCGGGTGCCGGCAACGTGTGGTGGGATGATACTAACAATGTCGGATGGACCAACGGCAACGACGCCACCTTCGCCGGAACAGCGGGTACGGTCCACTTGGGCAGTAATGTCGCCGCCGGCAACATCAACTTCGGCACCTCGGGGTACACGCTTAACCTGAAGGACTTCGACTTCACCGGTGCCAACGATGCCTACAACCTCACGGCCACGGGGCTTGGCGGTTCTGCCGCTACGATCACGAACACCAGCGGCACCAGCACCCGCACCTTCACGCTCAACAACGCAACCGACCAGACGTGGAGCGGCACGTTCAACGGCAGCAATCGCCTTACGTTCGTGAAGCAGGGAGCCGGGACATTCAATTTTTCGGGGACCTTGTGGGGCAATGCGTGGAACGCCCTGGCCATTGAAGGCGGCACCTTCAGGCTTAACGGTCCTACCTTCATGGCAGAAACCGGTGGCGTTTATGCCAGCAATAATGCAAAGTTCGATCTCAATGGAAACAGCGTCACGGTGCGTATTCTGGCGGCGGACGCGCTGACGGAAGTGACTTCCGCAGCGGCGGCCACACTCACGATTCAGCGCAACGAAACGTCGAACGTCCATGGCTTGTTGTCGGGTGCGGGACTCGCGATTAACTACACCCGTAACGGCACCCTGAACCTCAACAATGCCAACACCTACGGTGGCGGGACCACGGTCGCCTTGGGCAGCAACCAAAATATCGCCACAGTCAACGTAAACAACAATTCAGGTCTTGGCACGGGGTCGCTGACCACGTCGATAGGCGGTGGAACGAGCAGGATTGATATCAACTTCACGACAGCCACCCCGACCATCGGCTCGCTGAGTGGCAGCGGGCTCGGCCAAGGCACACACATCACCCTTGGGTCGGCCGGTATCGACACCACCCTTACCGTGAACCAGAGCGCTGCAGGCAACTATGCCGGGACGATCAGCAACTTCGCCGGCCAGACCGGCTCGCTGGTCAAGAACGGGGCCGAGGTGCTCACCCTCTCCGGCATCAACACGTACACCGGCAACACGACCATCAACGCCGGCGGGCTGACCCTCGCCAACGGTGGCGAACTCCGCTTCGACATCGAAGACGGCGGCGTCAGCAACAGCATCCTCGGCGTCGGCACGGTGACGCTCAACGGCCTGCTGCGGCTGGACATCAGCAGCCTCACCGCCACCGTCGGCACCTGGAACCTCGTCAACGCCGCCACCCTCAACGAGTCGTTCGGCGGCACGTTCGGCCTGGCGTTCCTCGACAACACCACCTTCTCCACCGGCGATAACGTGGTCTACACCAGCGGCGACTGGTCGTTTAACACGATCACCGGCGACCTGACGCTCATCCCTGAGCCGGGGTCGCTGGCGCTGTTGGGGCTTGGAAGCCTGTGCCTGCTGGGTGGTCGGCGTCGCAAGTAAGTCCTTCACGCATCGGGTCGCCTGCCGGCGATCCGATGCCTTCTCAGCTTCGTACCGAATCAGTCCATCGTCGTCGAGGTGATCCATGTCAAGAAATAGAGCCTTTACGCTCATCGAGCTCCTCGTGGTCATTTCCATCGTCACGCTGCTGATCGCGCTCCTGCTGCCGGCGTTGCAGTCGGCCCGTGCCGCCGCCCGGCAGACTGTTTGTGCGTCCAACATTCGACAAGCGGCCATGGGTTTTCTGGTCTACGCGGTCGACAACGACAACAAGGGTGTCATGCGTCTGGCGAACGGCAGCGCAGACTGGGTCACGGCAACACGCCCCTACATCAGTTCGAAGGGGTTGTGGTGCCCCGCCGACCCCTGGATGGAAACGCGATCCGAGCTGCCCTTCGCGTGGATGCGTAACAGCCGCCGCACCTCCTATGCCGCGCCGTTTGCCGTGACCATGACTTTCGACGTGCGTGGCCCGCAGTCGATCGAAGCAAATCTCGGTGGCGCGATCAGGCTGGAGAATATCCACCAGACCAGCCAGGTTTCGTTGTTCACGGAACAGCAGTCGGGCGACGCCTCGAACGTCCACAAGGCGGTGGAAGGACTGATGCTCGGTGCCGTTCCCTGGGGGTGGGGTGGGCCGACCCTCTACCACCATCCCAAATTCACCCAGAACTGGGCGTATTTTGACGGTCATGTGACCAACTCCCTCCGCCCGCCGCACGCGATGGGGTGGTGGGGCGCTGAGGTGACCCTTCGTGACGGCACGACCATCCCGGCCGCACAGACTCGGCTGAACGTCTTCCAGGCTCAACACGGCCCTTAATCGCCTCGAAACCGCCAGCCAGCTGCTGCCCACGGCGTTGCGGATCACCCGATCTTGCCACGACCCGACAGCCCCAGATCCCGGAGCTATTGCTCATGAAATCGCCCATTGTGTTCGGCCTCGCCTTGGTTCTGTCGCTTCTGCTGACGCGGACGCCCGCGTCCGCCGAGCCGCGGGTCAATTACGCTGCGGGTCCTGCGCCGGCAGGCACGACCATCGAGGGCACCATCAACTTCGATCAGGGGCCCGAGCGTCTGCTGGATGGCAAGGACGACACGTTCATGGTGCCGGTGGGTGGGACCGCCGGGCGGCAGTGGTCGCTGTTCCTGCGCTTCGCCGAGCCGCTGACCACGCTCGGCGGCGTGCGACTGGGCAGTTCCGACCCGCACCACAACTACTACCCCCACGTCATCGAGCTGCATGTCGATACCAACGGCGACGGCACCTACGACCTGCATGTGGGAACGCTCGACGAACTCGGACCGGCCAAGGCGACGGAAGGTGAGTATCTGTTTGACCAGAAGCCGGCGGCGGCGCACGGCCTGGAACTGCGGACCACGAAGCAGAACGTCGCGGGCGTCCATCGGGCGTTCATGCTCAATCGTCTGGAGTTGCTGTACACCGCCGCGAACTGGGGCCGCGGCGACGCGGCAGCCGCAGCCATGGACGCTCGCCCCGCGCCGGCGGGGTTCGAGCAGGTCGAAGTGCGCTTCCGATCCAATCACCCGTTCCCGGCCATCACCGTGGGCGACGAAGACAGGGCCGTCCTCAGCCTGACCAACAAGAGCCCGGACCCACTCCGCCTGCATCCCCGCGCGACGCTGACCGCTTTTGATGGCCACCAGCAGGTCTGGACCGGTGAAAGGGTCGATCTGCCCGCGGGCCAGTCGGTCGATGTGCCTTTCAACCCCGCGTTTGAGCGGCGGGGGTGGTTCGATGTGAAGTTCTCGCTGGTGAATCAGGCGCAGGACGCCGCGGCCGAACGTCGGCAGATGACGCTGGTGTACTTCGATCCGGTGGGCATGCGTCAGGGCGAGGTGGGCGATGACATGCTCTTTGGCTTCACCGAGACGCTGACCAACGACGCCACCGCCGCGGCAGGCGTGCTGGTGGGCGTGGACTGGTCGCGTGACGGCATGGGCTGGCCCGAGGTCGAACCACGCGAAGGCGAGTTTAATTGGGAGCGGTTCGACGCTTTCGTCGAGCGGTCCGAACGTTTCGGCATCATCATGCAGGCCGGCATGGGCTACACGCCCGGCTGGGCGATCATGCCCAAGTATCTCGAGAAGCTGCCCAACACCAACTGGCCGGCGGGCACTCACCCGCCGCGGGAAGACGCCTGGCGTGTCTATGCCCGGGCCCTGGCCGAGCGCTATCAGGGGCGCGTCCGCTATTGGGAAACGTGGAACGAGGCCGACCTCTACGGCTTCTTCAAAGGCACCACCGACGAATACCTGATGATGCAGCGGGCGGCGTACGAGGAGTTCAAGTCGGTCGATCCGGACTTCCAGATCCTGACCTCGGGCTTTGCGACCATCCGGCCGCACGGCGGGCAGAACCACAACCCCGACATGCAGCTTCGCACCATCCGCGATGCCCAGGCGTATTTCGACTACCACGCGCATCACGAGCACGGCAACTTCGCGGGCTTCGCCAGCGCCCTCGATGGCCCGCTTGCCCAGCTCCGCAAACATCTGGCCGAAGATCGCCCCCTGTGGCTGAACGAAACCTCGATCAACGCCGGCCGCAGCGTTCACTACCAGGCCGAGTCGCTGGTCAAGAAGATCACCTTCGCCAAGGCCCGTGGTGCGGCGGCGTACAACTGGTTCCACATGCACCGCGCGTCGCACCGCCACGACGCGGACAACTGGGGCACGCTCATCGGCGATGAACTGCTGCCCCGGCCGCACTACGTCGCGTTCAACGAAGTCGTGCGCCACCTGCGCGGCAAGACGAACCTCGGCCAGCTCGACCTCGGCGCCGGCCGCTGGGGCTTCGCCTTCGGCGATGCTCAGGAGCAGGTGCTTGTGCTCTGGCGTGAGGCGAGCGATGCGTCCGACCTGATGGTCGAGCTGCCGCGGCCCGAGGGCGCGGGCATCGAGCGATGGGACATGATGGGCAACCGCGTGGCCGTGCCGGTCAGCGATCGCGGCGCGATCGTGCCGGTGACCAACCGCCCGACGTTTGTCGTGATTCGCGGCGGACAGGATGAGGCGATCCAGCCCACCGCCGCCTTGGACCCGGAGGCCAGCCGACCCGATGGCAGCGCGGGCGAGATCCACATCCACTTCAACGCCGCAGCGTCGCATCACCACTCGCAGTTGACCCTCCAGCCCCGGATCGCGGGCGAACCGGCCGGCGAATCGGTGCAGGTGCAAGTGGGCGGCAACGCCGGCGCGCCGTCGTCGCTGCAGGTGACCTCGGCCATGAACGCGCTGGTCCCGCACGCGGATCATGTCACCCTGGACGTCAGACATGATGGCGAGTTGCTGGCCACGCTGGTGCTGCCGATCCGCCAGACGCGGAATATCCCGAGAGGCGACCCGGCCGAGCGCAGGCCCGACTTCGTCCTCGACAAGGTCGATCAGGTCGTCGGGTTCTTTGAGCACGATCCGGCCAATGAGCACCGCGTGTGGTCGGGGCCGGATGATCTAAGTGCCCGCGCCTGGCTGCAGTTGGATGGCGACAACCTTCGTCTGCGGGCCGAAGTGCGGGATGACCAGGTCCATCAGCCGTATGAGGGCCACCGGATCTTCGATGGCGACAGCATCCAGTTCACCCTGCAACACCGCGATCAGAACGGCTACTTTGAACTGGGCGCCGCGCCGTCCAGCGGCGGCGGCGCATCGCTGCACGCCTGGTCGGTGCCCGCCGGCTCCGAAGACCCGACCCGGCACATCGAGGCCCGGGTGCAGCGAACCGATCGCGGGCTGACCTACGAGCTATCGCTGCCGCTTGAAGCGCTGAGCCTCACGACGGACCAACTGCGCGACGGCGTGCGCTTCAACCTGCTGGTCAACGACAACGATGGTCACGGCCGCGACGGCTACATCCGCATGGCACCGGGCCTGGGTGACGGCGCACACCCCGACCGATGGCCCGCCATCCGCTTCGAGTGACCCGGCGCTGCCGATAATCACCACCTGCCTTACCCGGACGTGTGCCGCGGCACACGCCCCGATCATTCTCCCTGGAACGAAGCTATGTGCCGACGGACAAACAAGGCATCAGCGGGGCCACGACTCAACGGTGTTGCGCTGGCGCTGGCTTGCGTGGCCACGGCGATCGCGGCACCCCACGCGCTTGCCCAGGATATGCAGACCGCAGACCCCGGCGGGACCGCCGCCGAGATGGAACTCGTGCAGATCAACTGGCTGGCGGAGATGGCGCAGGGCGGGATGACCATGGTCGCTCTGGCGGTGCTGTCGGTGGCGATGGTTGCCTTCGCCATCGAGCGTGCGGTGACGGTACGACGATCCCGCTTCTGCCCGCCGGGCCTGGTCAATGACGTGCTGCCGCTGGTTCGTGAGAGGCAGTACGCCAAGGCGATCGAGCGATGTGAGCGTCAGCCCAGCGTGCTGTCCGACGTGATCAGCCACCTCATCACCCACCGCAAGAATGACATGCGCGTGGTGGCTGAGGGTGCCGGCGATCTGGCCGGTCGGGAAGTCGCCGATCAGCAGGAGAACACGTTCCCGTTGGCGGTGATCGCGGCCCTGGCGCCGCTGCTGGGTCTGCTGGGCACGATGATCGGCATGATCGAAGCGTTCAAGCTGGTCGAGGTCTTCGGCGACGAGGGCGGGGCGTCCATGCTGGCCGGCTCGATCTCCAAGGCCCTGATCACCACCGCCGTCGGCCTCACCCTGGCCATCCCATCCCTGATCCTGTTCCACTTCTTCCGCCGACGCATCCACCGCCATTCCATCGCGCTGGAACGCGAAGCGGACCGGCTGCTTAACGCGATGTACCTCGAGGCCGGACCACCGATGGATCGGACCGGCGATTCGACCACCTCGGCAGCGGCGGTGAACGCGGCGAAGCAGCCGCAGCGGCACACCGCGGCCCATCCGCCGAGTGAGGCCTCGGTGAGCGACGCCCCCTCGCTGACGGCCCCGACCCGATCCGGTGGCGGCACCGCAGCGACCACGGGAAACGCCGGGCCACGAAAGGACTGACGCGTGCGGATCAGGCAACGCAAACCCGAAGGCATCGAAGTCCCTATGTCGCCGCTGATCGACTGTGTGTTTCTGCTGCTGATCTTCTTCCTCGTGACGAGCATGATCAAGCGGTGGGAGCACCAGGTGCCGGTGCAGTTGCCCGACCAGACGTCGAGCCTCTCGGACCAGCCGCATCGGCCGGCGGTGGTCATCGCGGTCAACCGGGAAGGCGATTTCTTCCGGGCCGCGGGGCTCGGTGAGTTCGGCCAGGTCAGGTTTACCCCGCTCCCCGATCTGGCGGCCATGCTGCAGACGGTGGCGGATGAGGAGGGGTTAAGCGTGCCGCTGGAGATCGCCGCCCAGCGCGGCACACCGTTCCAGACATTGCTCGACGCGGTCGATATCTGTCGCCTGCAGGGCTTCGAGCAGGTGACCGCGCGCATCACCACACAGCTTGACGACCGACGGAGACGCTGACCATGCGAACAAAGCGGCGCCACAACGCAGATGGGCAGGCGGAGGTGTCGCTGTCGCCGCTGATCGACTGCGTGTTCCTGCTGCTGATTTTCTTTCTCGTCTCGACCATGCTGCGAGAGATCAAGCGAGACATCGACATCCAACTCCCCGAATCCGAGGCGACGTTGAAGCTGCGGCCCGAGCCGGCGCAGGTGGTGATCGGGATCGACGCCCAGGGCAGGTTCTTTTACGAGGGGCAGCAGACAACCGTCACCGTTCTGCTGGCCAACCTCGGTGATCTGGCGGCGGTGGCCCCGGATCGCCGCATCCGGCTGGACATCGATCGCACCACGCCGATCGAATCGGTGGTCGAGGTGATGCACGCCTGCCAGTTCCGCGGGCTGACGAACATCGGGATCCGCACGTATGACCGTTACTACAACTGAGAAAGATCGCCGCGGCCGGGTGCGCCGCCTGGCCGGGCCGTGGACCATCTCACTGGTTCTGCATGGCCTGTTGCTGCTGGCGTTGCTGGTGTTCGATCCGCTGGGCATCACCGCGTTGACCTTTAGCCGCGACGATGAACGGCAGCGGACAGAGCAGGTCGCCGAGCGCGAAAAGATGCGGCAGGAGCTGGAGCAGGAGCGGCGGCAGCGGTTGCAGTTGTCGCAGGAGCAGGCCGAACGGCTCAAGCGTGAGGCAGAGCGGCGACAGAGGGACGAGCTGACCCAGCGGCTTGAGCGGCTGATCGAAAGCCGACAGCGAATCGACGACCTGCGACAGCAGCGGCTGGCGGAGATCAAGGAGCGCACGGCCGAAGACGTGCAGCGCATGGTCGCCGCCGAGTTGCTGGCTAAGGCCGAGGCCCTGCAGCGGATGATGGCACCGCTCACCCGCGAAGGCGCCGTGGTCGATCCCGCGGACGTACCGATCGTCGAGCAGCGCGCACAGCAGGTGCAAACCATCCGGGAACTGGCCGAGAAGCTGCGCGAAAGCCCGCTGGACAGCGATGCGGCCCGCGAACTGCTCCAACACGCCCGTGAAGTGCGGGGCACGCTGCTTTCGATGGCCCATGAGGGCAAGTTCGAGAACTATCACGACGCGCGCGGCGCGGAGCATCGCGCGTTTCAGGTGATGCAGACCGCAGGTCGGCTGGTCAACGAGCCGGACATGACCAGCCTCAATGACACCAGCATCGCGCGGGGCCCGGACGCGTTGCCGGCGGCGGTCCGGGAAGCTGCGCCACCGTCGCTCTCCGCCGCCGACGCCTACGAATCCGCACGCGAGATCGAGAAGCAGATCGACCAGGCCAACACCGAGCTGCGCGCCGCCTCGCTGGCCATGGCGCAGCGGACGAGCTTTGCCGAAGCGATGGACAAGATCACCCGGCCGCAGGTGGAGCGGCCGGACCTGGCCGGCGCATTGCGAGCGTCGCCTGCGACCATCGGCGAACTCAACGAGCTGCGCGACAGTCTCGATCAGGCCCGCGGGGTCATGCAGGAAATGTCCCTGCGTTCCGAGCAGACCCTGCGGTCGGCCGAGGGACATGTCGAGCGCACCCGCGGTCAGGACTCCCAGGCCATGCGCGAGCGCGAAGCACGCCTGAGCCAGATGCTGCGGATGGCTCGTCACGGCGAGGTGATCGACCTCACCGGCATGATGAATGGCCATGGTGCGCAGGACCTTCTTCGCGATGCCGATCGCGGCGACGACGAATCCGACATGCAGCGCAGCAGTGAGAATCGCATCGTCCTTGAGGACCGCACCATCTTCGCCCGCGCGCTGCCCGGCCAGCGTTTTAGCGCCTCAGCCCAGCGCCAGGGCTGGCTGTACCTCAACACCTGGTACATCATCGGCCCCTGGCGGGTGCCCGACATGCAGTACGAGCCGGTGCATGAGCCCGAGGCGGGCGTCGATCTCGACGCCATCTATTACGACGGCTTCGTGGATCAGGACGGCCCACTCGACGGCACCCTGCGTTGGCAGTTCGTGCAGACCGAGGAGATGCGCGTCCAGCCTCCCAGCGTGCGAGGCAATGCCGTCTGGTACGCGTATACAGAGGTTTACTTCGAGCAGGACAAGGAAATGCTGCTCGCCATTGCGTCGGACGATGCCGCCAAGGTCTGGATCAACGACCTGGTGGTCTGGCACGACACGGGCCTGAGCCCCTGGAGCATGGGCGAAGGGTTTCGACGCGTCCTGTTTCAGCAGGGCTACAACCGCATCCTGGTCCGGGTCACCAACGGCCCGGCCCACTGCATCTTTTCAGTCCTGATCTGCCCGCCGGAAGCGGTTGAGCCGTCGGCACCGAGGCAATAGAACCCGTGCGCAACTCAGACCCTGTTTTGCTGGTTTAACGCGGTTCACGGCTGTCTAGCGACGCGGGTATGCATTGGCGTGATCTTGCACCATGAGAAATCCCACTTCCTATCGCGATCATCAGCAACTGGATGCTAAGACAGGCCAAACGCAGCGAGCCTTGATTGAAACGCTATTGCGTACCCGCATCAGCATCCAGGACGTTCAGCAACTGAGCATTGCACCCGGTCATCACAGCCCCGTCGGTTTGACCGACAGCCCGCGGTTGCTGCTGATTCGCGGCGGCCGGGTCCGGTACCAAACCGGCGGGACCGCTCGCCTGCTTCGACCCGGCACGATGGTGCATATTCCACCTCACATCAGGCGATCGTGGAGTGCCGTCGCCAGGGAACCGACGCTGCTTTCGTGGTGCATCTACCAGCCGGACAATTCACCCGAATTCGGCACCGAATTGACGATCCGCAACGATGTGGAACTGGATGTGGAGTCTGCCGCAATGGACAGACTCTCACACCTGATGACACTTGCTCATCCCACTGCCCAACTTGAGGGCGAGGGCGAAATCAAGGCGGTGCTGGCACGGCTGTTCGGTGAAGCGATGCTTTCCAGGGTCGCCCCCGCCATCGGTCGGGGACGGGGTGATGCGCCCGTCACCGCCGCCGAGATACTACGCCAGGCTTTTCACGAACCCGACATCCTCGACGAGCTGCCTTCCCGCGTCGGCCAGAGCCAGCGATACCTGCGCGAGCGGTTCCGCCAGCGATTCGACATGACCCCGTCACAATATTTGCTCCAATTACGCATGCGAACCGCTCGCTTTTACCTTCGCAGACAAGGCCTGGCCGTGAATACGGCCGCTGCATTGACGGGGTTTAACGATCCTTTCTATTTTTCCCGCCTTTACAAGCGGTTCTGGGGCGTGCCGCCGTCAGAAGACAGGGCAAAAAAAACTGACGCAAAGTAGCCGTTTTGTCTATGCCGAGATCCGCTTTATCCATAGCCGCGACCCCCCGCCTGTGACATACTTGGTACCAAGCCCTGTCAGCCCTTTCATTCAAGTTCACGATCCAAGGAGATGGCTATGTGCCTGAATTCAATCCGCATCGCCTGCCTCACCGTTGTCACTGCCGCCTTTTCTCTTGCCGCGCCCCACAGTCAAGCCGCATTCATCGAAGGCGTCACCGTCCATGGTGTCGGATCAATATGGACCGCTGACAGCAGCGCCAACCAGTGGATTGCTCAAAACACCATCACGGGCGAGGGACTCACCCTCGACAGCAACCCGGCGACTCACACGACGGATACGGGGAATAGCACGCAGGGCTACCATTGGCTGACCGCTGAAAACGCTCCGGATGCCGACAAGTGGATCGCATACGACCTGAATGCTGTCTACACGCTCACGGGCTTGCACCTCTGGAATTACAACCGGATTGATAGAACGAATCGTGGTGCCAGCGAAATCGACATCTACGTCTCGCTGGACGGCAGCAACTGGGGCACCGCCATCAGCACAATCAGCCCCACCGAGGCGACGAACAGCAACGGCTATCTCGGCGAAACGTTCTCGATCGGTCCGGTCGCCACGCAATACATCCGGCTCCAGATTATCGACAACCACGGCGACACGTTTGGGGGTGGCTTCGGCTTAACGGGTCTTTCCGAAGTCCGCTTCATTCCCGAGCCGGCGTCACTGGCGCTGCTGGGTCTCGGAGGTCTGGTGATGCTCGGTCGGCGCGGAGCGAGACCGTCTGAGCCGTCGTGACCCGGCAATCTGTGTACCAAGAAGCCTGATCGAGTCAAACGCCCCGCGCTCGGGCTGATGCCCAACGCGGAGCGTTTATTCATTGCGTTCTGAAGAGAGTTACAACTTTTCATGCGTATCCACCTCCGGCGATACCCGGGCACCGACATCCTCATCCACGAGAGCACGATGGCGTCGTGCCTGTTGGCCTGGCGGCTGGCGCAGCAGGGGCGGAGGGTCACGCTGGTCACCGGCGCCACCTCGCCACTCGTGGAGATGGTCGCGGCGATGCGGCCTTGGCTCACCGAGTCGACACTGCACCAGGTGCCCACGCCATTCCGTCGGTTGGTCGAAGCGGCCACGAAGCAGGTGACAACCTCCGGCCGACGCCTGCTGCACGTGGGCAAACTCGTCGTGTCGGTGGAAGACCTTCTGCTCGACGCCGGCGTACGCGTGCTCTACAACGCCAGGCCCGCAGCTCTGCTCGCGCGTGACCGCACCGTGACGGACATCGTCTATGGCGGTAAGTTCGGCCTCGTGGCGATCCCGACGCGCATGGCCATCGACGCCTCGCACAACGCCTTGCTCGCCCGGCTGGCCGGCGGCACGTTCGACCCCACCGGGCCCGCCGATGCGCCGCAGCAACTGATCTACTGCCTGCTGTGCAGCCAGTCCGCGGCCGAGCCTCTCGTGTATCCGCTGGTCGATCCCGAGGCCACGGGCACGGTGCGTCACGATGGCGACTTCGCTGAATATCATCTGACCTTCCCGCCCCGCGGCGACGCGGCCGACGAGACGGGCCACATGGCGCGGCGCCTGGTTGCCATCCAGCGGATCGTCTGCCGAAGCCTGCTGCGTGACGAATCGCCGATTCCGATCCATCCGTTCATGGGGCCGGACATCGCGGTGCGGATTCCCGATCAGCGTCTGACCGGGCAACGCGACGCCGTCGTCGGGCGGCTGAAGGTGCAAACATTCGACAACGTGTTAGCGGCCGGGCCCTGCACGGCGTGCGACGAGGTTTCAGCGGAGAGCTTTGTCACCGATCCGGCGACGGCGTGCGGTTGGATGCAGCGCTGGCTGCCCGCCATCCTCGACGCGGCGGGCGATTGCCTCGCGCACCCCGAGCCGCAGGGGCCGCGGCGTGTGGTCGGCATCGGCGACGGCACCGGTGGCGAAACGATCGCCGGCGAACTCGGCTGCACCGACCCGGCGTTCGACGAGCCGGGGACATCCGCCATCGAACTGGACCTGCCCGACCTGCCGGTCATCGCCGAAGCCGACGTCGTGGTGACCGGCGGCGGCACGAGCGGATTTCCCGCGGCGGTGACCGCGGCGGGGCAGGGCCTGCGCGTCGTCTGCACCGAGCATCATGGCGCTTTCGGCGGGGCCAACACCATCGGCGGCGTCTCCAAGCTCTGGTTCGGCTACTGGAACCCCTGCTTCCAGCGCTACTACCTCCGCGTCCGGCGAGCGAGCCGCGGCGTCGAACTGCCTACCAGCATGGCCTACCTCGCCGCGTCTCCGCCCGAACGACTCGATCTGCTGGCGGGCACGCCGGCCTGCGGCGTCCTGCACGAGCGGGGACAGGTCAAAGGCGTCTGCGTTCTGACCGAACACGGCATGGGTATCGTCCGCGGCAAACACTTCATCGACGCCACCGGTGACGGCGACCTCGCCGCCTGGGCGGGCAACCCCTACACCTGGGGCAGCGAGCGCGACGAGATCACGCTCTGGTATTCCTTCGGCCGCTTCCACCACCGCAACAACGAGGCCAGCCGAAACTACAGCTCCGTCGTCGACACACGCTCGCTGAACGATACCAGCCGCGCCGTCATCGTCGGTCGACGGCAGATCGGTGTGCTCGGTGAGGCGGAGTATCCCCAGTACTACCTGGCGGTGCGCGAAACCCGGCACATCACCGGCCGCGCCCGCGTGTCCTACCTCGACATGCTCATGAACCGCCACTACGACGACGCCGTGATGGTGTGCCTGTCGAACATCGACATCAAGGGCATGCATTCCAGCGACGCGGTCATGGCCGGCTTCATCGAGCGCAGCTACCTGCGCACCTACCGCTGCACGATCCCTTACCGCGCGTTCCTGCCCGTCGCGCTGGACAACCTGTTCGTCGCGGGTAAGGCCTATTCCATCAGCCACGATGCCGTTTCCATGGCCCGGATGCAGCCGGACATGATGAGCCTGGGTCTCGTCGCCGGCTTCGCGGTCTCGGTCGCGCACACCTCCCAGCGACCCTTGGCCGACCTGGACGTGCAGACGCTGCAACGCCTGCTCATCGACCAAGGCGTGATCACACAAGCCGACGCCACCGCGACCTTCGAGCGCCTGCCCCCGACCGGCGAGCAGCTCCAGGCGATGGCCGAGCACGCCGGCATGAGCCCGACGGAGATGAACACGCAGGCCCAACTGCTCGCCGCCGGCCCGGAAGCAGCCCAGGCCCTGGCGCGGGTGGTCGATGATGTGCCCGGGTACATGGGCACTGCGGTGGCGCGCATCCTCTGCCTGCTCCAACACCCCGCCGGGGCTCGCCACCTGCACCATCGCCTCGAACACCTCCTCAAACAATCCAACGGTTCACTGCCGGCCGTCAATAGCGACGGCAACCACGTGATGCCCGACCACGGATGGGCGCCGGAGCCGGTCCAACTGATCAACGCCCTGGCTTTGCTCGGCGACGCGGCGCTGCTGCCGACGCTTGCTCAACTGGTGGGCCGGCTCGATATCGATCCGCAAAAATCCGACTCCCGCTTTCTCTATGCCCATTGCGTCGCGTACGCGCTCGAGCGGCTGGCGGTGCCCGAAGGCGCCGACATGCTCGCTTCACTTCTGAATCAGCCGGCATTGAGCAGCCCGGTGATCCCGCGCGACGCAGACCCACGCCGCTGCGCCAACGACGTGAAGGAACGGCTGGACTATCTGAGCCTTTGCCTCGCCCGCGCGGCGGCGCGTTGCGGCGCACAAGAAGGCTACCGCCGACTCATCGCCAGCCTCGACGATCAGCGCCTCCACCTGGCCCGCAGCTCGCGACGCGAACTGGTCGACCTGACCCACGAGGACCACGGCTTTGATCAGCAGCGGTGGGCCGACTGGCTCAAGGCCCACGCCAACAATCTCACCCCGCAACCCTACACCCGCCGTCACGACTAAAGTGCATCTACCTACCCCCACGGCTCCAAGCGGAAGCAGCCGTGCAAGCACGAATACCGCCCCGCCGTCCGCGAAGAAGAGATCACCCGGCAGATCAGCGAAGCCCTCCTCTGCAGCGTCGCATCTCACGATCGGATGACCGGGCCGAGGGGATGCTTGATCGTCTTCAGGTCGAACAAGATCACCTTCATGAGGCGGCCCACACGCGATGCACGGCATGAGAAGCCGAGCGAGCGCAACTCTATCCAAGCTCGACCGAGCCAAGGAAGGCTGGCTCGATGGCATCCTCTCCAAGGTTCGATACCGTCAGATTCAGCCTGACCTCACCGCCAAGCGGCAGTCCATCGACGAGGCAATCAACGACATCGAGCGTCAAGGCTCGAACCGGTGAGAACCAATGGCCCGCTTCCTGAAAGCGAGCCGTAGAGCCAAAAGCCGACCTCCGAAGGAACGCCAGCCGAACAGCGGGACTTTTTCAAGAAAGTCGGTTCGAACCCTCAACTGGATGCCCGCCACCTGGTCTTCTGGCCCCGAGGCCCCTGGCACCACATAGGAAAAATCAACGCTTCAAGTCCATCACCCCAGCTCCGACACGTCCGAGCCGGGCCGCATTATCGAGAACACGTGCGCTTTTTCAGCAAGCGGAGAGGGAGGGATTCGAACCCTCGGTGGCCCGAAGGCCACACCGGTTTTCGAAACCGGCACGTTCAGCCGCTCCGTCACCTCTCCGAAGGGGGTCGGCGGGCGTGGCCCGGCCGGGGCGGGAATCGGGGATGGTAGCACATCCGACGCGGGAATTCCGCATGGAAGCCGTGACCCTAACACGCCAGCCGGCGGGCGCGATGGCGGCACCACCCTTCCGCCCGGGAAAACGGGACAGGTTTGCCCTGTAGACCCCCCCCGCCCCCCTATCGTGACGCAAGAGTACCGCCAGCAAGTCACCACGGGAACTGGCGGCGGCGGCTCGGGAAGTGGGCAGACGAGCTTGCCCCGATACAGCCATCGCTACAGCCGCCGGGATTTCACCCTCGCCCAGCTCTTCGCCCTGCTCGCGTTGCGGCAGTTCTTTCAGACCGACTACCGCGGCATCGTCGCCATGCTCCACGGGGTCGGAAAAGGGGTCGGGGGTCGTTCTTCATGATGTCGCGTCCGCGGCGGGCTTGCGCGGGCGGCCGAGGGGGTTGAGGCTCGGCTCGATGCTCAGCCG
>CAZTLX010000035.1:0-25477 GCA_964614575.1 uncultured Phycisphaeraceae bacterium | reverse complement strand
GTAGCGTGGCGCGGGGGGCGGGGGGTGGCGTGTTGTCCGTGAGGGTCGCTGTGCCATCCCCGGCCTCGTCACCCCCGTTTTGCGTGGTGAGATAGACAATCACAACCAGCACCACCGCCGCGGCGATCCCCAAGGCAATCTTATAAGTAGCACTCATGGCAAAGCTCCCGATCGTATCAATCCACCGAGTCTAACAGCCCGGCCACGGCTCGGCCAAGCGCAACGATCCGCCGGGCGTTCTAAACTGACGGCCCGACCCGCCCGCGGTTCCTATGGATACGACCACCTCACAGACCGAACCCACCGCCGCCGACCCCCGGCCGGCCAAGCCCGCGGCGGTGCCGATCAGCATCATCATCTGCTGCGCCAACAGCGAGGCGACGCTGGAGGCGGCCTGCACCTCGTCCCGCTGGGCGGATGAACTGATCGTCGTCGATTCCGGCTCCACCGACGCCACGCCGCAGATCGCCCGGCAGCACGCCGACCGCTACCTCGTCGAGCCGTGGCGCGGCTATGGCGGGCAGAAGAAGTTTGCCGCGGACCTGGCGGCGCATGACTGGATTTTCTTTGTCGATGGCGATGAGGAGTGCTCGCTCGAGCTGGCCCGCGAGCTGCGCGCGATGCCACCGGAAGTTTACGATGGCCTGGACCTTTTGCTGGTGCCGCGCAAGAACTACATCCTCGGGCGCTACGTGCGGGCATGGTGGCCGGATCGGCTGACGCGTATCTTCCACCGCCGCCGTGTGACGTGGGACGACGAGGTGCTGCACGACACCCGCATCCCCTCCGACCCGTCGCGCGTCAAGAACCTGGCGGGCTGGCTCGAGCACAAACGCGTCGGCCCGAACAGCTTCAGCGACTACTTCTCCGGCAAACGCATGGACGAGCGCCTGCTCATGGTCGCCCGGCAGATGCACGGCCGCGGCAAGCGCGCAACCTGGCTCGACCTGGTCCTGCGCCCGCCGCTCGCGTTCTTCAAGTTCTACATCCTCAAGCGCGGATTCCTCGACGGCACCTTCGGCCTGCTCATCGCGCAAAAAGCCTACGTCAGCACGCAACTCAAGTATGCCGCGCTGTGGGCGGTGCAGCAGCAGGCCCCGCGCGAAGAGGATCGAGCCACGGGTTGAACGGCGGGTGACGCGACGGCGCTTTACCCGCTCACCGCCGCTTCCAGGCCGTAACGCGTGTACTGATCCGCCGGCGCATCGCAGGCGTGCATCAGCTCCGCCGCCTGCGCCAGCAGCCGTGCTTCCACCGACGGGTCGTCCAGCGGCTTCGCCTGCTTCGGGTCGGCTTCGACATCGAACAGCAGCGAGTCGTGAAACTGACGCCACGCGCCGCCCGCGATCTTCATCGTCCGGCAGCCCTTGGTGAAGTTGAACGGCTCGGCGAGGCCTTCCAGCCCGTGCATCTCCGCGGGCTTGAAGAGGCCCTTCATCCGGGTGGGCATCAGCGTGTATTCATAGATGGGGGCGTCACTGTTCGGTGCCTGCATGCACACGTACCGCCCGTCGGTCACGTTCAGGTAACCGCCGAAGACCCCGAAGATCGCCGCGTCACGCACCGGTGTGTCGTCGGCCACGGTGCCGGCCAGATCCTTGCCGAGCATGTCCTTGGTCGGCTCCACCCCGAAGTAAGTGAGCAGTGTCACCGGCAGGTCGATCGACGGCTGCACCAGCGCCTGCCGGCGCTCTCCCTGCTTGCCGCTTCTGGGGTCCCACACGAAGAACGGCGTGTGCGCGATCTCCTCGTAGAACGGCATCCAGATCTTCGCCCAGCACTCGTGCTCACCCAGCAGAAAGCCGTGGTCCGTCCACACGATCAGCATCGTGTCGTCCCACAGGCCGTAGTCGTCGAACTTGTCGAGCACATCGCCCAGGTGCTTGTCGCACATGCTGATCAGCGATGCGTTCTCGTAGCGCATGTTCTCGACGCGCTCGGGCGACTCGGTGACCTTGGTGTAGGGCGGCCAATCCTCGACCGGCCCGTCGTAATCCGCGTAGTGCTCCGGATAGCGGTCCTTGTAGCCGCGCGACGATTGGAACGGCTCGTGCGGGTCGAAGGTCTCGATCTGCAGCAGCCAGTTGTCGGCCCGGTGGTTGTGGTCCAGAAAACGCAGCCCCGCCTCGAACGTGCGCGGCTGGGGCAGGTCCTGGTCCCGCGGCATGAACTTGCGGTTGATCCGGTCCTGCCACTCAAGATTGTCGCTGTGCTTGCCCCCGGCGTTGCGGCCCTGATAGCCCTCGGCCGATACGCCTTCGACCAGGGGGTGCCACTTGTCACCCTCCTGGCCGCGGATGAAATCAAAAGTCGAATAACGCTGATGATAAGTCGCCCCGCCGTCTTCCCAGTAGTGCTGGTGATCGGTCGCCAGGTGCGTGTAGATGCCCGCCTCCTTGAGCATCTGCGGCATCGAATCATCGAACGGCTCGATCGGCCCCCAGCCCCGGTGCAGGAAGTTCGGCCGCCCGGTGTGAAAGTCCCGCCGCGCCGGCATGCAGGGCATCGAGCAGACGTATGAGCGGTCAAACGTCGCGGTCCGTTTGGCCAGCCGCTCAAAATTCGGGGCCTTGACCCAGTCGCACCCGTAGGCCGGGAGCATGTGGCGGTTGAGCGAATCGAACATCACAATGACAGCTTTCAAGGCAAGCTCCTTTCGTGCAGACGATCCTAACGATTCCGCCGCCCCCGTGCCCCCCAAGCCGCGGGCAGAGTATCGAGGCCCGCGGGACAACGGCAACTCCAGGCACGAATACGGCTCACGCCCTGCCGAGCCCTCCGCGTTGTTGCCACGCTTGACCGTCCCGCCGCATCCACTAAACTGCCCCGTTCCCCGCAAGGGTGCGGGCTTGTAGCTCAGTTGGTCAGAGCGCACCGCTGATAACGGTGAGGTCGCAGGTTCGAATCCTGCCAGGCCCATTTAGATGGATTCGGTTTCGGGGCAGGCACCGCTTCTCCTTTCTTTCGCCTTGTCTTCGCCGAGCTTAGTCTTGCAAGCCGAGGCTCGGCTGGCCGGGCACTTCGGGGTAGCGGGCGGCGGCGCAGGCGATGTGCATCAACAGATCGCGGGTGAGGCGTTCGCGGACGGGGAGCACCTCGGGGTCGTGGTAGCGGTTGTTCAGTTCAAGTGGATCGGCGGTGAGGTGGTAAAGCTCGCCCCGGCACGCATCGAGACGCAACGCGGCATCCGCGGTGAAGCCGGGCAGATGGAGGATGAGTTTCCATTCCGCGGTGCGCCACATCAGCGTGGGGGCTTCCTGATATCGGCTGTAGCCGCGGCCGTGCATCTCGGCGAACTGCCCGACGCGGCAGGGGGGCGCAAAAAGGCTGCGGCCGGGGAGGCAGGGGGGGATGGCGACACCCGCGGTGTCCAGCAGCGTCGGCAGCACATCGACCAGCTCAGCGGGGCGATCATCCACCGTGCCCCGCCGGTGCGGCGCAAGCGCCGAGCCGGACAGGATCATCGGCACGCGTACGCTGCCCTCGTAGAGCGAGTGCTTGTCGAACATGTGCCGGCGGTCCCCGAGCATCTCGCCGTGGTCGGATAAAAAGACAATCAACGTGTCTTCGAGCTCGCCTTGCGCGCGGAGCTTGTCGATCACGCGGCCGAACAGTTCATCGACATACGTGATGATGCCGTAGTAGCACTGGGTGGTGACGCGGCGCTGCCGCGGGTCCATCTGCTGCCAGGCGTCGAAGCGGCTGTCTTTGCGGGCGTGCTCGGTGTCCGGGTCGAGGGTGAGGTCGGTGATGGGGTCGGGCAGTTGATCCAGATCGTAGCGTGAGGCGTAATCGCCGACGGGCAGGTTGAACCCCGCGTGCGGGTAATCGAAGGACAGGTACAGGAAAAGCGGGCGGGCAGGGTCGCGCTGTTCATCGAGAAAGCGTTCGGCTTGTCGGGTGAGCCAGCCCTCGCGGGTATGCAACGGGCCGAGCGTGCTTTGCTGGCCTTGCAGGGCCTCGACCGAGCCTTGGCCGCGGCCCCAGGTCGCGACTTCGTCTTGATACGTGCGGCAGGATTCGGGGTCGTCATCATCCCACATCAGGGTGTCGGGCTCGGTTTCGTCGCCGGCGCGTGGCCGGGCGATCGCGCGGACTTCAAAACCGCGGCGGCTGGGCGTGGGCGCATCGACGCCCTGCGTGTCCCACCAGTGCGTCTTGCCGAACCCGGCGGTCTGATAGCCCGCGTCGAGCAGGCGTTGGGGGAGCGTGGGCAACGGGAGCTGCTGATCGGTCAGGGCCTGATTGGTGTTGTGACGGAAGCCGGTCTGGAAACCGTAGAGCCCGGTCATCATCGAATGCCGGCTGGGCATGCACGCGGGGACGTTGCAGGTGGCCTGCGCGAAGCGCACGCCCGCGGCGGCCAGGCGGTCGAGGTTCGGCGTCTGGACGATCGGATTGACACAGCCCAGCCCGTCGTAGCGGTGCTGGTCGGTCATGAGGAAAATGATGTTGGGCGGCTTGGGCATGGATGATTTATTCTATTACAATTTGCGTGACTGTCTAAAATATATCGAGAGTGATGATGCAATTGAATCCGATGGATGTGCCGCTGAGCCGTTTTGGGTCGTATCTGGGCATCAGTTCGACCTGGCCGCACCGTCGGCCGTCGGCGGAGCCGGAGGGGTGGTATCTGCGCTGGATCCGGGATGACGCGTCCACGCTGATCTTCCGGATCGAGCTGGTGCGTGACGGGATACCGGTCGCCGCGGATGCGACCGCGTCGGTGGGTCGGTTGACGCTGCGTACGGCCGACGGCGGCGAAGCGTCATTCACCCTGCCCGATACGGAGCAGCTCGCGATCCGTTGCCGAGGCGTGGGTGTGCGTTTCACCACGCTGTCCGGGGCGTACTGCTACGGCAACCAACTGCGGCCGGGCTTCTGGGAGGTGATGCCGGCCGGCGGCCAGCCGCGCTTCGGCTTCCGCGCATCACTTGGCCGCGTGACGGGTGAGACCCACTGGGAATACGACGGCAAGGCGTCGCGCTGCGCGGCGGTTGACATCACCCTGCAACCACAGGCCGACGAAGCAAGCATGGAAGGCTGCGTGCGGGTGTACGACGATGTCTGGCTCGATGAGGGCCCGCCCCGGTCCTTTGATGACGCCGCGGCCGAGGTCGAACAAGCGTTCGCCCGTTGGCGGGACTCCATCGCTGATCCACCAGGCGCGGATCGCGCCACAACCGATCTGGCGGCCTACATCCTGTGGCTCAACACCGTCGAAGCGCACGGGCTATACCCCAGCCCCGTCGTGCTTGGCAGCAAGAACTGGATGAAGGTCGTCTGGTCGTGGGACCATTGCTTCACAGCTCTTGGTCTGGCCCGCGCGCACCCGGAACTGGCCTGGCAGCAGTTTCGGCTGATGATCCCGATGCAGGGGCCCAGCGGGATGCTCTGCGATGTGTTGCGCACCAACCGCCGGTCGTGGGTCTGCACCAAGAGCCCGGTTCACGGCTGGACGCTGGCGCATCTGCGGTGCCTGATCCCCACGCTCACCGAGGCGCAACTGGCCGACATCTACGAGCCCATGAAACGCTGGACCGACTTCTGGCTGACGCACCGCAACCTTGACGGCGACGGCTTGCCCTGCCTGCTGTATCCCAACGAGAGCTTTGATGCGACGACCCACACCGCCGTCAATGCGCCCTGCAAAGCGCCGGATCACGCGGCGTATCTCGTGCTGCAATGCGAAGCGATGGCGCAGCTCGCTGGCGACCTCGGCCACGATGATGATGCGCATCGCTTCGCGGACGCCGGCCGGCGCGTGCTCGATGCGATGCTCAAACATCTTTGGATCGGCGACCGCTTCGTCGCGAAGCGCACCGGCGACGGCTTTTCCCCGCCGGGCGATTGCATCTTCCAGTATGTCCCGCTGCTGCTGGGCAAACGGCTGCCCGAGACGGTGACGCGGCCGATGGTCGAGCGCCTCCAAACCGCTGGCGCTTTATTCAGCGACTTCGGGCTGACCACCGAAGCGATGGACAGCGACCTGTTCGACCCCGAGGCGTATGTCCGCGGCCGCATCTGGACCCCGCCGAACTGGATGATCCCCGAGGGCCTCGACGCGCTGGGTGAGCGCGACCTCGCGGCCGACATCCGACGCAAGTACCTGCGTACGCTGGAGCGAGGCGGGATGAGCGAGTGCTTCGACCCACGCGACGGCCGACCACTCGAAGACCCGGCGTACAACTGGACCGCCGCGAGCTATCTCGTCCTCACCGACCCGCCCGCGCCTCTCGCGCTGCCCGACGCGGCCGCGACGGCTTCGGCGTAGCCGTCGGCCATTGGGTCGGCTGGTCGTCGTCATCAAGCACGTGCAGCGGCGGCATCTTCGTGGTGCCCCCACCGCGCGAGGGCAGTTGCGTCACCGCACCGCTTTGAGCGCCGCGGGTGTAGCTGTTGCCCAGGATCGTCGCCGCCTGCAAGGTCCCGGCGTAGCAGGCCTTGAACGGGCGCTTCGGGTCGGCGGCGAAGTGATTGCCCATGTACGTTCCGTGCGTGCCGTGCGGCTCGATCTTGAAGCCGACCACCTTGCCCGCCGTCACCCACTGGTTGAGATAGACGCGGCAGTCGCTGAAGCGCTGGAACGGCCGCAGCACGTGGAAGCCGATGCCCACCTGGTCGCCGTTCATCGGCGAGTCGGCGTAGCACTGGCTGTAGCTGTCGTTCCACCCGGCGCACTCGAAGCAGGTGCGCAGCTTCACATTAAGGTCGTAGTTCCACACATGCATCTGCTGGAAGTCGCAACTCGACGTTTCGGCCCGCACGCCCACGGCATAACCGATGATCGTCGCCTGGCTGACCAGCGAGTCGGTGGCCTTGCGGTAGTGGATGCCGATCGAATCTTCTTCGGCATAGACCCCGCGCTCGCACTGCACGCGGACGCTGCGCAGGTTGACCTCGCAATCGCCTTCCTCGCCGATCTCAATGCCCTTGCGCAGGCAGTTGCGGACGGTGAGGTCGGTGATGTCGATCTCGCGGTCGTGGATCGTGCGCAGGCCGATGACCGGTTGTTCGTTGCCGTCGAGCATGCCGCCGATGATCCGGCGTGGTTGCCAGCCGGACTTCGGCTCGCCGGGCGTGTGTGGGTACGGCTCGGTCTCGATCATCGCTTCGCCCTTGAATCCGGGCAGCGCGACCAACCGCGTGGTCGGCTCCATCACCAGCGACACGCCGACGGGCAGGCGCAATGGACGCGACAGCCCCAGGCTCGTGTCGGGCAGGCGCAGCGTGCCCCAGCGGGCTTTGGCGAGGGGCTTGAGTTGGCGGCCGAGATCGGCCGATGCGTCGGCGGGCAGGGGCAGGGTGGTCACGGGTTTCTGCTTTCGGGTGAACGGCTGTTGCCATGAGCCATGCCGGCGGGGGGGCCGGTGATGCGGACGCCGACCCGAGCGTTGGCCGTGTGGACCCGGATCAGTTGCAGGTCGGTCGCGTCGGGTGGCGCTGCCTGAGGCAGCACCGCGGGCCGGACCTCCCGCAAAGCCGCTTCGATTGCCGCCTCGTTCGGTTGCTCATGGTCGGGAAACAAGGACTGGTTGTGCCGGGCATGAAGGTGGGTCATCGGCATCACGGGGGACATGCCGCGGTCGGGCATGTAGTTGCCACTTGCACAGATGATGCCCAGCAGATTGATCGTTGGGCCATCATTTTGCCCGGCGAACGAGTAAATAGGGTTTTCTTGTCGGTAATTGCCGAGCGTGCCGATCACATTGAGTCGGCCGGCGAAACCCGGCTCCAGCCGATAGTGGGGCACGCCGGCGGGGGGCTCGCGCTGCGTAAACGACATGTCCTGCACGCCGTTGACGGTGAATTGCGCGTGCTCGGCCAGGCGGCTATAGAACCGCGCCCAGTTCGACTCATACCAGTTGTCGAGCACAAGCAATCGGCCGTGGCCGGTAAGGTGGTAACGGCCGCAGTTGCCGCCGAGCAGTTCAACCCGCGCGGCATCGGGAGCGTGGGCATGAACCCGCACCGCGGGGTAAGGCGACCACGGGTCGTCGCGGTGCGCTTCGCCCCATTTCTCGGGCCAGCGATCCAATCCGCCGCCCTGATGCGCGACGGCCTGAACGCGTGTATGGTTCAGACCCTCGACGAACAGCCCGGCACCACGCGTCGCGCCGAGTTGGCACATCCTCAGCCGCACCCGCCCGCCGGGTTGATCGGCGCGGTTGACCAGGATCGTCGTGCCCAGGTACGGCGTCGGCGGTTGATCATTCGACGTCGCGGGTTCCATCGCGAGCACCGCCAGATCACGCACCGTCGCGCGCGACGGCCCGGCGAGCTTGATCAGCGGCCAATCCATTTCCACTGCCTGACGCAGCACCGTGCCGCGGATGCCATCGGGGTAGCGGTACGCCCCGTCGCCCGCGAGGATGATCGGCAGCCCCGCGGGGATGACCAGCGGGTGTGCCAGCGCGTATTCGCCGTGCGGCAGATGGACCAGCGCGGGAGTCGTCGGGTCTTCGCGCAGCGCGGCGGCCGCGTCGTCGATCGCCTGCTGGATGCGGCTTGCGCCTGCACCGGGTGCCACCGCAAACACCTTGGTCTCCACCCGCGGCGACGCGCGTGGGCGCTGGGGCGAGGGCGGGGCAGCGACGGGATCGATGCGCTGGGTGTTGCGCTCGACGAGCGAGCCTTGGACCACGAACGGCTGCGCGGTGGTGAAGCGGTTGCCCCACGCGAGCAGTTGCACCCTCGCCCTGTGCGGGTTCTGCTGCGGCTGCGGGTCGATCGCAGCAACCACCGCCGGGGCATCGTTGCCGTCGCGACGCGAAACCGTGTTGCCCACCAGCGTGAGCGGTCCCATGGTGGACAGCTTGAATGCATCCGGCTCGACGCTGTCGATGACCAGATTGTCGGCGAAGGTGATCGGGGCACCGTTGGGGCCGAAATCCACCGCCTCGAAGAAGCGCTTGGAGCCGATCGACAGGTTGTTGCGGATGCCGAAGTACCCGGTGTGTTTGATGGCCATGTCCGCACGCTCCGAGCGTTCGAAGACGCTGTGCGAGACGTGGAACACGCCGCCCTGTGGTTCGGGCAGGTTGCTCACGCCGACGCCACACTCAATGAAGTGGCAGTCGCGCACGAAATGGTTGACCGCGTTGAAGTGGCGCAGCCCGATGCCCGCCTCGGTGCAGCGGATGAAGGTGCAGCGTTCATAGAGCACTTCGCTGTCGAGCCAGCCGAGCTTGCCCCCCGCGTCCATCCCGAAGCGCAGATCGGTGAAGACGCAGTCGGCGATGTGCCAGGCGGTGGATGGGCTTTGGGGCGAGTTCTTGTCGCGCCGGTGCCACTGGTAGGCGATGCCCGCGGCGGCGCGCCGGCGACCGTCGAAGGTGATCCGCGCGATGCGCCCGTCGCGCCCGTTGAGCCAGAGCATGTCTTCGCCCTCGGCCCCGTCCCAGATCAGGCGGGTGCTCGCCGGGTCTTCGCCGATCAGCCACAGGCCGTACACCCCGACCGCGTCGAGTTGTTGCGTGATGCGATATCGACCCGGCGGCAGGTAGAGCACGTTCGGCTGACCCGGCCGGCCCAACTCCCCGAGCGCACGCTGAAACGCCGCGGTGTCGTCGGCTTCGCCGTCGCCCATCGCGCCATAGTCCGTCATCACGTTCCGCCAGCTCGGCATTGGCCCGAACCACGGCTCGGGCGTTGCCCACGCGTCGTCTATCGGCTGCGCGGCGACATGCGCGGGACACATGCACAGCAGCGCCAGCGCGACGGCCGCGATACCTCGGCAAAAGAGGACGCGGTTCATGCGGGGGCCTCTTGGCGTCGGCGGTACTGCGCGAGCCAAGGCGTCGCGTCGTTCCACGCAAGCAAGCGGTCGCGCAGCTCACGCGCGCCCGCGTTCGGGCTGCTGCGGTGCGAGAGGTTGTGCAGTTGGTACGGGTCGTGGCGCAGGTCGTACATCGCGTGGAAGTCGCACTTGATCGTGCGCGGCGGGGTGTTCTGCCAGTTGCCCTCCATCTTGATGACGTAGCTGTGCGTCGGCGTGCGGATCGCGATGTCGTCCTGCATGCCCTCGATGTACGCGGCGTTCTCGCCGATCATCTCCGCTTCGCCGCGCACCACGGCCGCGCGATCCACGCCCTGAAAATGCCCGGGCTTCTCGACCCCCGCCAGCGCCAGCATCGTCGCGGGCAGATCGACCAGCGACATGATCTGCTGCTCGTTGACCTCCCCCGCGGGCAGGTCCGGGCCGCGCACGATCAACGGCACGCGCACCGATTCCTCGTTCATCGTCTCTTTGTTGTAGAGGTAGTGGCTGCGCAGGTTCTCGCCGTGGTCTGCGGTGAAGATGACGATGGTATTTTCCGCGAGCCCCTTGGCTTCGAGTTGCCGCAGGATGTGTCCGACCTGATCGTCGGCGCGGCTGATCATGCCGTAGTACAGGCGGTAGGCATCCACGATGTCGAATTCGCCGCCCTCCCCCGTGCCCGGCGGCAGGGGCACATTGTCAATGCCACGCTTCTTCGCGCCCCAGAAGATGTCGAACCACTTGCGGTCGTGCTCGCTCATCGGGGCCGCGGGCACGTTCGGGCGCAGCCGCACATCGTCCCGGCCGTACATCTGCGTCCACTTCTCGTCGATGCCGTACCAAGGCCCGTGCGGCAGGTGGATGTTGTGGAAGCAGAACCAAGGCTCGTCGCGCGGGGCCTCGTCGAGGAACGCATCGAACAGCGCGATCTCGTCCGCCGGCCAGAAGGGCTGTTTGTCATCGCGGTCCGCGGCGTGCGGGAAGTAGCCGCGGTAGCCGTTCGGCTCGTCGCCGGGCGCGGGGTGGTTGGAAAAGCCCAGCAGGCGCGGGTGGTCGTGGATGTGCCACTTGCCCAGGTGGTAGGGCTTGTAGCCGTGGGCGCTGAAGACCTCGGGCAGCGTCGGGTCGGGGAAGCGGTTGCGTTGTCGATCGGGCGGCCCCCAGTTGCCCATCATCCCCGCACAGGTCCGGCTGTACTGACCCGAAACGAGGATCGCGCGGGCCGGCGTGCAGACGGGGTTGTTGGAGATGCAGGTCTCGAAGCGCTGGCCCTGCTGCGCCAGCCGATCGAGGTGCGGCGTGTTGCAGGTCGGATGGCCATAGCAGCCCAGCTCAAACGGGCGGAGCTGGTCGCAGACGATCAGGAGGATGTTGGGTCGATCGGGCACAAACGATCC
Source organism: uncultured Phycisphaeraceae bacterium (assembly GCA_964614575.1). Classification (GTDB taxonomy): domain Bacteria; phylum Planctomycetota; class Phycisphaerae; order Phycisphaerales; family Phycisphaeraceae; genus JBGTLW01. The sequence goes on along the minus strand of CAZTLX010000035.1, from coordinate 14,320 downwards.
AAGTCAAACGATCCGGGGCGCTTAGCCTCCGGTGCGGAACATGAGTTCCACCTGTTCGAGGTAGCCGATCCACGCGGCGTTGGGTGGCACGTTGTTGCGCACGTCCCAGAGGTTGGTCGTGTCGTTGGCCGTGGCGGTCAGGGGCAGGTGCTCGGCGTGGGTGTCGGCGAAGAGAAACGACTGTGTGCCGCCGCGGTGCGCCCATTCATACCGCATCGGGTCGCCGTAACCGGGGGACCATAGCTTGTTGGGGAACTGCATCCCCCCGTCCCAGCCCTTCTCGGCGATCAGGATCAGCCGGCTCTGCCGTTCCAGGTCGTCCCACTGATTAAACACCGCCCAGATGGGCGTGGTGGTGGCTCCTTGCGTCCGGGTCGGCGCGCCCGCGGGGATCGGGTTGGGGAAGGCCTTGTCCAGCCCGGTGGGGTCCATCGGGGCCCGCGAGTTGCCGCCGTTGGTATAGGTGTGGTTGCCGTTGGCGGCGTAGCCGACGTGCGCCGGGCCGATCGGCGAGATGCCGCTGATGCCGTTGGGCGTGGTTTCGCGCGTCACTTCGTTGGCCGGGCAGCGGGTGAACTCGGGACTGGAGGAATACGGCGAGACCAGATGCGCCCAGCGCGGGTCCGACCCGCCGCCGTTCTGAGCCCGGTAGTTTGCCGCCACCAGCACGTTGCGGTGGTCCACCGAGTAGGTCACCAATGCGATGCCGATCTGCCGCTGGTTCGAGAGGCACGCCGCGCTCTTGGCCACCTCACGCGCGGTGCGCAGCGTCGGCAGCAATATCGCGATCAGCAGCGCGATGATGCTGATGACCACCAGCAGTTCGATGAGCGTGAAAGCGGTGCGGGATGAAGTTGTGTTGGTCATGCGTGGTTTCACGGTCTCCCGGGGTTTAGAAGCGGATGGCCATCCAGTCCTCGGCCTCGGTACCCCGTGTCACTGATCGGCCGCTGCCATCACCAAATGCCGCGTTGTACGCGTTGCCACCGTGTCGATTGTAGCCCACCCCTTGAGCGCCAAACAGACGCGCGCCGCTGTCATCGATGTTCAGTTGTTCGTTGCGATAGAACGTCAAAGTGACTTCATTGACCGGCTGATCCGCCTCGACATCGGCCATGAAGATGCCTTGCGTCGGGTTCGTGACTTCCTCGGGCCGTGGGCCCATGAGTCGATTGGGCGCGGAGGTGCTGTTGAGCGTGCGTGCGGCCCGGATGTAGCCCACCCCGGTGCCGTTGTAAGGGCTGAAGTTCGTGCCCAGACCGTTGTACGCATAGGTCGTGAAGGTAGGGTTGGCTTGCGCGTCGGTGTCGGTGTTGTTGTAGTCATTGAAATCGCCCTGGTTGCTCAGGCGGCGGTAGTAGTTTTCGCCCTGCCCGGTGATGCTCAACCCGCTGGATTCGCTGGGGCAGACAAACAGGCCTTCGCTGGGGGCGTATTCATGGATCAGGTAAGGCCAATAGGAATAGCCGAAGCCCGCGCCATTGCCTTCCGCCAGGTTCCAGGTCGAGTCGGGCAGGACGTGCGCGGTTGCCGAGCCGAAGCCCCGCGTCATCGCCCCGGTGAAGTACTGCTCATCCTGCGTATAGAGGTGCTGGGCCAGCCCCATCTGTTTGAGGTTCGACAGACACGCGACCGACCGGGCCGCGTCCCGCGCCCCCTGCAACGCCGGCAGCAGGATGGCGATCAGCAGAGCGATGATGCTGATGACCACCAGCAGTTCGATGAGGGTAAACGCGGTGCGGGGTTGGCGGCGGGATGCATGCGGGGGGTGAGGCATGTGGGCACCCTGATAGATAAAGAATCGGCCCGGTGGACGGCCACTTGGCCGTCCCTGAAAAGCCCCCCGCCGGCTTCCGCGGGCGGGGGGCATGTGCGGGGCGGGTTCAATCCCGCCAGAGCGTCGGCTTACCGCCGCGAACGACCCAGCATCAGCAGGCCTCCAAGCCCCATCAGCGCGAGGGATGCGGGTTCGGGGACTGCGGCAAACTCGAAGAGTTCGAAGGAGGCACCAGCGCCGTTGTTATCAATGTCAGGCCGTGCATATTCCAGATACACGCCCGCGCCGGTCAGGCCCGTGAGGGATAGCGTGCCGAAGGAGCCGTAGGATTGAAACAGATCGTCATCCGAGGTATCCAGCGCGGCCCACGTAGTGCTCAGCAGAGTACTCGAGGTGAAGGATGTCTTCGTGGTCGAAAGCGCAAAGGTTTCATTCGAAACATGGATATCACCAGAACTATCTCGCACTGCCCACCGTCCAACAAGATTTTCCGGCCCCGTGCCTTGCATGAATCCACGGGCTGTGACGCTCAACGCATCATCAGCAGAGATGGAGAATGGCGCACCGGATTTAAAGTAGGTCACCGCCGCCTGTTGACGCGAGTTGTCCACTATGTCTGCCCATGAGATGCCTTGGAAAAGCTCTAGGTAATCTCCGTTGCTGTTATTAACCATGCGATAGCGGCCGGTATTGCTGAACGTGCCATCGGCATTGGCTTCTTGCGAAGCACCCCCGTAAGCCGCCGGCCCGGTGTATCCTGAACTCGGCGTCAACGCCGTCGAATCCGAGAACGGGATCCAGGTGAAGTTATCCGCCGGATCGTTGATGCTCCAGGATAGGTTCCCAGAATTCGCGGTCACCATGTCCGTCCCGCCGAAGGAAATGACCTCCGCTTGGAGTTGCGGCGCGGCGGCGAATGACATGATGCCGAGTACCATGCCCGCGGTCAGCGCGCTTTGCATCGGGACGCGATCCTGTGGTGTTTGCTTACGGGTCAAAAGTTGGGCGATACGCATGGTGAGGCCTCCTGTACTGGGGTGACCAGAGAACTGAACCGGCGGGACGGGGTGCGGCGCTTCGGCGTCGCGTGATTTCTAAGGCCTCGACCTGCCTCCCCCTTCGTGATTCATTTGCATTATGCGCGGGGCTCCAGATAAATTCAAGTGCAAAACCAAAAAAACACTAGAATATTATCCCGAGATGTGCTATCTTCCGATGCAGTGACCATGAATCACGCCCATCTCGACCCCGTCACCGTGCCCGACCCGCACCAGCGGTTTTATGAGTCGCTGCGCGCCCGGATCGTCAACGGCACGTGGCGGCCCGGCGACCGGATCCCCAACCGCGTCGAGCTGCGCGACGAGTTTGATACCTCATTGGCGACGATGCAGAAGGCGCTCGACGGCTTGAAGCGCGACGGGTTTGTCCGCGCCCGCGGGCGGCTGGGCACGTTCGTCGCCGAGCGGTTGCCCCAGCAGTACCGGGTGGGCCTGGCGGTCGGGCCGCGGCTGTCCTCGACGCGTGAGGCGTCGCGGATGATCCGGGCGTTGGAGTTCGAGGCGGCCCGGATCAACGAGGCCGGGCCCTGGGAAGTACGGGTGTACGAGGGTGTGAACGAGCCGGGTGGCAAGGCGCAGCGGCGGGTGCTCGCCGACGCGCGACACCAGTGCCTGGCGGGGTTGTTTATCGTGGCGACACCGCTGGACGCCATGCCGCTGGACGCGCTGCGTGAGGCCGGCCTGCCGATGATTGCGATGACAGGCAAGGCGGAGGCCCACGGCCTGCCCGGCTCGGTGCTGCTGCCGTACCTGGACCGGGCGGTGCAGCGCATCGTCGAGGCGAGGCGCAAGCGGCCGGGGATCATCAACTCGACGCTGGTCTCGCCGGACTTAAAGGCGTGGCGGGCGGAACTGGATAAGCACGGCCTGCCGTTCGATGCCTACCGCGCAGTGACGGCGTTGCCTGCCGACGGGCAGGCGGTGCGCGTGGCCGTTTATCACATGATGCAACAACCCAAGACGCGGCGGCCCGACGCGCTGCTGATCACCGATGACCACATGGTCGAGCCGGTGACCAAGGCGCTGCGCGACGCGAAGGTGCGTTGCCCGGAAGACGTGCTGGTCATCGCGCACTGCAACTACCCGCTGCCCCCGCCGCACCACGTGCCGGTGACGTTCATCGGCTACGACCTGGCGGAGGTGATGGACGACGCGGTGTTGGCGATGGCACCTACACCCGAAGCCGAGAAGCGGCGGACGCTGCGGCTCAAGACCGTTCACTATGCCGCGAAGTTCGGAGACGAGCTGCCCGAAGTGCGGCGATCACAACAGACCGTAACCCCCGCGGCCCTGCCGGCAATCGATGTCGAACCGGCGGCGCGCGACTACGTCTCGGCTTCGGCGTTCGGTTAAGGCCGACGCCGCGAACCCGGATAAACCTCAAGACTCCCGACTGATCTGAATTGAACCCGAAAGGTGAACGATGAAACGCATGCGAGTGATCGCGGCGGCGCTGTGCCTCGGCCTGACCGGGGCCTCGGCGGCGACCGCTCAAGACAAACTGATCTTTGAAGAGCCCGAGCTGGTGGGCATCAGCGGCTTCCGCACGATGTGGGACGTCTCGGTTCCTCTGGCCGCCGAGGGCGCAATCGAGTTTACCGACCCGGAGGTGCGCGACCAGCACCCCACCGCGGTCTGGCACCCGAGCAAACGTGAGGGCAAGCCCGGGCCGATCGCGATCGATGCGCTCAATCGACGCGTGCTGGTGCGCTTCCCCGGCGCGGCCGAGCGGATCGCCGAGCGGCTAAGCGCCGGTGCCTCGATCGAGAAGGTGCAACTCATCCTGCCCTACCGCGACCACGAGCTTTGGCCGCAGCACGGCAAGGACTTCTGGGACCCGCAGACCGGCGGGTACACCGCGCGGCGGAACTGGGGCGTGGACAAGATGTACCGGGCGCACGACCCGAACTGGCACGTGATCGGCTGGGCGCTGCGACGGCCGTGGTCTGCGGCCGATCCGGACACCGCCCCGACCTGGAACGCCTTTATCAACGGCGCCGGCTACTGGGATCACAGCGGTGCGCAGGATGACGCGGCCGACCGCTTCGCGACGCGCTTCGGGCCGAGCGAGGTTTCCTCCTATGAGCCGATCGGGCAGATGGACGTGACCGAGGTCGTCAACGATGAGTCCTACGGCAAGACGCTGGGCGAACGCCTGCGCGTGCTGACCGACAACGGCTTCGTGCTGGCCAAGTGGGAGACCTACGACCACCGCTACTTCAACGGCGTGTACGAGTGGGCCACCGCGACCGGCGGCCGGGCGATCCTGCTGCAGACACCGAAGCTGGTCGTGCATTTCAAGGATGGCGGCGGCGAATCCGTCAGCCTGCCCGAAGCACAGCAGATCGATCGGCTCGCCGCGGCGCTCAAGGCCTCGGGCGAGGGCGGCGAGCCGCACGCCCGGCTGATGAGTGAAGAGGAACTGCTTGCCTTCAACGAAAAGGTGATGAGCCAGCCTGACTGGATGCCCGACTGGCAGTGGCAGCGCGTCCGCGAGGTGCGGGCGATGGAGGACGTCGGTAAGCAGCACACCGGCGAGATCGATCAGGAGATGTTCTTCGACATCTTCCTGTCCAGCCACGTTACGCGCAACATGTACGGCAAGTTCGTCCGCGGCGAGGGGAACCTGCCGGCCCCGTTTTACGAGCGATACAAGGCGTGGGTCGATGGCGTACTGGCACGCCAGCCGCGCGGCTGGTCGGGGTTCGAGGCCGCCAAGGAGATGGCGCAGTATTACAGCTACGGCGAGGCGCTGCCCGAGCCGGCCAAGGACGCGATCAAGACCTACTGGACCGGGTGGCTGATGCCCGATCGCGAGAACGCGCCGCCCAACAAGCACCGCGATCAGGACCACATCGACGGCGGGTTGATCCATCCCATGGCCGACCAGTTGGCCGGCAAGAAGAAGGGCGGCACCTCGACGTATGTCACCGACACCTACTGGGAGAAGACCGGTGACTGGCGGGGCAACAAGAGCTTCTATCGCGCGGGCTTTAACTGGACCATCAGCACGCAGAACTTCAACACCTCCGCCTCGGCCGGGGCGCTGCTGGGCGGGGCGATCATCGATGCACCGATCCCCATGGCCGACGGCCGCCACGGCTTCCAGAACTTCCCGCTGGGCCTGTGGTCTTGGCGCAACGGCTCGAGCCAGGAGCACATCGACCACTACTACTACTCGATCACGCTCAGCGGCAACAAGACCGTGGCGGACTTTGGCCCGACGCAGTACGACCGCGTCCTCGGCCGCAGCGTCGTGGCCTACAACCTCGAAGAGCTGACCGCCGCGTGGCACCCCGCGCTCAAGCGTTTCATCGCCCCGTCGAGCCGCACCTCGCTGGAGCACATGCTCGTCACCACCGACGGCATCCAGTTCATCATGCACACGCTGTCCAAAGACGGTGCCCTGTTCGACTTCGATCAGGAGCAGACGCTGGTGCCCGGCTCGAAGCTGATCGGCCATGAGGTAGCCCCGGCCATCATCGCGCTGCAGGCGATGCCGCAGCCTTGGGCCCCGCTGTGGACCGCGAACCTCGTGGATGACAAGCCCATCCCGTATCACGCGACGCACAAGAACGATCAGCACTGGCGCAGGGCGTACCTGGGCCGGCACTTCGGCCTGGCGACCATCGACACCGCGATGCCCCGCATCCAGATCATGGGCCACTGGCGCGCGAAAGACCAACCGGTCAAGATCAACCACGAAGTCCGCCTGATGGACGTGCGCTTCGGCTTCAACGAAACCCGCTTCCACAACACCGGCAGCGGGCACCTGGGACGCAGCGGCCAGACCGCGGCGCTGCAGCACGTAAACAAGATGATCGTGCTGGGCAGCCCGTTCAAGATGTGGAACAACGACAAGGGCGTGGGCTTCCCGGGCGACGGCTCGGTCCACGAGGTCAACTCACTGCAGACCAGCATCGCGCTGTTCAACCTTGAACCCGAAGATCAGCGCGGCTGGCGGTTCCATGTCGATGGCCAGGCCGTAACTTCGCTGCCGGTCACCGCGAAGCAGGGGCAGGTCATCACCGTGCAAGATGGCGTGACCTACCTGGGCATCATCCCGCTTGAGTCGGCCGACCTTGGCCGGGACACCGAGGTCTCGATCCACCCCGGCCAGACGCAGGAGTGGAGCAAGATCGAGGTCACGCCGACCGTAGTGATCGACAACTACTTCTTCCGCCGTGACGAGCCGTTGGCCCACGGCCGCGACGATTTCGAGAAGATCGATGCCGCGCACGGTGGTTTCTATATCGAGTTCGCCGATGCCGAGGACTTCGATAGCTTCGAGGCGTTCCAGTCGCACATGGCCGGCGTGGCGATCGAGCAGGCCTTCGATGCCGATCAGAAACGGCACGCGGTGACGGTACGCAGCGGTGACGATGTGATCGAGGCGTCGATCCCGACCGTCAACCCCGACGGGGCAACCGGCGGGGTCGGCGGCGAGAAGTTCGTCCGGCAGATTAACGGCGGGCCGGCGTATCCCGCCGACGGCATCCTCCGCGACACCAGCACCTCCCAGGCCGGCGAGGGCGGCCAACTGGCCAAGGGCGGCGCGACGCTGCGGCACCGCGCGGGGGCATCGGCCTACCTCCAGCACGAGCCGATCACCGGCACCTTCCGCGCCATGATCCCCACCCCCAAAGGATCAATGCTCGATCTGACGCTGCCCGGCGAACGACGCCTGCGGACCGACGGCCGGGTCAACCTTTTTGACGTCATCGTCCACCCCGACGGCGCGGTCGAGGTCTTCCACGAGAACCACCCAAACGCCATGCCCGGCGACAACTTCGCCACCGTGCTGGTCATCGAGGGCCTCGCCGAGGACGCGAAAGTAAGCAAGAACGGCGAGGTGATCGAGGCCGCGTCGGTGAAGATCGACGGCAAACCGGCACGCGTGGTGCCGATCAACCACAAGCCCACGCCCGACGCCGACAAGCTCGCCGAGCGGCTGGCCGCGGCCGCGGCGGATACGCAATAACGACAAATCCTGACCAAAGGTGATGTAATGAAACTTAATCTGATCTCCATAACCCTGTCCGGCTTGTTGACGTTGAGCCTGGCGCTCTCGGCCGCAGGTCAACCGGCCAACCCGCAGGCCCCCGACGGCCTCGACTTCGAGAAGCGTTCGGCATGGATGCTCGAATTGTTCCGCGGCAAGAAGATCCGCGGGCACCAGAAGACCGGCATCCCCGATGCGTTTGCCCGCCTCGCGGTGACCGACGGCAACGACGCCGAGGCTCTCGAGTACCTGTCCAAGTACCCGGTCAAGTCCGACGAGTACTTCGACTACCCCTGGCTCGCCCGTGCTTTGCACATGTACGGCGATAAGTTCAGCGACGAGCAGATGGCCCGGCTCAAGCAGAATCTCACCAACGTGCGCGACTGGCTGGGCCACGGCACCGAGAACCACGCCGCGATGCGCGTCGCCAGCGCGTACCTGGTCGCGCAATACTTCCCCGACCACACCTGGCGGGTCGGCGGTCGCGAGCTGACCAGTGTGCAGATGATGGCCGAGGCGAAGCAGAAGTTGATCGCCCGCGGCAAGGGGTTTTATCGCATCGGCAACAACGAACAGCTCTCGCCCTCCTACGCGCTGCTCAACGCCTACCCGCTGCTGGGGCTCTACGACTTCGCGGAGGACCCGGAGGTGCGCGACCTGGCCGATGCGCTCGTGACCTACCACGTCGCAACCGTGGCGGTGAATAACTTCGATGGCCACCTGATGCCGCCGCACAACCGCCGCTCGCAACAGATGCGATTCTCCCCGCAAGACCTGCGCGCCTGGCGCTTCACCCCGATCCATCACACGATGGCGTGGCTGCTCTGGGGGCAGAACCGCGTGTACGCTAACGACTTGACCAGCGCCGGTGAGCCGCCGTTCGCCGTGTTCTTCGCCACCACCACCTGGCGCTGCCCGGACGTCGTCACGCGAATCGCGCAGGGCGCAGGCACGCCCTACGAGCTGCGCAGCGGGCTCAGTGGTTTCAACGAATGGGGCAAGGCCAGGCACGTCGAAACCAAACGCTACGTGTATCGCCACCCGCGGTATGCGATCGGCTCGCCGATTGCCCAGCGCTTCAACCCCCGGCAGTTCTTCATCGACTACGACATGTTCAGCATCGCCTGGGAATCGGAACACCGCTACCGCGTGATCGAGGCGTCGCACCTCTACTGGTACAGCAACAAGGGCGAGGACCATCGTCGGGAGCTCCACTCGCCGTTCCAGCAGTGTGCCGCCTACAAGAACACCGCGATCGTCATGTTCAACATCCCGCAGGCCGACCCGTGGGCCACCGTGGGTGATGAGCGCTACTGGGCCAATCAACGCAGCGAGCACATCGAAAACCTCATCAAGCTCGGCACCGTGCGTTTCCCCGCGACGGTGCAGGAGCTGACCACGCGCGACGACGCGTACTACTTCCGCGACGGCGACGTGTTTGTCGGCATCCGCGTGCTCAAACCCGGCCACGAACTGGACAAGACAAGCACGGAAGACTTCTTCACGATCAAGAGTCGGGAAGCCCAGACCGGCTTCGTCATCGAAATGAGCACGGAGCAAGAACACGGCTCATTCGAGGCGTTCATGGATGCCGTACAGAAGAACGAGTTGTCCGTCGATTGGTCAACGCTGACGGCGACCTACCGCAACACCGCGGGCGACGAGCTACAGATGCAGTACGATCCGGACATCGCGCCGGACGACGGCGAGATCATCCTGCTGGCGCCTAAGGTGTCGATCAATGGCGAGCCGTTGGACCTTGATGCCTGGCCTGTGTTCGAGAGCCCGGTCGTGAACCTCAATGGCAGCGTGCTGACGGTCGAGCAGGGGGGCGATCGGCTGGTGGTCGATTGGAGCGGCGAACTGCCGCGCTTCGAACGTTAAGCCAGCGGCCACGCGGCGGATGGGAACCCTGGTATGACCTGGCGCAGCGTGGTGATCGGTGTGCTGCTCGCGTTGGCGATCGGTGCGACGACGTACTTCAACGATTCGGTGGTCCGACAGACGCCGCTGATCGGTCACTTCCTGCCCGCGGCGGTGGTCGGGCCGGTGGTGTTGCTGGCGCTGCTGGCGATCGTGGCCGGTCGTTGGGGTCGGGCCTTTGCGCTGCGGCCTTGCGAGTTGCTGATCATCGCCGCGCTGGGGCTGGCGGGTTGTGGCCTGCCGGGCAACGGGTTCTTCCGCTGGTTCGCCACCAACCAGGCCCAGCCCGCCCAACTTGTGCAGCAGCGCGTCAACTGGAAAGCCGCCGAGGTGATGAGCCACGTGCCCGAGGGCGGCAGCGTGCTGTTGTTAGACGGGCGCGACGACGACCACGTCGTGCAGGGCCTGCGCAGCGGGCTCGGCGATCATGCCGGTGTCGGTGATGTGCCGTGGGATGCGTGGTGGCCGGTGCTGGTGCGCTGGGGCGGGCTCGCGTTGTTGCTCGGCCTGGCTGGCTTGTGTCTGGCCGTGATCGTCCACCCGCAGTGGTCAACCAACGAGCAGGTGGCGTATCCGATCGTCGCGTTCTTCCGGCAACTGGTGCCGGCCGCGGCAGACGGCCCCCGCTTCAACAAGCTGTTCGTGGGCGGGCTGCTGGCCATGGTCGGGCTGCACCTGATCAACGGGCTTTACGCGTGGGGCCTGAGCATCATCGACATCCCGACCAGCTACAGCTTTGCCGCGCTGCAACCGCTGTTCCCCAACGCGTCGCGCGCGGACGGCGCGGGTTCGCTGTTCAAACTGACGCTCATCCCTTCGGTGATCGCGTTCACGTGGTTCGTGAGCACGCGGGTGTCGCTGAGCGTGGGGCTGGCCAACCCATTGTGGGTGATGTTCGGCGGGCTGCTGATCGCCAACGGCCTGTCGATGAACACCGCCGCCGGGGGCTTCGCGCAGCAATCGCTGAGCCTCGGCGCGTGCCTGGGCATCGCGGCAATGGTGGCTTACGTCGGGCGTAACCACTACGCGGCGGTGCTGACGCGGATGGTCGGGGTGCCAACCAGACGCGAGGTGCCGCCCGCCTGCGTCTGGGCCGGCCGCTTGCTCGCGGTGCTGGTGGCGGTGTCCACGATCTGGCTGAGCACCGCCGGGGTGCATTGGTCGCTGGCGCTGCTGTTCGTGCTGCTGGCGCTGTTGATGTTCCTGGTCATCACCCGCATCAACGTCGAGACCGGGATGATCTTCGTGCAGATCGGCTACGCGCCGGGGCTGATCCTGCTCGCGTGGTTCGGCTTCACGACCATCGGACCGACACCGCTGCTGGTGCTGCTGATCGCCAACGTCATGCTCCTGGCCGATCCGCGGCAGGCGCTGATGACGTTCCTGGCCAACGGCCTCAAGCTTGCCGAGCGCGCCGAGGTCCGCCCGGCCCGCATCGCGCCGTGGCTCGGCGGCGTGGCGGTCGCCGGGTTCCTGGTCGCCGGGGCATTCACACTCACCACGCAGTACCGCGTCGGCACCGATCAGCGCGACTGGATCGCGCAGTTTGCCGTACCCGCCATGCCCTTCGACACGATGGCCCGGCAGGTCAGCGACGCCCAGGCGATGGGCACGTTTGGCCAGGCGCAAGCGGCGGGCGGTTGGGATTGGCTGGACGGCCTCGGCCACGAGCCGGGCGTGATCGTCTTCACCACGATCGGCCTGGCGATGGTGCTGACCTGCGCCTTCGCGATGCTGCGCCTGCCCTGGTGGCCGCTGCACCCGGTCATCTTCGTGATCGTCGGTACGCTGCCATCCATGTGGTTCGGCTGGTCGTTCCTCCTCGGCTGGCTGATCAAGGTCGCGGCGCTAAAGTTCGGCGGGATCAACGCGTACAAGGGCCTTACGCCACTCATGGTCGGCATCATCGCCGGCGAGGTGCTGGCGATGCTCGGCTGGATTGTCGTCGGTTGGCTGTACTATCACCAGACCAATACGCTGCCGACAACCTACCGCATCCTCCCCGGCTAATTACCCGCCTATGCCCGTCGCCGCCCGCGTCACCCCGTACTTTGGCAAGCCCGTCATCGAAATCGATGGCGAGCCGATCGTGTTCACCGCCTACAGCCCGACCAAGCGTCCCGAGCTGTTCTTCATACAGACCCAGCGGTTCCTCGATCTGCCGACCCGCGTGTTCTTCATCAACGTGCCCCGGGCGCAGACCGAGGAGGGCGACTACACCGCCACGCCGTTCTGGGTTGGCGATCAGATCAGCCAGGCACCGTTGCTGCCGACCGTGACCCCGAGCCTTGAGGAGCAGGCGCAGTTCATCCTCGACGCCCGGCCGGACGCGCTGCTGTTCGTCCGCTTCTGCAACGATGAACCGGCGAGCTGGCGCGATCTTCATCAGGACCAGTTGTTTACCGATGAGACCGGCAAACCGCACGCCTGCCCGTCGCTCGCCTCCCCGCTCTACCGCGCGCATTTTGCCGCGTACGTCGCCGCGGTCATCCGCCACTGTGAGCAGCAGCCGTGGAGCGAACGCCTGATCGGCTACTGGACCGGCATGCGCATGGAAGGCACGCACGCGCCGCTGGCCGACGGGCACCTGATCGACCACAGCGCCGTGTTCGCCGACGCCTGGCGCGATTACCTGCGTGCGGTGTACGCCGAAGATGCCGCGCTGCGTGAGGCGTGGGGCGATGACACGGTGTCGCTCGATCGGCCGCCGTTGCCGCGCGACTCATTGCGGGGCGAGGTGCGCGACGTGGTGGCCTCGCCGTTCTTCCAGGCCGGGCCGGACAACGCCCCGCTGCGCGACTACCTCAAGTGCTGCCGCGTACTCTTTGGCCGACAGGTTACGGCGATCGGTGAAGCGCACCGCACGGGCACCGATAGGCAGCGCGTGTTCGTGATCGATGCGCTCAAGCAGCCGATGCAGGGTTGGGACAACCGCTCGTTCTTCGAGGAAGGCCGAAGCTGGCCGGTGTGCTATCACGACATGCTCGCCGGCTCGGGCCACACCGATGCGGCCGCGCTGCTCGACACGCAGGGGATCGACGGCTTGATCACGCCGCACGACTATCAGGCCCGCGGCCTCGGCGGAATCTACGAACCCGAAGGCGCAGCCGACACCTGCGTGCTGCGCAACAAGCTCTTCCTCTGCGAGATGGACACCCGCAGCTTCACCGGCAGCGATGGGCCGGTCTTCGGCTCCGCGAAAGATGTGGCCGAATTCGAGGCGATCACGTGGCGCAACGTCGCCGCGTCCATCACCCGCGGCATCCACAGCTACTACATGGATGTGCACACCGACTGGTTCGCCGACCCCGCCTTCGCGCCGATCATCCGGCGGCAGATGCAGGTGATGGAAGAATCGCTGAGTTGGGAGCATCGGGATGTGCCGGGCATCGCGGTCATCCTCGACGACACCGCCGTCTATGAAACCAACGGCAACGGGGCTTTCGCCAACGAAGCGATCATGTGGCAGGTCCGCGACGGGCTTGCGCACTGCGGCGTGCCGTACCGCATCTACCTTCTCGACGACCTCGCGCTCGACATGCTGCCCGACCACCGCGTGTTTTACTTCCCCAACCTTTTCCGCATCGATGAGGCGCGCCGCGCGATGTTGCACAAGCACGTGCTCGGCCGCGGCCGCGTGGTCGTCTGGGGGCCGGGCACCGCGATCAGCGACGGACGCACGCTCAGCGCCGATCACGCCGCCGCCCTGACCGGGTTTAACTTCACGCTGCGCGAGGGCAACCTGCAGCGCCGCACGCTCATTTGTGATTTCGATCACCCGCTCACTTCAGGTTTAACCGGCAGCGGCACACTCGGCGGGCCGATCGCGTTCGGCCCGGTGCTGTTCCCCACCGACGGCCACGCGCTCGGCTATGCCTGGACGACGCTCGGCCGCAACCTCACCGGCCTCGCGGTCAAAACCCTCGGCGACGCCGACGCATTGTGGCACTCGGTCTTCACCACCACCGTGCCGCTGCCCCCCGCGTTTTGGCGTGGTGCAGCGGAGTTGGGCGGTGCCCACGTCTATTGCCATAACGATGGCGTGGTCATGGCCGATCACGCCTGTGTCGCGTTGCACACCGCCGCGCCGGGACCCCATGCCGTGCAGGTGCCCGGAAGCCCAACCGTGACCGATCTGGTAACCGGCGAGCCTATCCCCACCGACGCGGGCCGCATCCACTTCGATGCCCCCGGCCCGCTGACCCGGGTGTTCCGCCTCACCTGACACCGCCCGCCAGGGTGAAGACATTTACCCGGCGGCCAGCCTTGTACGGATCAAGGTAGGACAGACATTCTTGTCTGTCGATGGCCGCAGGGCCATCTCATCATCCCTTCGGCCTTCGGTCGATAACACCATACAAGGCAGGAATGCCTGTCATACCACTTTGGTGTCATAGGGCAAAGGTCTTTATCCTGCACCGCCCGCTCCCAGCCGCGACAGCCAGGCAGCGGATCGCTACAATGCCCGATTCTCACGCGGCCGCGTGCCAGAGTGGACTAATGGGGCGGATTGCAAATCCGTTGAGCTTGCTCATCGTGGGTTCGAATCCCACCGCGGCC